>NZ_JACLZK010000001.1:678088-1017132 GCF_014253065.1 Campylobacter massiliensis
GGCGCGCCTTTGATGGCTGATTATACTAGCTTTGCGGGTAGCCACGAGCTAAACCACGAGCTAACGCTAGCCATCCTAAGCGACGATAAAAACTACGAAATCGTCACGCTAAAAGGCGATTTCGCGCGCGAGTACCAAAAGGTATTTGCATAAAAAATATCCAAATTTTAGTTATCGCTCTTAGCTCGCCGCTAATCATCGGCATTTATGACGAAAATGGCGAGCTTATAGAGCAAATTTCTAGCGAAGAAAAATCTGACGTCTCTCTCGTAAAAATAATGGACGAGATTTTAAACGGCGGCAAATTTAATCTGCAAAAAATTATCTACGCAAACGGCCCGGGAAGCTTTATGGGCGTGAAAGTCGCCTACGTCGTTTTAAAGACGATTAGCATCGTAAAAGAGTGCGAATTTTACGCGGTTAGCGGCTTTGAGCTAAACAGCGGCGCGCCGATACGGGCGAATAAAAACTTAAGCTTTGTAGATACGCCCAATGGCATAAAACTACAAAAAGCGCAAGCGGGCGAATTTGGCTTACCGCAAAATTTAGCCGTTTTAAATCTAAATTTAGATACTCTACCAAATTACGTTATACAAGCCGTTTAGGAGATTTTTTGCAAATTTTAGTTCCAGCCACGAGCGCAAACATTGGCCCCGGTTTTGACGCCCTAGGACTTGCCCTAGAGTTACACAACACAGTCGAGATAACGAGGGCGAATTTCGCCTCCGTGAGCATTTTGGGCGAAGGCAAAGACAACGCGCTTCTTAAAAAAAACAACATTTTTTTATCTATTTTCAATGAAATTTACGTCAAACTAACGGACAAAAAAGATACTTTTCGCATGATTTTTACCAATCAAATCCCGTTTTCTCGCGGACTCGGAAGCTCTTCTGCAGTCATCACTTCAGCCATCGCGGCGGCTTATGCGGCAGCTGGATTTAAGGCGGATAAAAGCGCGATTTTAAACCAGGCGCTAGTTTACGAAAACCACCCCGACAACATCGCTCCGGCGACGCTTGGCGGTTTTGTTAGCTCCGTCGTTGAAAACGGCAAGGTAAAATCTCTAAAAAAACCTTTAAGCACCGATATCAAAGCCGTCGTCGTGATCCCGGATAAGCCGATGAGCACGAACGAATCTCGCGCCAAGCTACCTAAAAATTTCACTATGGGCGAGTGCGTTAGCAACCTCTCTCACGCCGCATTTCTCACGGCTTGTTTTTTTAGCGAAAATTACGAGCTTTTAAGAACGGCGGCAAAAGACGTCATGCACGAGCAAATCCGCATGCAAAGCCTACCCGAGCTCTTTGAAGTGCGCAAGATAGCCTACGAAAACGGCGCACTTTTAAGCACGCTTTCAGGCAGCGGATCGAGCTTTTTAAATATCGTTTACGCTGGCGATGCGGCAAATTTAAAACAAAAACTGCAAGATAAATTTAAGAGCTTTCGGGTTGAAATTTTTAATTTCGACAACGACGGGATAAAAATCCTACAAAGCTAAAAAAAAGCTAAAAGAAGTTATAATAATGGCTCAAAAATTTATCCCTATCAGGACGTGCGTGGTCTGCAAAAAGCGCTTTGAACAGCAAATTTTGCGTAGATACAGACTGATAAATTCTTCGCTATTTTTCGGAAACGGAAACGGACGCAGCTTTTATCTTTGCGAGGAATGTCTAAAAAAAGACGAGAAAATTTTAAGAAAATCGCTCGGAAGAGTCGCAGGCAGCTTTATAGCGACGCTACAAAACGGGCAAAATTTAAAGGAGATACTCTTAAATGGGGACTGTTCGAATTTCAGAGATAGCAAATGAGCTCGGCTACAATAGCAAAGAGGTTTTAGAAAAGGCTATTGAGCTTGGGCTAAAGGTCAAAACGCACTCGAGCGGCGTTAGTCCTGAAGAAGCGGAGGCGCTATACACCTACATCCAAACCGGCGAGATCCCCGAAGCTCTCAAGAAAAAACCGGAAAAGAAAAAACCGACCGTCAAAAAGGCGGAAACCAAAGAGGGCAAAGAGGAAAAAGAAAGCAAACCTAAAGAGGCAAAAAAACCAAGCGCCGCAAAAGAAGAAAAGCCTTTGCCTAAAGAAAAAGTAGAAACAAAAAACGACGAAAAATCCGAAAAAGAACAAAAAACAGTCACTCAAAAACCGGCAGAAAAAGCACCGGAGCCAAAAACGCAAGTAGCACCAAAAGAGGAGCCAAAGACCCAGCCTGCCGCCGAGCCGGTCCATCCAAAAGAGAGCTTAGCCGACGTTAGTCTGCAAAAAAGGCGCGGTCTAGTCATCGTAAAAAAGAAAAAAGACGAGCAGCCCGCACCTCGAGCAAGCGAGAGAAAGGAGTCTGCGCCGGCACTAAATTTGGAAAGTATATTTAAATTTAGCGACGAAAAGATCGAGCGCAAAAAGAAAAAAGAGAAAAAATCGGTCATCGCAACTAAAAAAGACGGCGCAACAAAGATGGATCTGCTCGGCGACCGCGATATGGCAGACATCGTGATAGATGATGAGGACGTGGTTATATTGCCTGATTTTTCAGTGCGAACTCAAACTCCGGAGCCTCAAAAAACAAGACAACCTGCAAATACCAACTACAAACCGGTACTAAATACATCGGTAAGTTCGTTTCTAGAGCAAGGTACTGCGCGCAGGCCTCGTAAAAAACATAAAAAATCGCAACGAGCCGACCATAACGGAGAGGCGGTAACCTACGTCGAGATGCCAAAAGAGATCCGTCTTTACGAATTTGCCGACAAGATCAACAAGCAACCGAGCGAAATCATCGGCAAGCTCTTTATGCTAGGCATGATGACGACCAAAAACGACTTCCTAGACGAGGATGCGATAGAGATTTTAGCCGATGAGTTCGGTATCGAGGTAAATATCGTCGATACGCAAGAAGCGTTTGACTACGTTAAGGCCTACGACGAAGAAGAGGAACAGCTGGATGATGCAAATTTGACTGTCCGCGCTCCCGTTATCACCATCATGGGTCACGTCGATCACGGTAAAACCTCGCTACTAGACTACATCAGAAACTCTCGCGTGGCAGCGGGCGAAGCGGGTGGCATCACGCAACACGTGGGCGCCTATATGGTAAATAAAAACGGTAAAAACATTACCTTTATCGACACTCCGGGCCACGAAGCTTTCACGGCTATGCGCGCTAGAGGGGCCAAGATCACCGATATCGTTATCATCGTGGTCGCAGCCGACGACGGCGTAAAACCGCAGACCAAAGAGGCCGTTAGTCACGCAAAAGCCGCCGGCGTACCGATTATCATCGCGATAAACAAGATGGATAAAGAGGCCGCAAACCCTGACAAAGTAAAAAGCGAACTAGCCGAGCTGGATATCCTATCTACCGACTGGGGCGGCACGTACGAGTTCGTACCGATCTCCGCAAAGATGGGTATGGGCATAGACGATCTACTTGAAATCGTGCTCTTGCAGGCTGAAATTTTAGAACTAAAAGCAAACGCAAAGGCAAACGCAAAAGCAGCCATAATAGAAAGTTCGCAGCAAAAAGGCCGCGGTCCGGTAGCTACGGTTATCGTAGAAAACGGCACTCTAAAAGTCGGCGATATCGTGGTTGCAGGCGTTGCATACGGCAAAATAAGAAGCATAACCGACGATCAGGGCAAAATTTTAAAAGAGATAAAACCGGGCGAATGCGGCGTGATAATGGGCCTTAGCGAGATTCCGGAAGCCGGCGAAACGCTAATAAGCGTTAAAACCGACAAAGAAGCCCGCGAATACGCACAGAAAAAGGCTGAATACTTGCGCCAAAAAGAGCTTAGCAAAACAACAAAAGTAAGCCTAGAAGAGCTTAGCGAAAAGATCGCCGAGGGTGAGCTAAAATCGCTCCCGGTTATCGTAAAAGCCGACGTGGGCGGCTCGCTAGAAGCTATCAAGGCAAGCCTAGAAAAACTTCGCAACGACGAGATAAAAGTAAATATCATCCACTCAGGCGTGGGCGGCATCACACAAAGCGACGTAGAGCTAGCCAGAGCGAGCGAAAACTCCGTGATTTTAGGCTTTAACATCAGGCCGACGGGCGAAGTGAAAGAAAAAGCCAAAGAAAGCGGCGTCGAAATCAAAACCTATAACGTCATCTATAACCTGATCGACGACGTCAAGGCGATCCTAAGCGGCTTAATGTCGCCTGTCATCCACGAGGAGCAGCTCGGTCAAGCGCAAGTACGCCAGGTCATCAACGTCCCTAAAGTAGGCGCGATCGCAGGCTGCATGGTAACCGAGGGCACGATAAACCGCGGCGCGAAAATCCGCCTGATCAGAAACGGCGTGGTCGTACACGAGGGTACGGTAAGCTCGCTAAAACGCTTCAAAGACGACGTGAGAGAGGTAGCGCGCGGCTTTGAGTGCGGCGTGGGCATAGACGGCTATAACGACATCAGAGAGGGCGACTACATCGAGAGCTTTAAAGAGGTAGAGGAGCAAGCTAGCCTATGAACCCCTCGGAGATAAAACGCCTGCGCACGCAAAGCGTACTAAAAGAGCTTCTACCTGAGGCTCTATCTACGCTTGAAGATGAGCTTTTACGCGGGCTTTGCGTGACTGACGTCGAGTGTAAAAAAGGCAGGTACGACGCGTTCGTTTATCTAGATAAAATGATGTTTGACGAACGCGAGCAGGCCTATATACTAGACCGCCTAAAGCGCGTATCAAAGCACCTGCAAAACCACTGCATGGCGGCTGAGGGCTGGTATAGAGCGCCGAATTTTCACTTTAAATTTGACGACAGACTCGAGTACCAAAACCACATGGATGATTTGTTTGAAAAAATCTCAGAGGATCTAAACAAAAATGCAAAATCTTGAAAATCTGATCTCGCAGTGCGGCGTGCAGCTCTACGACGTCGAGGTCGCAAACGAAAACGGCAGAGCCATTTATAGGATCTACATCGCAAAGCCCGGCGGCGTAAATTTAGACGACTGCGAAAAGGTCTCGCGCCTACTCTCGCCGATATTTGACGTCGAGCCGCCGCTTAGCGGAGACTACGTGCTAGAGGTTAGCTCGCCCGGACTTGAGCGAAAGCTAGAAAAACCGAGTCATTTTATCTCAAGTATCGGAGAACTAGCTAAAATCTCAGCCGAAGTAGACGGCGAAAATAAAAAGCTAAAAGGCAAAATCATATCCGCCGACGACGATGAGATCTCGTTTGAGAGCGAAGGTCAAATTTTAAAAATAAAAATCGCGAATATAAAAAAGGCAAAAACCTATATCGAGTGGTAAGCTACAAATTTAAAGGCTTAAATTTAAGCTAATACCTCGTCAAATTTTGGGTTAAATTTTACAAATTTGAGTGCTTTAAATTTATATCGCAAAGCTTAAACGCGCTACAGTCAAATTTCTCAAATTTAACCTCAAATTTACAAACCACCTCCGCATAAATTTAAATTTCCCCCAAAAAGCACAAAAAAAGGCGATGCAAATTTCGGCGATTCTGCCCGCCTACTCCCCAAAGCGCGCAGCGTAAATTTAACACCCGACTAGCAAAACATAAGCTAACTTTGGCTATAATCCCTAAATTTTTTAAAAAGTAGGAACCATGAGCTTTTTAGATATTTTTTCCAAAACAAGAAAGCAACAATCCGCTCCTAGCGAGGCTCCGGCGCACTGGGTCAAATGCGACAGCTGTCATTCGCTGATGTATTACAAAGAGGTCGAGGCAAATTTTAACGTCTGTCCAAAGTGCGGTTTTCACATGAGATTAGCCGCCGACAAGAGGATAGCGATGATCTGTGACGAAGGTAGTTTCGTCGAGCTTGACACCAAGCTAAAGCCCGTCGATCCGATCAAATTCGTCGATAAAAAATCGTATAAAAAACGCATAAGCGAAAACGAGGAAAAAACGGGCAGAAGCTCGGCCGTGATCTGCGGCGAGGCCAAGATAGACGATATGAACGTACAGCTGGCGGTTTTTGATTTTAGCTTTATGGGCGGGTCTTTAGGCTCGGTCGAGGGCGAAAAGATCGTGCGCGCCGTAAAAAGATCGCTCGATAAAAAGCAGCCCCTCATCATCGTTTCGGCTTCGGGCGGAGCGAGGATGCAGGAAAGTACGTTTTCGCTGATGCAGATGTCAAAGACCTCTGCCGCGCTAAAGCTACTTGACGAGGCTAAGGTGCCCTATATCTCGGTCCTAACCGATCCTACGATGGGCGGCGTGAGCGCGTCTTTCGCGTGGCTGGGCGACGTCATCATCGCAGAGCCCGGCGCTCTCATCGGATTTGCCGGACAGCGCGTTATCAAGCAAACCATCGGAGCCGATCTGCCTGAGGGCTTTCAAAGATCGGAGTTTTTGCTAGAGCACGGCCTAATAGACGCCATAGTCGAGCGCAAAGAGCATAAGCAGTTTTTAAGCGATATGATAAGGCTACTCTCAAACAACCCGGCCTACGCCGCCAAGCAGCCGAGCACTCAAAACTTGGACGACGAGGAATAAATTTGGAAATTTCCGTGTTTTGTATCCAAAAGTCAAAACGTGAAAATTTTGAAAACGAGATCAAAGAGTATGCGAAGATGTCGTCTAAGTTCGCTAAAATTTCAGACGTCGTCATCTTTAACGACAAGATCGCTAAAGCCCAAAGTAAGGGGCGAGAAGAGGCGCTAAAAGCCTATGACGAGGCTTACGAGCCAAATTTAAACGGCTTTTGCGTGGCACTTGACGAAGCGGGCCGCGAATTTAACAGCGAAGAGTTTGCTAAACTCATCTCGGATAAGGCTCAAATTTCGTTTTTTATCGGCGGAGCTTACGGGCTGAGCCAAAATTTTAAACAAAAAACCGACGCCGTCGTTAGCCTAAGCCGCATGACAATGGCGCACAAGATCGCCAAACTTATGCTTCATGAGCAGATTTTCAGAGCTCTTTGCATAAACGCGAACCACCCATATCACAAATAAAGGAAAAAAATGCGCAAAAGCGACCTGGAGCAGTTTAAGGCACTTTTACTGGAGCGAAAAGCACAGATAACTAAAAATATTTTAGACTCGTCAAACGAGATGGCAGGGCTACGCCAAAGCGGCGTCAGCGACGAGTTTGATATCGCCTCCGTAAACGCCGATCAGCTCATCGAGCAATCAATCAGCGCTCAACAAAGACAAGAACTAGCCGAGATCGATGTCTCGCTGCGAAAGATCGCCGACAAAACCTACGGCATCTGCGAGATGTGTGAGGAGGATATCGGGCTGGCGCGTTTGCGCGTCAAACCGCACGCAAAATACTGCATCACCTGCCGTGAGATAGTGGAAAAAACCGCAAAATAGGGGTACGCCATGCAAATCAAACGTTTTATAGTCTACGCCGTGCTTTACCTGGTCGTAGTCGGCGCGATCGTTTATCTTTTCAATGACGGCTCTTACGAGCTTCATCTTAAATTTGCCCTTTTTGGCAGCGACATCGAGTATGCGCTAAATTTACCCGTCGCAGTTTGGATGATACTGCCGCCTGCGATTTTGACGCTATTTTGCGTGCTTCACATGGCCTATCACGGATTTAAATTTTACGCCTTTAAACGCAAAATTTCGCATGATGAGAAATTTTACAGAGAGCTCGGCAAAGAAATTTTACTCGGCCTAGATACGAACAAAGACTTTAAAACGAACTTTTATAAAATCCCGTCTCAGATAGCTAGAATCCTCTCGCCGTGGGATAGATACAAAGACGCAAATATCGAGGGCGAGGAGCTACAAAACGCCCTAGATATAATGCGCGCGGTCAAAAACGGCGAAGTCGCCGACCTAAAGAAATTTAAGCTACCTAAGGACAATCCGCTCTTTATCAAAAACGAGCTAAACAAAATAGCAAATTTGGACGGATACTATCTAGAAACGCTTAAAAAACCTATGGGCGATCAGGGCGAAATAGTCCGCGAAGCAAGGCAAAAGCTAATAAATTTAGGCTCGCTCGCCGATATCAAAAAATTTGCTCCAGATCTGGACGAAAAAGAGATCATGACACTAATCGCCCGCTTTGCCAAAGACGAGATAAAATTGAGCAACGACGAGATTTTGGAGCTGTTAAATTCGGATAAAATTTCAAAAGACAGCTTTGGTATCAGCGCCGCGACGCTAAAAAGCAAAATCGCTCCGGACGCCGTCATTAGCATATTCGAGCGCCTCAAAAACGAACGTCAAGAGGCGCAGGAAGCCTACGTTTATCTGCTGTTTGAGTTTGAGATGCTCGAGCGCGCGCAGGAGGTTTTATCAGGCCTTGAAGCCGGCGAATATCAAAATTTCCGCACTTTGCTATATCTCAGACAAAACGGCAAAAACGTCCCGACCGATCTATTTTTCAAGCACGCGCATTGCTGATAGATTTTTCAAAAAAGCCGCTTTTTCTAGCTCCGCTCGCGGGCTTTTCGGACCTGCCGCTTAGAAGCGTGGTCAAGCAGTTTGGCTGCGACGTGACCGTAAGCGAGATGATTAGCGCAAACGCCCTAGTCTATGAAGGCAGCAAAACTCTTGAGATGCTCAAAAAATCACCGCTTGAAATGCCCTATATCGTGCAGATCGCAGGCAGCGACGCGGACATCGTCAAAAAAGCGGTGGAGATTTTAAACGGTATCGAAGGCATCGACGGTATCGATCTAAACTGCGGTTGCCCCGTGCCAAAGGTCGTCAAACAGTCTGCGGGCTCTGCTCTGCTAAAAGATATCTCGAACCTAAAACGCATCGTAGAAACCATCAAAAAAACCTCAAATAAGCAAATGACTAGCGTCAAATTGCGCCTAGGCTTTGATGAAAAAATACCCGAAATTTTAGCCCTCGCCGCGCAGGACGCCGGAGCTGACTACATCGCATTTCACGGACGCACGAGAGCGGGCGGCTACACAGCTACGGTAGACTACGCCGCGATCGGCCGAGCTAAAGAAGCAGTAACCATCCCCGTCATCGCAAACGGCGACATCTCGCCCGAAAATGCGGCCGACGTGCTAAATTTAACCAACGCCGACGCGCTAATGATAGGACGCTCCTGCATCGGCAAGCCGTGGGTTTTCCACGAGATAAAGACGGGCGGCAGCATCGACGCGGCGACGAAAAAGGCGATCATCTTGGCGCATTTTGACGCGATGATCGAGCACTACGGCGAGCACGGAGCGGCGATATTTCGCAAGCACCTACACCGCTACTCCAAAGGCATAGACGGCGCCAGCGCCTTTCGCGACGAGATAAACCATATCGCCGAGCCGGAAACCCTGCGCCAAAAAATCCAAGCCTTTTTCTAACCATGCAAGGCTACATCCTGCACACGCAAAAAGTGCGCGACGAGGACCTACTCGTCTACATCCTCACGCCCTCGCTGCTAGTCAAATCCTACCGCTTCTACGGCGCGCGCCACTCAAACGTCCTGCAAGGCTACAAGATCGACTTCGAGCTCGAAGGCGGCGAAAACTTCCTCCCGCACCTGCGCAGCGTCCTGCACCTAGGCTACCGCTGGCTACTCTCGCGCGAGCGGCTACTCGCGTGGCAGCAGTTTATGCGCCTACTCTACGCGCACCTGCGAGACGTCGAGCAGATAGACGAGGTGTATTTTCGGGAGCTTGAGCTTTGCGCCTCGCGCTTTGACAGGGGCGCTCCCAAACGCCTACTTATCGAGAGCTACGTGCGCATTTTAGAGGCCGAGGGCAGGCTGCACGACGAGCTTTTTTGCTTTATCTGCGATGAGCCAGTGGAGGATAGAGTTGCGCTAGCCAGGAGCTTCTTGCCCGCTCACGAGCACTGCGCCGCGCAAAAGGGTTTTGAGATAGAAAAGATAAAAATGCTCTTTAGCGAGCGCTCTACGCTGCTGCTTGACGATGACGAGATAGACGCGCTCTACTCGGTTTTGCTTCAGGGATTTTGATCAAATTTACCGTTTCAAATTTGACTCGCCCGAATTTGCTTTCAAATTTAACCCGCTCAAATTTTATGCGGACGGATCTCGCCGCGCCCTACTCCCGATATCCAAATTTATCGGCTCAAATTTCATCAAATTTACCGCCTCTTTACCGAGTTTTGGCTAATATTTCGCAATTTTGATTTAAGGGATAAATTTAAAAAGATTCGCACTCGGCTTTGCCGCTATTTTCCTCGTCGTTTTCGTAAATTTTATTTACGAAAAGCTATCTCGCCCTACGCATTTTACCGTCACTCCTGATACTAAAATAGACCCAAACTCCGAGCTAGCCAAATACGTAACGCAAGAGGAGATAGACGACTTTACTTTTAGATACTGGGATATAGACGAATACGAGGAAAACAACGCCACCCTTAACGCTTTAAGAAATTTGCTGAGGCTAAAAGATACGGATAAGATTTTAAATTTTATGACAAGAAACGGGCTTAGTGCCGACGTAAAGATGAAGGCAAACACGACGCCGCTGATGTACGCTAGCTTTTATGGCGACGAAGCCACGGCAAAAAGACTTATAGATATGGGCGCGGACGCTCATGCGCGAGATAGCTACAAACTCTCGCCCCTGGCCTACGCCATCGAAAACAACTCCACAAAGACCGTTAAGCTGTTGCTTGATAGCGGGGTCAGGCTTGAGGAGGTCAAAGCCGTGCAGTTTTATCAAAACCATGCTATATATTCTCTGATAAATAGCATAGTCGTAGATAAAGACGACGTGCATATAAATTTTGATTTCGCCGATACGGACTCAAAGGATGCGGCAGATCCCTTCGGCTACGCCATAGCTAACAATCTACTGGAAATTTCAAAAATGTTTTTTGAGCTGGGCTATAAGTCAGAATGCAAATTTAAAGCCCAAAGATATGAGGAATTTGACTGCTTTGGCAGGCTGAGCATAATACCAAACTACGAACCTATGCTAAATTTACTCCTAGACAACAATGTTTCGGGGCAACCTACGAGTGAGGAGTTGAAAGAGGCGTATAAAAAATGCTATATAAGACACAAGTGAGCAGTTGAAGACAAGGAAAAATACATCTATAAAATGAATCAAGGCAGAGACGAAGAGGCCGAAGAAAAGATAAAGAAAAAGTATGATAAATACAAATATGCTCCTTATTCGCTACTATATGAAGACGGTCTTTTACAATACAAACCAAAGCCGATAGACCCGAAAATGATAGAAGAATTTGATAAAGAGATAGACTACTATAAGCAACATTGTTCAGATGAAAATTCTACGTTTAAAGATACCGAATCTTTTGTAAAATGGGCAAATGAAGAAAAAAGAGGGGAATATGTACGGCAGTTTTTAGAAGCGCACAAAAACAACCCCGCAAAGGTAATCTATATCGACGCCAATATAAGTAGTCAAGACAAAGAAAAGCTAATATCCAATAAACTAATCCAAAAATTAAGTAGTAAAAATGCCGCAGAGCGACGATGATGGATCGCTTATGATGCGGTAGGAGCAAGGAGATAACCGACCGACAAAAGTCAAATTTGACCGAAAGAGCGGTCAAATTTAAGCTAAATTTGACGAGTGCTCACTCCTCGTCGGTCAAATTTTGCGCCCCGGCGGCGAAAAACGTATCGCTGTGGATGTTTTCAAAAGCGGCCTTTAGCGAGACGAAAAGCTTTGGATTTTGCTTTTCTAAATTTGCCAAAAGCTCCTTAGTTTCGGCTCTAGCGTGAGGCATCTTGACGTCAAATCGCATCGCCGGACACGCCTCGTCGCCGATAACCGTAAGTCCGTTTTGCACGGCGTTTTCGCGCAGCTGCCTTTCGCGCACGAATATAAACGGCCTGATAACCTCGATACCGTTTGCCGCGATGTATTTGGGAGCAAGCGTTCGCAGCGCGCCGTTATAAGTAAAATTCATAAAAAAGCTCTCGACCGCGTCGTCGAGGTGGTGGGCGATGGCGAGCTTGTTAAAGCCGTGTTCGAGCGCGTAGGTGTAGAGATAGCCGCGCCTCATACGCGAGAAAAAGCTGCAAAAGCTAGAATTTTTGCGGATCTTGTCCTTAGATATCTCAAAGATCGAGCTGTCGATCACGTCGTGCTCGATGCCGTGCTCGGCGCAGTGGCGCGTGAGATAGGCGTAGTCCTCGCCCATGCCGTAGCTTAGCGTCACGGCCTTAAACTCAAATTTTTCGGGCGTAACATTTTGCATGTGTTTTAGCACGTGCGCGAGCGCGAGGCTGTCCTTACCGCCGCTAAGACCGAGCAAAATTTTATCCCCGCCGCGCACCATGCGGTATCTGGCGTTGGTCTGCCCGACCTGGCGCAGCAGCCGCTTGCTAAGCTCTATCATAGTCGCTCGATCATCGCGAGCATGAACTGCGCGCTGACGTTTGCCGAGTCTTGTAAAAATTTATCGAAGTCAAACTCCGCGCTACCGCCCGCCTCGTCGCTGATGGCGCGAAGCACGAAAAACGGCACGCCCAGGCTCTCGCAAACTAGCGCCACGCTAGCGCCTTCCATCTCGGCCGCATCGGCTTTAAAAGTTGCTTTGAGCCACTCTTTTTTAGCATTATCGCAGATAAACTGATCGCCCGTGGCTATGATGCCGCCTTTTAGCTCGATGCCTTTTTCGGCCGCGACGCTAGAGGCTAACGCATTTAGAGCGTCGTCGCTTTTGATAAAGATACTGGTCTCGGGCACGTAGCCGTGCGGGTGCCCAAACGCCGTGATATCGACGTCGTGCTGCACTAGACTAGTCGCGTAAAGCATATCGCCGATTTTCAAATTTGGATTTAGCGCGCCTGCGACGCCGGTAAAAAGTAGCTTCCGGGCGCCGAATTTCTCAATCATCGCACTTGCGGTTAGAGCGGCGTTTACCTTGCCGATCTTTGAGTAGGCGATCACAAGCTCTTTGCCGCCGAAATTTGCGAGGTAAAATACGTTATTTGCGTGTTTAACCTCTTTGTAGTCCTTGATGCACTCGAGCAGAGGAGCAACCTCCTCGCGCATCGCGCCTAAGATCGCTATCATTTAAGCCCCTTTAAAAGCTCTTCAAGGCTGCTAAGATCGGTGACGCTAAAGGTCAGCTTTTCGGTGATTTTTTTGTTGATGCCTTTTAGCACGCTACCGCCGAACTCCACGAAAATATCAACCTCGTTTTCGATGCTTTTGATGCTTTGTTTGTATAAAACGGGGCTAACGAGCTGGGCTTTTAGCAAATTTAGCGCTTCGTCTTTCGAGCCGTAAGCCTTCGCCGACGCATTTGAAACGACCGGGTCAAATTTAGCTGCCAACGCTGGCTCTAGCTGCGCCGTTAGCTTCTCGCTAGCGCTCTTTAAAAGCGGGCAGTGGCTAATGACGGACATATTCAAAGGCAGTACGCGCTTAGCGCCCGCTTCTTTAAACGCAGACTCAAATTTGGCGATGTCCTCTTTTAGCCCCGCGATCACGATCTGACCGTCGCAGTTGTAGTTCGCGGCGTAAATTTGATGGCCGTCCGCCTGAGCGTTTTTGCAAATTTGCTCGACCGTCTCGTCGCTAAGACCCAAAATAACGCTCATCGTTACGTCTTTGCCCGCGCAGTCCTCTTGCATAAATTTACCGCGTAAATTTACGATCCTAAGCGCATCAACAAAATCAAACGCGCCGCTAACCGCAAGCGCACTAAACTCGCCCAAAGAGTGGCCGAGCGCAAATTTAGGCTTTAAATTTACGCTTTGCTTTAGCGCGAGATAGCACATAAGCGAGTTTAAAACGATGGCCGGCTGGGTAAATTCGCTCCTGTTTATGAGGTCGTTTTCGTTGAAAAGCAGATTTGAAAAGTCGATTTTTAGGCTATCGCTTGCATTTTGTAAAAGCTCGGCGGCCGGGCGGAAATTTTCGTAAATTTCCTTACCCATACCGATGCTTTGCGAGCCTTGTCCCGGGAATATAAACGCCGCTCTCATCTAGGTCCTCTTAGTGGCAACCGCATCCGCCGTCATCGTGATGATGACCGTGCCCGCCGCAGCAACCGCCTTCTTTGTGCTCATGATGGCCGTGGCCGCCGCAGCAACCGCCCTCGCCGTGATGATGGTCATGATCGTGCCCGCCGCATCCACATGTGTGAGCGCCGGCTACCATGCCCGTAGCTATCTCGTCCTCCGTAGCGTCACGTTTGTCGAAAATTTGAACCTTAAACTCCAAATCTTTGCCTGCGTAAGGGTGGTTAAAATCAACCGTCACGTCGTCCTCGCCGATAGATTTTACTATCACGCGTACGCTCTCGCCATGCTCGCCTTGACCAAAAAGCTCCATTCCCTCTTTTAGCTCGATGCCAGCAAATTGCTCCTTAGGTAGCATCTGAACGGCGCTAGAGTCGTACTCGCCGCAAGCCTGCGCAGCCGGGATAACGATAACCTTAGTTTCGCCCTTTTCTAGTTTGGTGACCTCTTCTTCTAGTTTCTCGATGATATGTCCGCGGCCCGTTAAAAAGGAAATTTCCTGCCCTACTTGCATATTGGACTCTAAAATTTCGCCCGTTTTTGCGTCTTTTAGCTCATAAAACATAGCTATAACTTGTTCTTTCACGTTCTTCTCCTATTTATGAAAATAACGTGATTATATCGTTAAATTTATTAAAGAATGTTTTAGTTTCGAGTAGGTGCGGCTTTGGCTTCTTTGCTGTCCGGATAGCCTAGTTTTAGCGCTTTGTAAAATTTATTCGCACTTGCCGTGTCTTTTATCTTATCAAAGCTAATAGCAGTGTGATAAAGAAGCTTTGGTGTATACTCGGCCTTGTCGTAGAGCTGGATACTTTGTTGGTAGTATTTTATGGCGTTGTTGTAAGCTTTTTGCTGATACGCTATCTCGCCGAGATAAAAATTTGCCATCGCAGGCTTATGATCTTTACTTAAAAGATATTCGTATCTAGCCTTTGCATCATCAAGCTTACCTGCGTCAAATAGCTTTTTAGCTTCGCTTGCTACGTCTTGATTTTTTTGTTTGGTAAAATCAGTCTTTGGAGCTTGCGACTCAGCAGCGGCTGGACTACTAGCTACCGGTTTGTCTTCATCGTTTTTTTTTGTGGTAGCAGGTGCGGCGTTGCTCTTATCTATCAAAGCGCCCATATCCTTAAGGGCTTTGGTGATTTTAGCGTTGTTGGCCTCTTGTATTTTTCGGCTTTCTTCTACGTATTTTTTAAGCTCGTCAAAATCACTTTTTGCGGTAGAATTTCCGTCGTTTCCTTCGATATCGTTTAGTCTTTTTTCTATCCTAGACATTCTTGAGTTTAGTCCGTCTAGTACACTTTGCAAGCCCTCTAAGCGCTCTTGCATAGCATTTAAATTCGACTCGACGTCGCCCATATTTCTACTTAAATTTTCTACGTTTTGCTTGTTCTTTAGAAAAGTTTTTTCGTTATCGGTCAAACCGTAGGGACTCGAGCTATCTAAATTTCCAGCATCAAATACCGAAATTTCATTGGAGGCGGAATAAGAGAGAGTGGCTCCTATAAAAAGAGCCACGAAAGTTTTTAAATTCGTCATAAATCTAATTATGGAAGAACTTTAAATTCAGCACGTCTGTTTTGAGCGTCGCAAGCTTTTGTTTTGTCTGTGCAAACAGGATTGCTTTCGCCGTAGCTTACAACCGTGATTCTGTCAGCCGCAACACCTTGTTTTACAAGCGCGTCTTTAGCAGCTTTTGCTCTTTTTAGACCAAGTGCATAGTTGTACTCATCTGTACCCCACTCGTCGCAGTTACCCTCTACTTTTACAGAAAGAGCTTGAGCCTCTGATTGATTAAATAGGCCTGCGTTTGTGTTGATAGCAGACTGCATGTCGCCTTTGATATTAAATTTGTCAAAGTCAAAGTATACAGTTTGAACTTGACCTTCAATGCTTGAGATTAATTGTTGCAATCTCTCGCTATCACTCATCATGTTATCGCTTGAGTTCATACCGCCCATATTTTGATTAGCGTCAGCGCTCATATCAACTTCAGGGGTTTTAGAGCTACAACCGCTCAACAATAAAGCCGCAATAGCAGCAGAAGTTAAAACTACTTTTTTCATTTTCATCCTTTTATAGAAATTTAACGTGATTATATCATAAAATTTACTAAATATTACCAATCAATAGACTGAATTTTGCCGATTTTTAACGGAAATTGGAAACTTTTGTTCTCATTTACGCGAATTATACCAAGAGAACTCTGGCCGCCAAGCTCTTTGATAAACACTACGCTTTGTCCATCGCTAGAAAATCTAGGGTATAAATTTTTACCGCTTGCAGTGAGCTGTCTGATGTAATCGGTCTGCGTAGAGATCATATAAATGTTAAAATCTCTCGTTCCAAAGCTACTCTTACCGTCTTCTCTGCTAGAATAAACTATATAGTTTTGGTAGGTGCTGACGGAGTTGTTGTTTTTGCCGTGATAGACCAACTGCTCAAAACCGCTTCCATCGACGTTTTGCGCGAAAACGTTAGGATAGCCGAGTCTATCGGAAACGAAAACTACGCGTCTGTCGCCGTCGACGAAATTGCCGTTGACGTCTATGCCGCTATAGTTAGTTACCTGAGATAGTCTTTTTGAATTTAGATCGTATGTATAGATATCAGGCTGATCTTGCGGAGCCATAGTTAATAAAATTTTATCCCCGTTTTGGCTAACGTCGGAGGCTATAAGCATACCGCCCTTACTATCTAAAATTTTAGTTTTTTGGCCGCTTGCGACGTCATATCTGTAAAGAACCAAATTTTTGCCGCTGTAATCAGAGTAGTAAAACGCCCTCTGGTCGGCTCCTACCCATTTAGGAAATATATTCAAACCGCCGCGAACAAGTACTTTTTGATAGGTTAGAGTATAGTCGGCTATAACGATCTCGCTTTGCTTAGAGCCTGTTCCTTTAGCAAAAATGATAAATTTCTCCATCCAGTTAACAGGAGGCATTTTTAGCTCGTTGATCAGCTCGACTATTGCTTTATGCGCGATAAACGGGTATTTTGCTCCGTCGTTCATATTATAAATTTTCTCGTACTGAGTAGTCGCCGTTTTTGCATTTATAAGCTTAACTCTAAGGCTTAGAGGCGAGTTTGGAGAACCCTCAAGCGCGTATCTAAATATAAGCTGCGCGCCCTTCTCGCTCATAACGTTCGTATTTGAGTCGCCTTCATAACTACTTGCGACGTATTCATCCACGACCTCAAAATCAGAGCTGACCTTTAGGTCGCCTAGCATGATTTTGTGAAATTTGCTCTTAAAAGCCTGATCGCCGACGGCCGTTGTAGCATCTTGAAGTACGATTTTTGGTAGGGCTAAGCCTTTGTTGATGACCGAAATGGTTGCATCAACGGCAAAAAGCCAACTGGCAAAAGCAAGAAAAAGTAAAATTTTCTTCATTTTTCCTCCGTTATTCTAGTTTATCTTCTAGTTTGGTTCCGAGCCTAACAGCTCTGCCTATCTGGGTAGGCGGCGGAAATTTCTCAAAAGTCATACTTTGCAAGAAATCCCTAACTTTGTCGTTAAATTCGCTATTATACGATAACTTTTTTATATCATAACTAAACGATCCGTCAATGTCGATAATAATCTCAACCTCCGCCTCATCGCTAGAATCGGCCTTATAAGCACTCCATTTACTCTGCAAAATTCTGCTAATCGTACCGAAATATTCGTTGTATTCGCCAGTCATTTGAGACTTTGGAGTTTTAGCAACCTGATCCAAGGTAAGCGCATTTATAACGTCGCTAGCCTTTTTCTGCTGGGTTGTTATCTGGACTTTTTCAGGTTTTTTGCGACTTTGCTCTTTTGGCTGTTCTTTTTTCTTAGCAACCTTGTCCTCTTTTAGCTTAGAGGTATCGATACTGCTGAACAAATCCTTTAAATTTGGCTCTTCAACCTTTTTTTCTTCAGGTTCTGGCGGTGCGGGATCTGGCTCAGGCGGCTTGTTTGTGGTGTCCGGTTTAGGTTCTTCTTTTTTAACCTCTTCCTCTTTTTTTACAGGCTGGGGCTTTTCTTCTTTTACGATCTCTTTTTTGGGCTCGGGCGCCTTTACGGTGATGTCGGGCTCGCGCTCAACTATCATGATATCCATAAACGCATCTTTTGTATCGGTGTATTTTTTTGGCTCTTCCTTAAAGTAAGTAAGCTTAATAAAAATACCGCTTATGATACAAAGGTAAAGAAAAGCCGATAGTAGGAAATAGCCGGAGGTGTTAAATTTGAGATCAAATTTATCCATTAGTCTGGAGCGCTACCTTTGTAAAGCCTGCGTTTTTTACGCTCTTTAGAACAAACATCACATCGTCGTATATGAGGCTTTTGTCAGCTTTAATATAAACGGGCGAGTTTTTATCGTATTTTGCGCCGATAAGCACGATGTTGTCGGGAAGCTCGCGTAGATCCATAGTGCTTTGATCAATCCTAACCTTTTTCGCAGCATCCACTATGACGGTCAAATCTTTTCTTTGAGCCGAGGATGTTTTGGTTTTTGAGCCGTCAGGTAGTAAAATTTGCTCCTCGTAAACGATAGTAGGCGTCGTAACCATAAGAATCGCCAGCAAAACAAGCATGATATCCACGAGCGGAGTTATATTTAGCTCCGGAGTTTCGTCGAGATTTATCATTGATCTTCTTTAAGCGTTACGAGGATGTCGACTTCGCGCCTGATGACGCCCATGAGCTCATAAGCTTTTCGTTTGATAAGCAAGCTAAAGGTATAAGCTGGAATCGCTACGAATATACCTGCTCCGGTAGCCACGAGGGCCTCGCTGATAGCTGGAGCGATAACGCCTAGCGAAGCATTTCCTCCGCCTTGACCGAGCTGAGAAAATGTCTCCAAGATGGATACAACCGTACCAAAAAGTCCAATGAAAGGCGAAGTAGAAGCGATAATACTAAGCCAAGTGATACCGCTAGTCGCATTTCTCTCCGAAATACTAACGGCAACCGAAAGCTTTTCTTTAGATACGGAGCCGCTTACGAATCTTTTTAAAACCGAGTCGTTTAGAGTATGCTTAGAGCCGCCCATTAATAGCGACTCAAGCGCATTTTGCTCTTTTTTTTGCCATGAGGCAAGCCCCGCCATACGGGATAAAAGTATGGTAAGGCTTATTATGAAATAAAAAGAGAGCCAACTAAGTACGAATATAGTAATAAAACTACTTCTTGATAAGTAGTTCAAAAAAATATCAAGCCCAGCCACTATCTTGTCCGAGCCATACTATCTAGTTTTGCTACGGCAGCGGCCATAGCGTTATTCTCGCTGCTCATGCTAGCGATCAAATCCTTAGCCTTTTGCAATGAATTTGCTATCTCGCTCTCAGAATTTCCCGACACGTGAACGGCGCCGTCGGCAAGGATGGTTGCCTTACCCTCATTTATCTCGGCATATCCCCAGTTTATCGCGACGGCATCATGGCTTTTATCTTCGCTCTCGATGTCTATAACGCCGGCTTTTAAAAGCGATATAAGCGAGGCGTGTCCGGGTAAAACCCCAAACTCGCCCTCGCTACCCGGCAAAACTACGCTTTTGATATCGTTTGAAAACACTAAACCCTCAGGCGTAACGATTTCTAAATGTAATTTATTCATTACTTTTTCCTTTAAATTTAGGCTTTAAGTTTTTCAGCTTTCGCTATCGCCTCGTCGATGTTTCCTACCATATAAAATGCGTTTTCCGGCAAATCATCATATTTGCCTTCCAAAATTCCCTTAAAGCCAGCGATATTCTCCTCAAGACTTACGTATTTACCAGGGCTTCCCGTAAATACCTCGGCAACAAAGAACGGCTGAGATAAAAATCTCTCGATCTTTCTAGCGCGGTCGACGGTAACCTTATCTTCTTCGCTAAGCTCGTCCATACCAAGGATCGCGATAATGTCTTGAAGGTCTTTATATTTTTGTAAAACCGCCTGTACGCCGCGAGCTACCTTATAGTGCTCGCCGCCTAAAATTTGAGGATCGAGCATTCTTGATGTCGAATCAAGCGGGTCAACCGCGGGATAAATTCCTTTTTCTGCAATAGCTCTGTTTAGAACGGTAGTCGCGTCAAGGTGCGCAAAAACGGTTGCAGGAGCTGGGTCAGTAAGGTCGTCCGCAGGAACGTAAACAGCCTGAACCGACGTGATCGAACCTTTTTTGGTTGACGTAATTCTCTCTTGGAATTTACCCATTTCGCTCGCCAAAGTCGGCTGATAACCAACGGCTGACGGGATACGTCCAAGAAGCGCCGACATCTCTGCACCAGACTGAGAGAAACGGAAGATGTTGTCGATAAACATCAAAACGTCAAGTCCCATCTCGTCGCGGAAGTACTCAGCCATTGTAAGACCTGTTAGAGCGATGCGGTTTCTTGCCCCCGGTGGCTCGTTCATCTGGCCATAGCACAAGGCGACTTTATCCAAAACGTTACTTTCTTTCATCTCGTGATAAAGGTCGTTTCCTTCACGCGTTCGCTCGCCAACGCCAGCAAATACGGAGTAACCGCTGTGTTTAAATGCGACGTTGTGGATCAGCTCCATGATAATAACCGTCTTACCGACGCCGGCACCGCCGAATAGTCCGACTTTACCGCCCTTTGCGTAAGGAGCCAAAAGATCAACTACTTTGATGCCTGTTTCAAAAATTTCACTCTTCGTGCTTTGCTCTTCAAACGGCGGAGGATCGCGGTGAATAGACCATTTTTTGTCAAATTCTACGCCCTCGCCCTCGTCGATTAGATCGCCGACGACGTTAAAAATTCTTCCCAAAACTTTTTCGCCGACCGGAACGCTAATAGGCGCGCCTAAAGCCGTAGCCTCAAGGCCTCTAGTCAAGCCTTCACTCATGTCCATAGCGATAGTTCTTACGCGGTTATCGCCAAGGTGCGCGGCAACCTCTAGCACAAGTCTATTTTGCTTGCCCTCAACCTCGAAATTTACTTCGACGGCTTCGTTGATCTTGGGTAAATAATCCGTGAAATCGACGTCGACTACCGGACCCATTACCTGAGAAATGATACCTTTCATCCATACTCCTTAATTATTTCATTGATTCGACGCCACTGATAATTTCGATAAGCTCAGTGGTGATAGACTCTTGGCGAGCCTTGTTATACGATAGTTTTAGCTGTGCGACGCGCTCTTTGGCGTTGTTGGTCGCGTTATCCATCGCCTGCATTCTGGCGCTGTGCTCAGCCGCGAGGCTATCTACTAAAGCGTAATACATGCTATACTCGAAATACTTCGTAAGTAGTTCGTTTAAAATTTTACCGTCGTCGCTCGGCTCAAATTCCATCAAAGAATTCGTCTCGACTTCGACGAGTTTCGGCGGCTCGACCGGCACGATGTCGTTTATGCGAATTTGCTGAGAGATCATGTTATTGTAGCCGTTATGCACTAAAATAACCTTATCAGTCGCACCGCTTATAAAGTCGTCTATCGCGTCTTTTATGATATTTTGAGCTTTCTCATAGGTTGGAGACGAGCTCACGCCGACATATTTTTCAAGCAAATTTATCCCCTGGAAGCTAAAAAATTCTATCCCTTTTTTACCTCCCGCGCGAAGCTTTATCTTTTCTTTTTTTGCCTTAAATTCGTTAATCATATTTCTAACGGTTTTAATAGTCTAAATATTAAAACCGCCGCAAAGCCCTTTGTCTGCGGTAACAAATATAATATCGACCTTCTCGATATTCTCCTTAACGTCGAAAAATTTACTCTCGGCGTTTACGGAGCGATATTGATTGATCTTATAGGCGATTTCAGATAAAACTTCGTTGATCTTGAGTGCATAAACCCTAGAGTGACGAGCTGCTTCTTCAGCCTTGCGAAGTTTAGCCGTAGATACCAGCTTCATCGCGCGCGTCGTCTTTTGGGTGTTTTGGACGCTCTTGATCTTTCGTTTTATATCTTTTAAATTTGACATATTCTAGCCTTAGTTAGCGGCAAACGTCGCTTTAAAGTCTTTTAGCGCCTTATGCAAAAGCTCCTCGATCTCTTTGTCAAGTGCTTTTTTGGTTCGAATTTGCTCGAAAATTTCAGGATACTTCGCCTCTATATAAGGATAAAACTCAGCTTCAAATTTTGTAACGGCTACGGTCGGAATATCGTCTAGATAGCCTTTCGTACCGGCAAAGATGATAACGACTTGCTTTTCAACGGCAAGCGGGCTGTAAGGAGGCTGTTTTAGCACCTCGACCATCCTTTGACCGCGCTCAAGCTGTTTTCTCGAACTCTCGTCAAGGTCGCTCGCAAACTGCGCAAACGCCTGAAGTTCGCGATATTGCGCAAGGTCAAGTCTTAACGTTCCCGAAACTTGCTTGGTAGCTTTTATCTGGGCTGCACCGCCGACGCGAGAAACTGAAAGACCGACGTTGATCGCAGGGCGGATACCTGAGTTAAATAGATCGGACTCAAGGAAAATTTGACCGTCGGTGATAGAAATAACGTTTGTTGGAATATACGCCGAAACGTCGCCCGCTTGCGTCTCGATAATAGGAAGAGCCGTTAGAGAACCAGCGCCTAGCTTATCATTTAGCTTAGATGCGCGCTCTAGCAAGCGAGAGTGTAGATAGAAAACGTCGCCAGGATAAGCTTCGCGGCCCGGCGGTCTGCGAAGAATCAAGCTCATTTCACGGTACGCGACGGCGTGTTTTGAAAGATCGTCATAGATGATTAGGGCGTGGCGAGAGTTATCTCTAAAGTATTCGCCCATTGTTACGCCCGCATAAGGAGCTAGGTATTGAAGCGCAGCAGCGTCGGAAGCGCCGGCATTTACCACGATAGTGTACTCCATAGCACCGTACTCTTCGAGTTTTTTAACGACTTGAGCGACAGTTGATTGTTTTTGTCCGATCGCTACGTAGATACAAATAACGTCTTGACCTTTTTGGTTGATGATGGTATCTATCGCGACGGTAGTTTTACCAGTTTGGCGGTCGCCGATGATGAGCTCGCGTTGTCCGCGGCCGATCGGCACTAGCGCATCGATAGCTTTGATACCTGTTTGAAGCGGCTCGTGAACACTCTTTCTAGCCATGATTCCTTTTGCTTTTTCCTCGACGAATCTAGTCTCACTAGCTTCGATCGGGCCTTTGGCGTCTATCGGCTCGCCGAGCGAATTTACGACGCGGCCTATCAAAGCATCGCCAACAGGAACGCGTAAAAGCTTAGCTAGGCGTTTTACGCTCGAACCCTCTTTGATACCGTCCGTTTTACCTAAGATAACGATACCGACGCTACTTTCCTCTAGGTTTAGAGCCATGCCTTTTTCGCCGTTCTCAAACTCGACCATCTCGCCGGCCATAACGTTTTTTAGGCCGTAAACGTTAGCAACGCCGTCGGCTACGGATATAACCTTGCCCGTCTCGTTTACATCGACGTTAAGGCTGAAATTTTCAATCCTTTCCTTGATGATGGCGCTGATTTCATCTGCTTTTATTTTTGCACTCACGCTTTTTCTCCTTTATATTGCTTTTAATATGTATTCGCTCATTTGGGCTTTTAGCCTATCTACCGAAAAGCTAGCCTCCACGCCCAGATCGTCTAGTTCGATCTTGATACCGTTGTAATCGCTTTTTACCGGCTCTAAAATGATTTTTGCGTTAAATCTCTTAGAAAAGCTGTTTTCAAGCTCCGAAATTTGAGCCTGGCTGATCTGCGAGCCGCCGTAAATTTTGCCGTAAAAAATATTGTCCATTTTTGATTTTTGCGCTAAAAGCTCTGAAACGATATTAGGCAAAATATCAAGTCTTTTATTTTCGCCGAGCAGTTTTATGAAATTTACAAATTTCTGATCCGCCTCACCGACTAAAGATAGGACGAAATCGGCTTTTTGGCTATTTTTTAAATTCGGCGAAACGATGATATTTTGAAATTTTTCATTTGCGAATGCGTTTGCGACCTCTTGTAGTTTAGCGGTAAAGTTATTAAACTCATCCTTGCTAAGGTCGCTAACTAGAGCTTTTACATATTTTTTTGCGATAAGTTCTTTCATTAGCCGACCCTTTTAAGCATAATATTGATAAGCTCGCTTTGATCCATTTTAACGCTGTCGCTTGCGAAGATTTCATTTAAAATTTCGCCTACGACGGACTTAACCATGCGTCTTTTTTCAAATTCTTTTTGATCTTGGAAACTTTTTTCCAGATTTGCAACCTCTTGTCTAGTCTCTTCTTTGATGCGCTCAGAGATCAAAACAGCCTCTTTTCTAGCGGTTTCTACTAGACTAGCAGCATTTGCTTTGGCTTCTTCTACGCGTCTTAGAGCGTCGTCTTTTTTGGCTTTTGAGTCTTTTAGTTTTTGCTCGATATTATCAAGTCTTGCCGCGATACCGGCGATTCTTCCCTTGTAGGCGTTCTTGATAGGGTTTGCTATAAAATAATACAAAATTGCGACAAAAACGATAAAGTTTATCGTTCTAGGTACGATGTCGTATCCGCCGTCCGCCATCAAAACAAAAGGACATAATAAAAGTAAAATTTTGCTTTTCATATTAAATCCTTGCGAGTTTTGCTTTTAAAGCAGCTTGAAGTTCAGGCAATTTTTGCTGTAAATCAGCTCTAAAATCGCTCTTTTGAGCGTTTAAATTTTGGATAAAAGCATCGTAATCAGCCTCCAAAACTCCGCGCTTTTCGCTGACTATCTTAGCGGCCGCGTCTTTTGCGGCGTTGATAGCCTCCTGCTTGATCTTGCCGGCTTCGTTTCTTGCGGCAGCTATGAGCTGTTCTATCTGCGCTTCATACACGCCAAGATCGCTCGTATTTTTACTAGCGCTCTCTTCGTCGTTTTTTATCGCATCGTTTCTAGCGTCTATAAATTTAAGTAGAGGCTTGTAAAGGATGGAATTTAAAACGGCGATAAGCCCTAGAAAAATAACTGCCGTTAGGACGACTAGCGGCAAATTAATTTCCAACATCAAATCTCCTTAAAGTTTAATATTTTCTTAAGCATAATAAAACCGTGCTTATTTTACAAAAAAAAAGGATAAAACAAGCTAAATTTAAAGAAATATTTTTATTTTATCTTGTTTATTAGCCTATCGATATCAGCTATGTCGTCAAATTCGATAGTGATTTTTTTGCCTTTTATCTTAACCGGTACGTCAAATCTAGAAAAAATCTCTTTTAAATTCGTTAGTCTTTCAAGATATCTTTCATCTAACTTAAGTGCTGTTTTAGGCGGCAATTTATTTTTTAAATTTTTTACCAAATTTTCCGTCTCGCGCACGCTAAGGCGCTGCCCGATGATGGTATCGACCGCCGTTTTTTCGTCGTTTGGCTCAAGGCCCACGATGACTTTGGCGTGCCCTTGCGTTAGTTTGCCTTCTTTTATATATTCTTGCGTCACGGCGCTAAGGCTCAAAAGTCGCATCGTATTTGTTATCTGAACCCTGCTTTTGTGGATGATGTTTGCGAGCCCATCCTGCGTGATTTTATATTCGTCTATGAGCTCTTTATAAGAATTTGCAAGCTCGATCGGATTTAGGTCCTCTCTTTGGATATTTTCTATGAGCGCTAGCTCGCGCAAGCTTTGGCTTTCGATATCGGCAACTATGGCCTTTATCTTGCTTTCGCCTAGCAGTTTAGTCGCGCGAAATCTCCTCTCGCCCGCGATCAGCATATATCCGCCGTCTTTTTCTATGACGATGATCGGCTGGATTAGTCCGTGTCTTTTTATACTTTCGCTAAGCTCCCTTAGCGCAGTTTCGTCGAAATTTTTACGCGGCTGATACGGGTTTTCGACGATCAGGTCTAGATCGATATCCTTTACTATATCGCTGTTGCCCTCGTTTAGCTCAGCTTTGTACGCAAGCTCGACGTCCTCTAGTATAGCGCCCAGTCCGCGCCCTAAACTTCTCTTCGCCATCTTCTACCCTAAGATCGAATACGCTAAATTTTGGTACGCTTGCGAGCCGGGCGATTTTATGTCATATAGTATCACAGGCTTTCCAAAGCTCGGGCTTTCGGCGAGTTTTACGTTTCGCGGCACTATGACGAAGTCTCCATCGCCGTCCTTTGTTTTAAACAGCTTATTTTCAAAATGCTGCTTTAAATTTGCCACGGTTTCCTTAGCGAGGTTGTTTTGCGAGCTGTACATGGTCGGCAAAAAGCCCTTTATATTTAGCTTTGGATTTATGGTTTTTTTGATTATTTTGACCGTGTTTAAAATTTGTGCAAGCCCCTCTAATGCGTAAAATTCACACTGGATCGGGATTATCACGCTATCGCTAGCGCTTAGGGCGTTTACGGTGATGCTACCTAGCGCCGGAGGACTATCGATGATGATAAAATCATACTGTCCCTCGACCTCTTCGATCTTGCTTTTTAGTATCTTTTGGCAGTCTTTGCTCTGTTCGCTTAGCTCTTGCTCGATGCCTACCAGACCGATGTTTGAAGGCGCTAGAAAAAGCGTCGGGATCTCGGTTTTTAGCACGATTTGCGAGAGCTTTTTGCGACCCGTGAGTACGTGATAGATGTTATACTCGTAGTCGTTTCTACTAAAGCCCATTCCTGTCGTCGCGTTTGCCTGCGGATCGATGTCGATGAGTAGGACTTTTTTTTCAGCCACCGCTAGCGATGCGGCCAAATTTACCGCCGTGGTCGTCTTCCCGACGCCGCCTTTCTGGTTTGCAATGGTTATAATTTCACACATGAGAATTTTCCAAATTTTTGTTTTTTAACTGATTAATTCTACAGAAAACTTACTTTGTCCAAGTTTAGTTTCGGCTTTAAAATTTCTGAAAGAATTTCGCGACTCGTCCCAGCCGATATTTCGTAAAAATATTAAATTTTACGTTAAATTTAAGCAAATTTATCTGAGCGAAAAAACTCTTCGTCCGCCTATGTCCAAAGAGCCGTCGGGCAGGAGTTTTGCATCTTTGAGCGCTACCTCTTCGCCCTCAAAGTGCGTGATAAATTCTCTTGATTTTTCAAATTCGCTCTCAAATTTTTTAAAAACTTCCGCCCAAGACGGAGCCGCTTGCAGCCTCTTGCAAAACTCCCCGACCACGGCGCTAGGGCTCACGTCTATATCTAAAATTCCAGCGTTTTCGGGCGCGTTTTTTAGATTTATACCCATGCCGCAAACGTAAATTTCGCCGACCCTCGTCGTCAAGGTTCCGCCGATTTTTTTATCGCCGACGTAAAAGTCGTTCGGCCATTTTAGCCAGATTTTCGAGCCGCGAGCCGCGAGCGCTTCGCGCATTATCACCGAAAAGTAAATCGACGCCGACTCGCCTTTTAGATCGCCGGGTAGCGCCGTCTCGCTCATGCAAAATGAAAAAAATAGATTGCCCTCCAGCCCGCTCCACGTATTGTTTCTGCTGCCGATACCCTGCGTCTGCTCCTTTGCCACTAGCGCAAAAGGAGGCTGTATTTCGCCGTTTCGTAGCCCCTCGACTAAAACTTTTTGCGTAGAGGGGACGCTATCTGCGAACTCTATTCTCAAATTTTATTCCTTTTAAATTTGCTGATTAATTTTACGCTGCGAGCGCATTCGTATCGTTAAATTTACAAGGCAAGCTTCGCTCGGCTCAAATTTACGACACTATATCGCCGACGCCAAGGCGCTTGCCGTTTAGATACGCGCTAGCGTCCACGGGCTTTTTGCCGGGCTCTTGCACCTTTATGATCTTAACCGCGCCCTCGCCGCATGCGACGCAAAAGCCGAGCTTGCCGACGTGCAGAATTTCGCCCGCACGTTCAAATTTACGCCCGCAAGATTCGCGCAAGATCTCTAAATCCAAAATTTTTAGCCCGCTAGCTAGATATATCCCCGGCCAGGGCGTTAGCGCACGAAATTTATTATAAATCTGCTCCGCACTCTGCTCAAAGCCAAAAAGCCCGTCAGATTTGCTTATTTTTTTACAGTGCGTAGCCTGCGCATTGTCTTGCTTGAGCGGCGTTAAATTTGTAAAATTTCGCAGCACTCGCACTATCAGCTCGCCCGCTAGATCACCCAGTTCGTCAAACAGCTGCGCCGCCGTTTTATCCTCGCAAGGCGTGTAGGCAAAATCAAGCATATCGCCCGTATCAAGCCCCGCATCCATCAGCATCGCCGTCACGCCCGTCTGCTTTTCGTCCGCCAAGATCGCGCTTTGAATAGGGCTCGCGCCGCGGTATTTAGGCAGGATCGAAGCGTGCAGGTTTATGCAAGGAGTAACATCAAGGATGACTTGCGGCAAAATTTTACCGTATGCGGCAACCACGATAAAATCGGGCTTTAGCTCTTTTATCTGTTCTGCTACCGCCTCGTCTTTGAGCGTTGCGGGCTGAAAGATCGGCACGGCGGGAAGGCGCTGTTGCGCATAAACTTTAACCTCGCTGGGAGTTAAAATTTGCTTCCTGCCGACAGGCTTGTCAGGCTGCGTAAAGACGGCCGCGATATTAAATTTCGCCCCCGCAAGCGCGCGTAAAATTTTAGCCGCATACTCAGGCGTTCCCATAAAAACTATATTCATTCTTTTCCTTTAAATTTAGCCAAATCACGGCGCGAGCGATCATGCGGGCGCAATCGTGCTCGAAACAAATTTTACGCAAACCGTGAGGTAAACCCTGGTTCACACTCGTACGCCTTATTTGACGGCGGCTTGATTTTCATCTCCGCTTTGATCCTTTCACGGCCAAAAAGCACACGGATCTTTGGACCAATAAATCTTTGCAGACGGTTTCGCCCCCAGCTCATCAAGGCTAATCTTGCCGTCACGATTAGCATCGAGCCTCTTAAATTCCGAGCCTGAGCGCAGATTTAGCTCTGCTCTCAACCCAGACGGCACCTCGCTCGCTGTCCACTCCTGCAAGCTCAGCGCGCCGCCATGATCCTTGTCGTTAAAGTCCATAAAATTCGGCACCGGATCGGCGGGATCGCAAGCGTATGCGCCGAAGCATAAAAATACTAGAATAAAATTTTATTCATTTCGCATCCTTAAATTTTATCTTTTTGCGGCGTTTGCGAGCGATAAATATAAAATTTACCCACATATACGGACGTGCTTAAGGCCTGCATTCGCAAAAGCCCTCTGCGGCGCGGCTTTTGGCGCAACCTACAGCTCCTTTTTAAGCAGCTCAAGCAGGTTAAATTTTAGCTCGTTTATATTTTGCCCCGTCGCCGAAGATATCGGCATCACAAAAAACGGCTTAGAGGCGTCAAATTCATAAATATCTTGTTTAAAATTCATCTCGCCAGCCGTGCCCGCAAGCCCCAAATGCGACAAAAACGCGTCAAATTTTTCCTGCAAATTTTCGGCCGCGTCCGCGCGAGTTAGAGCGATCGCGTAGTCTCTTTTTGCAAGCTCCTCTGAAAATTTCGCCGTCTCGGCCCTCAGCGCGTCAAACTGCTCCTCAAGGCTGCGGTAGTTCGCAAGATCGAGCATAAAAAGCAAAATTTTAGTGCGTTCGACGTGTTTTAAAAACTGCACGCCAAGCCCGCGCCCCTCGCTAGCGCCCTCGATGATGCCCGGGATATCGGCCATGGCAAAGCCGCTGTATTCATCGACCTCGACTAGGCCGAGCTTTGGCGTGAGCGTAGTAAACTCGTAGTTTGCGATCTGGGGTTTGGCGTTTGAGACGGTCGAGATTAGCGTGCTTTTGCCCACGTTTGGAAAGCCCACGAGCCCCACGTCGGCGATGAGCTTAAGCTCCAGCCGCACCTCGCGCGTTTCGCCCTCAAGACCTTTTTGCGCATATTCAGGGGCTTGATTGATCGAGCTTTTGAAGTGCACGTTGCCAAGCCCGCCCTTGCCGCCTTTTAAAAACAGCTCGCGCTGCCCCTCGCTCGTTAAGTCGCAGAGTAGCTCGCCCGTCTCAGCATCCAGCACCGCGGTACCTGGAGGCACGATGAGCTCGAGATGCTCGCCTCTTTTGCCGTGCATCCTGCGCCCCATACCCGCCTCGCCGTTTTGCGCGCGCATGGCCTTTTTGCCTTTATACGCCGCCAGCGTGTGAGTGTTGTTATCGGCGACAAAATACACATCCCCGCCGTCACCGCCATCACCGCCGTCCGGTCCGCCTAAAATCACGTGTTTTTCGCGGCGAAAACTCACCGATCCAGCTCCGCCGTGACCCGAGCTTAGGGTTAAATTTACGCTATCTATAAACATTTCTTGCCTTAGTTTTTAAATTTTATTTCATTGTTTTTCGGTTCGTTATTTTGCGAAATTTTCGGATTATATCGGTTTATTGATTAAAATTTGATTTGCCGAAAAGTTCAAACGATTTGCCAAGCGCCGTTATTAACACAATACAAATGGTCAAATTTTAAAATTTGGTAACTAACGCGATGATTATTTTTGTTATATAAAAGATTTTTGGATTTTAAAAATTTGGGTGGTTTTAAAAGAAAAAGGGGCTTTCGCCCCAAGGATTACGCAGCAGGATAAACTGAAACTTTTTTCCTGTTTTTGTCTAGTCTTTCGAATTTAACGAAACCGTCGATTAGCGCAAAAATCGTGTGATCTTTGCCTAGGCCGACGTTGCTGCCCGCGTGAGTAGCGGTACCGCGCTGGCGGATGATGATGTTGCCCGCGCGAACGAATTCGCCGCCGAATTTTTTAACGCCTAAGCGTCGTCCGATGGAATCTCGGTTATTCTGGGTTGAGCCTTGACCTTTTTTGTGTGCCATTTCTTATCTCCTTAAGCTGCGATACTTACGACTTTTACGCGTGTAAACTGTCTTCTAAAACCACGTTTTAGTTTTGAGTCTTTGCGTCTGCGTTTTTTGTAAATAACGACTTTTTTATCCTTGCCCTCGTTTACGACTTCAAGAACGACTTTCGCACCCTTTACGAACGGCGCGCCTACCTTTACTTCACCGTCGTTTACGCACAAAACGTCCGTAATCTCGACTGATGATTTTGCTTCAGCACTGAAATGGTCAAGCTTAAGATATTCGCCTTCGCTGACGCGATACTGCTTGCCGCCGTGCTTAAATATAGCGTATTTTGACATACTCTACCTTTCTAAATTTGGTAAGACCAAAAAGCGCTTTTGGATTTCAAAAGACTTGGGGAGCTTTGTTGGTTGTAAGAGACGGATGATACCCAAAAATTTATAAATTTTGGTTTAATGTCCTAGCTTTTAAAATTTTGTCCGCTAAATTTTCAACCATCGTATCGTGATCTAGGAAGCGTATTTGATCGCTCGGCGAAGGCCCGTCAAAAGGCTGGCAAAGAACGGTTTTAGCCGGCAAAGCGTTTAAAATTTGATTAAAAACTTCAAATTCTGGCGGAAAGCTAAAATACAATTTGGGCTGCGCCGGTTTGCCGCCTAAAAGCCTTTTTGCGTAATTTTCATTGAAATTTTTAGCTTTCGGCAGGCAAATGCGCTCAAAAATCTCAAAAGGCAAGAGATAATGCGCCAAAGCGTAAAGTCCGTGCGCAAAAAAACTAATCCTCTTTTCAAATTGCGGCGCGGCGGTTCTAGCAACTTTTACGCAAAAATTACTCAAACTCTCGCTCATCGCGGCCGCGTCTTTTTCGTGTAGCGCAAGGATAAATTTTACCGCTTCTCTTTCGTTTATCGGCTTTTTGGAGTCCGCAAATCTACGCGCTTTTTTGAGTGCGGGCTCAAGGGATTTTTTATCGTCCCATAGCAGCGCCGAAACCAGATCGCTCATCACGCACAAAAATCTATATCCGTTCGTGCTAGGCGGCATAGAGTGCGTCATTACGTTTTTGGCGCCGCTCATGTCGCCGCACGCTAGCGCAAGAAACGTATGTATCAGCCTCTCGCACTGATCGTACCCGCCCTCGCAGCCGGGCAGCAGCTCGTTTCTGGCGTACTGAAAAACAAGATCGTTTAAAGCCTCCACATCGCCGCTTTCTATACATTTTTCGAGCCAAATTTCATAAGGAATTTGCGGTATCGAAAAAGCCATCAGTTTTATCAACTCGCACAAAAACTCTCGCTCGGTTAAATTTTTCTTTTTTAGCTTGGCTAAAACTTCGCCGCACTCGTCCAAAAGCAGCTCGGTTTCGCTCTTTTGCGGTTTTTCAGATCGTGAAAATTTGCGGGAATTCTCCTGCGAGTCTTGTAAAAACGTTTTCATCTACATACTTCCTATTTTTATTTATTTTATCAAAAATTTCTTGCGCCTGGGGCAAATGCGCGCCGTATCTAGCTAGATAGAGCCAGTCTAGCCCTTCGCACGCTGTTTTAGCAAGCACCTTACAGCCTTTGGTCGCCTTGGCTGAATACTCCAAAACAAAAGGCAAGGCCGAGTGCGCCGCGTCCTCTTTATATAAAATCCCCGTCATCGCGTAAAATTTCGCGCGATACTCTTTGCTAGCGAGCAAACTCGCCAAAAAGCCGTTCTCGCCGCCATTTGCTAAAAACGCGATAGTTAAAGCCGCGCTACCCTGCACGTCTTGGCTTTTAAATTTGACGGCGCCTTTTAGCGCGGATATCGCGCGCGCCGTACCCAGCTCGCGCAAGGCGATAGTAGCCCAAAGGAGATCAAATTTATCCTGCGAGCTTTCTAAAACTTCTATCAAATTTGACTCGTCGTAGGGGATTTTACGGCTTTTAAAGTGATCTGCGACAGCCTCGTTGCGCGCCCTCATCTGCCCGAACCACTCACTTACGTGACAGTCAAGTTTTTGCATTTTCCTCCTTTAAATTTAGACAATTGTAGCGTAAAATTTAACCTCGTTTTAGGTATAATCGCCCAAATTTAAGCAAATTTGAGCCAAAACGCTCAGCAAGATAAATTTAGGACGAAAATGGCAGGCGAAGACCAAGAAAAAACCGAAGAACCCACCTCCAAAAAGATCGAAGACGCGCGCAAGGACGGCAACGTTCCCAAAAGCCAAGACCTAGCCGGCTTCGTCACGCTTGCGGTCGCGATCTTCGTCGTGGTGGCGCTTCTTGGCTTTATCGGCGATCAGTTTTTCACGCTATATAACTACTATCAGAGCCTCATCGGGCAGGAATTTACGCGCAAGCTGCTCTTTAGCGTCGCGATCACGACGATATTTCGCACGCTGCTCATCATCCTGCCTATCGCCGTTTGTATCGCGATCGCAGGCGTCGTCGCTAATCTCATGCAGTTTGGATTTATATTTACGACTAAGCCTTTGGAGCCGAATTTAAACAAAATCAATCCGCTAAAAGGGCTCAAAAATCTCTTTTCGCTCAAAAAGCTGATAGACGGCATCAAAATGGTACTCAAGGTCACGGCGGTTTTTACGGTCGGGTTTTTGATGTTTTTAAGCTTCATCAAAGAGCTGCCCCATACACTTTTTTTCTCGATGGCGGCGCAGCTAGCGTGGCTAAAAGAAAAAATGCTGATTTTAGCTGCCGTGATGCTAATCGTGATGTTTATCATCGGGCTTCTTGACGTGCTGATCGTGCGTTTTCAGTATTTTCGCGACCTAAGAATGAGCAAGCAGGAGATCAAGGATGAGTACAAACAGATGGAGGGCGACCCGCAGGTAAAAGGACGCATCCGCCAGCTGCAAATGCGAGCCGCGCGCAACAGAATGATGCAAAATATCCCGCAAGCAGACGTCATCATCACCAACCCGACCCACTACGCCGTCGCCCTTCGCTACGATAAAACAAAGGAAAAAGCGCCCGTGATCCTCGCTAAAGGCGTGGATTTTCTAGCGCTTCGTATCAAGCAAATCGGAGTGCAAAATAACGTCAAAATTGTCGAAAATCCCCCGCTAGCGCGCGAGCTGTACAAGATGTGCGAAGTAAACGATATGATCCCAGCAGAGCTCTTTCGCGCCGTCGCCGAGGTGCTAAGCTTCGTCTATATGAGCGACAAACAAAAATTCGGCGATAGGCTGAAGTGAAATTTAAATTTGACTTTTTAACTGTAAATTTGAAGCCAAATTTGGAGTCAAATTTGCGCCGCTCAAATTTGGATAAATTTTAGAATTTTACTCGCCGAGACCTGTATCGCAAAAATGCCAAAATTTGGTTTTGTCAATTAACTTCTCTAAATTTTTAGGCTTTCTTTTTCCTTGGGAGGCGGAAGGGGTTTCTACTTACGAAGCGTCGCCCTTCCGCCCCCAAACCCCCACCTACCCCACTGCACGTTCAAGGAGGCGACATAGCTTTGCTGACGCAAAGCGTCGCAGGTTTCAATTTTGCATTTTCAAGATGCGGGTTTTGGCGAGTGAAATCTATAAATTTGAACGTAAAAAGTTAAGGCGAAGTATTTTTTCTTTAGACGAGGCGGAAACGACGGAGGCGAGGGAGCGGACTAGTCGTCCGTGACCGAAGCCGACTGAGTTTCCAACGAAGTATAAAGGAAAAAGACAAGCCGCAAAGGCAGCTTGTCTAAAAGCAAAATTATTTAATAAATCCGTACAGATTAGCTAATACCCAACCCACTGCGCACGAGCTAAACACGCCGATAAGGCCAGGGATGATGAAGCTGTGATTGATGACGTATTTGCCGATCTTAGTCGTACCCGAGCGGTCAAACTGGATCGCCGCAAGGTCGCTCGGATATGTAGGAAGGATGAAGTATCCGTAGCAAGCCGTAGCAAACGCGACGATGATGCCTGGATCCACGCCGATCTGAACGGCAAGCGGTACAAACGTCGCGGCGGCTGCTGCTTGAGAGTTTAGGAACTTAGAAATCAACATACCTACTACGATATACATCCACGGATAGGCTCTCATCACCTCTCCTAGCGAGCCTTTTAGCATCTCGATATGAGAGTGGAACATAGTATCAGCCATCCAGCTGATACCGTAGATCGCTACGAGCGCAACCATACCGCTGTGGAAAATCTCGTTTTGAGCGATCTTAGCAGCTTTGATGCCTGAGTAGATCATCATGATGGACGCGGCTAAAAGCATGAAAATTTGGATCGTATCGACCATGCCTAGAGGGGCGGTCTTTTTCATAGTATCTTTTACTACGATGCTAGCGTTTGCGACGGTTTCGGTTTTGTCGCCTTTGGTGATGACTACGTTGCCGTCTTGAAGCACGAAGCTTTGAGTTACTTTTTTGTCTTTATCTAGGACTTCTACGTTCGTAAATTTAGTAGCGTCTTTTACTTTGTTGTCTTTTACGTTTGAAACGACTTTGCTACTATCTACGGTAGAGACTACTTGACCGTCTTTTACGGTGATGTTTTTAACTACTTTTTTATCTACTACGATTTCGATAGATTTGCCAGGGACGTTGCTAGTCCAGCTAGGGCGGAGTTGTTTATAGTAGCCTAGAACCGCCACGATAGCGATGGTAGCTAGGAATATCCACATTACGTTCCACTGTTTAGCAGGGAGTTTTACGCCGATTAGCGAGTGAGATTCGTCTGAGCCGTAGATGTATTTTCTTTGCTCAGGGTCTTTGATCCTCTCTTGGAAGTCAGGGTCTTTATCTAGGTCTTTACCTCTAAAGATCGAGTAAGTACCGATGATAAGCATACCGATAAACGTAGACGGGATAGTGACTTTTAATAGATCTACGTAGCTAGTAAAGCCGTCGATATGAACGGTGCCCGTGCCTAGCAAAACGGCGACCATAGATACGCCAGCAACCGAAACCGGGCTAGCAATGATGGCTAGCTGAGAAGAGATCGTAGTCGCAGCCAGCGGTCTTTCCGGACGGATGCCGCTTTTAATAGATACGTCGTAAATGATCGGTAGCAGCGTATAGACCGTGTGTCCGGTGCCGCATAGAACGGTTAGCGTCCAGCCGCAAAGAGGGGCTAGGATACAGACGAATTTAGGATTTTTTCTTAGCGCTTTTTCCGCTATCTGAAGCATAACGTCAAGACCGCCCGCGGCTTGTAGCGTGGAGCTTGCTACAACGACGGCTAGGATCGTGAGGATAACGTCTACTGCGGGTTTGCCCGGCTTCATACCGAATGCAAATACCAAGATAACAAGACCGATGCCGCCTAGTACGCCTAGCGCCATACCGCCTTTTTTAGCGCCGTAGAATAGACATCCGAGCACTACGATTAGTTGGAGAGTGAACTGAGTGCTTTCACTCAAACTGGTTAGGAATTCCATTTGTTCTCCTTTTTGGAAATTACGCCGCGATTATATAAATATTAAAATTAAATACTAATAAAAAAATTAAAAATACATTTGTAAATATTAATCATATATTTATGAAATTTGACGCGGCCGCTACTCAAATTTAACCGCGCCAAATGCTTTTAAAAGAAAATTTGATATATAATCCCGAGACTAAAAATTAATAAATCTGCTTAAGGAGTAAATATGCAAATCCCTATCGCATACGGCAAAGACGATCATCTAAGCCTAGAGATAAACGAGAAAAATTTGCTCGGAGTTTTCGATCCAAACCCGGTGGCTAAATTTGACGAAAAGGCGCTCATCGCAAAGGCTCTAGCAAATCCGATAAATCAAAAAAGCTTTGACGAGTTTATCGCGGGCGACGAAAAGATCGTCGTCATCGTAAATGACGGCACGAGACCTACGCCGACGGCAAAAGTTTTAAAGCAAATTTACCCAAAGCTACGCTATAAAAAGAAAATTTTCATCATCGCCACGGGCTGCCACAGAGAAGGCACGCTCGATGAGTACGAGATGATCTTCGGTAAAGAAATTTACGCGGAGCTTAACGCCAAAAACGAAGTTCACGATCACGACTCCAAGCACGACGAGATGGTATTTTTAGGCGAGTCCAAAAACGGCACGCAGATGTATCTAAACAAAATCGTAGCAGAAGCCAAAAAGGTAATCGTCATAGGCTCTGTCGAGCCGCACTATTTCGCGGGCTACACGGGCGGCAGAAAGGCATTTTTGCCGGGTACTGCGTCGTATGAGAGCATCACGCAAAACCACAAGCTCGCTCTTAGCGCCGACGCGCAAGCTCTGCGACTAGAGGGCAATCCCGTGCACGAGGATATGATCGACGCGATGAAAGTGCTAGCTCACATCGACGTTTTTTCGATCCAGACGGTGCTTGACAGCGAGCACGGCGTGTATTACGCAAGCGCAGGCGATCTAAACAACAGCTTTTACGACTGCGTAAAAAAGGCCGACGAGGTATTTTGCGTAAATATCCCGTGCAAGGCCGATATCGTGATCTCGGTTGCGCCCTATCCGATGGACGTCGATCTCTATCAGGCGCAAAAAGCCCTAGATAACGGCAAACTAGCGCTCGCGCAGGACGGAATTTTAATAATGGTCGCAAAGTGCCGCACCGGCATCGGACCAAAGCCGTTTTTTGATCTGATGGCTTCCGCGGATACGCCTAAAAAGGTGCTAGAAAAGATTAGCGCGGGCTTTAAGCTCGGCTACCACAAGGCCGCTAAAATGGCTGAAATCTCGCTCTGGGCGCAGACCTGGGCGGTGAGCGATCTCAGCGACGACGAGATGCGAGCCGTACACCTAAAACCGTATCATGATTTGCAAAAGGCCCTAGACGACGCGCTCGCGCAAAAGGGCGCGGACGCCGGGATCATCATCTTGCCGTTTGGCTCTATGACTGTGCCTAAGGTTTAAGTATGGCTAAAATTTTATACTATGATGCTAGCTGCGGTATTAGCGGCGATATGAATTTAGGCGCGCTGGTGGAGCTTGGCGTAGATTTTGACTATCTTTGCGCCGAGCTAGAGAAGTTAAATTTGGCCGGCGAATTTGAGCTTGTGCGCAAAAACGTGCTAAAAAAAGGCATCGCCGCGACCAAAATCGACGTCGTGCCGCTAAAATCGCAGCCCCATGCCAGAAGCTACGCGGGTATCAGGCAAATTTTAGAGAGTTCAAATTTAAGCCAGCGCTGCAAACAAAGAGCGGACGCGATATTTCGCACGATCGCGCAGGCGGAAGCCAAAGTCCACGGTACGGACATAGAGCGGGTGCATTTTCACGAGGTCGGCGCGGTCGATAGCATCGCGGACGTCGCTGGCGCGGCGATCTGCCTCGAGTATCTTTTTGAAAAGCTCGGCGTCTCGCACGTCATAAGCTCCAAAATCGAGCTTGGCGGCGGCGTAGCGATCTGCGATCACGGCGAGCTTAGCGTACCTGCGCCAGCCGTTTGCGAAATTTTAAAAGGCGTGCCCGTAAGCCTCGGGCGCGCAAATTTCGAGATGACTACGCCCACGGGTGCGGCGATTTTAAAAACTTGCGCGGACGAATTTACGGACGGCGCGAGCTTTAAAATAGAAAAGATCGGCTACGGCGCGGGCAGCAAAGACGCGGCGGGCTTTGCAAACTTACTTCGAGTGATGATATGCGAGGCAGATTTAAGCGACGAAAGCGGCGAGCGAAATTTAAGCGCGCGAGCTGGCCATGGCGAGGTTTGCAAGCAAATTCTGATCTCCACGAACATCGACGATATGGATGCCGAGAGTTTTGCGCTTGCGTGCGAAATTTTGCGCGAAAACGGCGCGCTGGACGTATTTAGTCGCTCTATTTTTATGAAAAAGGGGCGCGCGGGCTTTGAGCTAAACGCGCTGTGCCGCAAACAGGACGCGCAAAATTTAAAGGATCTGATTTTTACGCACACGACGGCGATCGGCGTCCGCGAGATAGAGATTGCTAAAACCGAGCTAAAGCGCGAGTTTGTGCGTGTGCAGACTAAATTTGGCGAGATAGGGCTCAAAATTTCTGGCAACGGGCAAACGCAAAAAATAAAGCCAGAATTTGACGACTGCAAGGCCGCGGCGCTCGCGCACGGCACGACGATAGAGCTGGTGCGAAAAGAGGCGTTAGAAATCTATGACGAAACTAGAAAAACTAAAGGCTGATCTGCGCGGGCTGGGTGAACTCGCGGTCGCATTTAGCGGCGGCGCGGATAGCTCGCTGCTGCTACGCGCGGCGCACGACGCGCTAGGTGAGCGCGCGATCGGCATAACGATAAGATCGCCCTACATGTCCTCGCGCGAGATCGCCGAAGCCGTAGAATTTGCCCGCATCTACGGCATCAGGCACGAAATTTTAGAGCTAGGCGTCGCGGAGGGGATCAAAGACAATCCCGAAAACCGCTGCTATCTGTGCAAAAAGGCCGTGTTTTCGCGACTGATCGAGCGCGCCCGTGAGCTTGGCTTTAGCCGTGTCGCAGACGGCACGAACCGAGACGATCTGGGCGAATACCGCCCCGGGCTCAAAGCAAAAGAGGAGCTAGGCGTGCTCTCGCCGCTGATAAATTTAACCAAAGCTGAGATCCGCGAGCTATCGCGCGAGCTAAACTTACCCACAGCCGAAAAGCCAGGCTATGCGTGCTTGCTAACGCGCTTGCCGTACGAGCGCGAGATCGATGAGAGCGAGCTAAATTTGATCGAAGCGGCGGAAAATCTGCTCATCACAAGCGGCTACGCAAACGTCCGTGCGCGATGCGACCGCAAAAATATAAAGTTGCAAATGCCCTTTTCTAGCATGCAAAGCTTTCTAAACGACGCGAAATTTAAAAGCGTCGTTAGGCGGCTCGTGGCGCTGGGCGCTGCGGATGTGACGCTCGATCTAAAGGGGCTTAGAGAGGATGTTTTGCATGAGAGAAGATGAAATTTTAGAGCTTTTTGCGGGGATAAAAAGCGGCCACATGAGCGAGCAAGAGGTGCTAAAATACCTGAAAAATTACCCATACGAGGACGTGGGCTGTGCCAAGATCGATACCCAGCGCGCCCTGCGAAACGGCGCGGGAGAGGTGATCTACGGCGAGGGCAAGACGGATGATGAAATTTTGTGTATCGTAGAGGCGATCGGCGCGAGGCGGCAAAATATCCTGATCACGCGCACGAACGAGCGGGTTTTCGAGCGGGTGCGCGAGGCGCTACCGCAGGCGGAGTTTAACGCTCGCGGCCGCGTCATCAGCGTCAAATTTAAAGAGCCCGAGCTCACGCAAAGCTACATCGCGATAGTATCTGCCGGCACCGCCGACGGCGCGGTAGTGGAGGAGGCGTACGAAACGGCGCGATTTCTAGGCAACGACGCGCGCAAATTTAGCGACGCGGGCGTGGCCGGGCTGCATAGGCTGATCGCAAATTTAGAGCAGATACGCGGCGCAAAGGTCGTGATCGCAGTGGCGGGCATGGAGGGCGCGCTAGCTAGCGTGCTTGCAGGCCTTGTGAGCGTGCCGGTGATCGCGGTGCCCACCAGCGTGGGATACGGCGCGAGCTTTGGCGGGCTGGCGGCGCTGCTAGCGATGCTAAACAGCTGCGCAAACGGCGTGAGCGTCGTAAATATCGACAACGGCTTCGGCGCAGCATATAACGCAAGCCTGATAAATCATCTATAAATTTACGCCGCGCGAGGAAATTTAACGGCTAAATTTGAGCGTGCGAGTTAACGAGTTAAATTGAAGGCTAAATTTAAAAGGAAAGCGTTGCGAGAGGAAAATTTAAACGAGCAAAAGGCTGGACCGAAGGGCGCGAAAAAGCTCGCGCAAAAGCCGCAAACAAGGCAAAGTGCACGAACAAGGCTAGCGTTTTTAGCCGCGGCTGGCGTGCTTTTGGCGGTCGAAATTTACATCGCGATCTGCGTAAAGGGCGGCTTCGTGCGACACTATGCGGGCGACGTTTTTGCCGTCATCTTGCTTTACGCGTTGGCTCGGGCTACATTTAGCGCGCCATCTTTAAATTTGCCGCTTAAAATTTTCGCGTTTGCGGCGGCTTTGGAGCTCGCGCAGTATTTGGGCGCGGTGCAAATTTTAGGCGTAGAAAATAAAATTTTAAAAGTAATGATCGGCGGGACGTTTGATTTTGCCGACCTGCTCTGCTACGCCGTGGGTTGCATCCTAGCGGGCGCTTATGAAAAATTTGAAAGTAAAATTTGGCAAAGGAGAAGCGATGGATAAAGAAAAAGCCGTGCAAAAGATGACCGAGGTCATGGCGAAATTCGTCGGCTACACGGGCAAGGTGCTACCTGACGACGTGACGGCGAAGCTGCGGGAGCTTAGCGAGCGCGAGACGCAGCCGCTGGCAAAGGAGATCTACAAAACGATGTTTGAAAACCAGCGCCTAGCTAAGCAGCTAGACCGTCCGTCCTGTCAGGATACGGGCGTGATCCAGTTTTTCGTGCGCTGCGGAGCGAACTTCCCGCTCATCGGCGAGCTTGAGGAGCTGCTGCGAGAGGCCGTACTGCGAGCGACGCGCGAGGCTCCGCTGCGCCACAACAGCGTCGAGACGTTTGACGAGTACAACACCGGTAAAAACGTCGGCAAGGGCACGCCTAGCGTCTTTTGGGAGATCGTGCCGCAAAGTAGCGAGTGCGAGATACACACCTACATGGCGGGCGGCGGCTGTAGTCTACCCGGCAAGGCAATCGTGCTGATGCCCGGCATGGGCTACGAGGGCGTCGTGAAATTCGTCATGGACATAATGACCAGTTACGGCATAAACGCCTGTCCGCCGCTGCTATTGGGCGTAGGCGTAGGCACCTCGATCGACGTGGCGTCCTTGCTATCCAAAAAAGCGCTGATGAGACCGCTAGGCTCGCATAATCCAAACGACCGAGCCGCGCTAACCGAAAAGCTACTCGAAGATGGCATCAATAAAATCGGCCTGGGCCCGCAAGGCATGAGCGGCGCGAGCTCCGTGATGGGCGTACATATCGAAAACTGCGCCCGCCACCCAAGCGTCATCGCCGTCGCCGTAAACGTAGGCTGCTGGTCGCACCGCAAAGGCCATATCGTCTGGGACGAGCAGCTAAATTTCGACGTAAAATCGCACAAGGAGTTCGCGCTATGAGTAAGAAAATTTTAACCACGCCGATCAGCGCAGAGGACCTAGCGGATATCAAAATCGGCGACGTCATATACCTCACGGGGCATATCGTCACATGCCGCGACGTGCCGCATAGACGCGTCGTAGAGGAGGGCCGCGAGCTGCCGCTAGATATCAGGGGCGGCGCGATCCTGCACGCGGGGCCGATCATCAGAAAAATGGACGATGGCGGTAAAGAGGCCTTCGAGATGGTCTCCGTGGGGCCGACTACGAGCATGCGGATGGAGAAATTCGAGCGCGAGTTTATCGCTAAAACGGGCGTGCGCCTGATAGTGGGCAAAGGCGGCATGGGCGAGGGCACGATGAGCGGCTGCAAGGAGTTTGGCGCGATACACTGCGTATTTCCTGCGGGCTGCGCGGTGGTCGCCGCGACGCAGGTCGAGGAGATCGAGAGTGCCGACTGGACGGAGCTTGGGATGCCCGAGACGCTGTGGAAGTGCCGCGTGAAGGAGTTTGGCCCGCTCATCGTCTCGATTGACGCGCACGGAAATAATCTTTTCGAGCAGAATAAGGTCAAATTTAACGAGAAAAAGGATGCAGCGCTAGCTGAAATTTTACCGCAGGTCGGGTTTATAAAATAGCTAAATTTACAGAAACAACATCAAATGCGCTTTAAATTTTACGTCAAAATTCACAAGGTTTAGAGTAAATTAAAGCGCTTTTGAATAAGTCTGTCTTTTTTGAGTTTTATTATTCTCGTATTCAAATTTTAAAGGACGCTGTTTATCGCATCTTCTAAAATTTCTCTCGTTTGAGCCGTATGTTCGACGCTTAGTTTGATGAGCTTTTCCAGATCTTTATCTTTATAGGCCTCCAGTATCGCTCTGTGCTGCGCGTTAAAGGCTTTAAGATGCGTCTTTTTATAGTGCAAGGACAAAGAAACGTATGGGATCGAGGCCGACATCAAATTTTCCACTATCGCAAACGTCCTGCTTCCTGCCTCGCTTTGCCAAAAGCACCTGTGGAAATCGGCGTTTAGCAGCGCCCACTCGTTAAAATCATCGCACTCTTCTATCTTTTGCTGCACTTGTAAAGCGTTTTGCAGATTTTCTTCGTCGTAATTTTCAAAGCCGTCCGCGATAAGCTTTGGCTCCAGTAAAATCCTCAAATCATAGATATCTTTAGCATCTTTATAGCAAAGTCCTTTTACTATCGCGCCCTTATAGGGGTCAAAGCTTATTAATCCTTCTGCGGTAAGGATTTTTAGAGCCTCTCTTGCGGGCGTTTGACTGACGTTAAATTTTTTTGAAATTTCGTTTTGCGTGAGTCTGGTTCCTGATTTTATTTTGCCGTTTAATATCTCTTGACTTAAGCTATAAACTATAAATTCCGTTGTCGTCATAGGGCGCCCTAGGGCATTGTTATACATCATTTAAATTTAACTCCGATTTTTTGTGAGCTATTATACATAAAAAACATATAAAAGCTCGCCTATTTTAGTATTTCAAAAACAAATTCACACTTTCTAAAAAGAAAAAATCTTAAAAAAATTAAGTAAAAAACAGATTAAATTTTACTAACTGTTTACCTTTAAGGCATATAATACATTATATATAATATCTAATATATCTTTTACTAGGAGGTAAAGAATGGCGACGCTAATGCAAGGTTTTCCGCCCGCAAAAGAGTCTCAAGTGGATTTAAGCAATTGGAGAAAAGCGCCTTTTAACCGTTGGGCTTTTAGCCACGTCTGCGAGATCGTGCCATCGGCTATCATAGATAACGACCGCGACGAATTTACGCCTTTTGAAGCGCGAATGCAAGATTTGTCCGATTTTTCATTGCAAGAAAACGGCGGCGAGCTAAAATTTGACGATTGGCTTGAGCAAACTTACACCGACGGTATCGTTATTTTGCGCAAAGGCAAGCTCGTATATGAAAAATACTTCGGCGAGCTCAAACCAAATCGTCCTCACATTTTAATGTCGGTCTCAAAGTCCGTACTGGGGCTGCTTTACGGCATCGTGGCACAGAGGCAAAATTTGAACTTAAACACGCTAGTTACGGATATTTTACCGGAGGTCAAAGATACGGCATACGCGGGAGCGAGCCTGCGCGATCTGCTCGATATGCGCGCGGGGGTAGAATTTGACGAAAACTACCTCGCCTCCTCAGGCAAAATCATCGCCTACCGCAAAGCTCAGGGATGGGATCCGTTTTTACCATGCGACGAGAAGACGAATTTGCGCGAATTTTTCGGGACGCTTAAGGAGAGCGACGGCGGACACAATGAGCGCTTTCACTACGCATCGCCAAATACCGACCTGCTAGGTTGGGCGATCGAGCGAGTAACGAGTGTTCGCTACACCGACTTGCTAAGCGAGCTAATTTGGCAACCGTTAGGAGCGCAAGAAAAAGCCTATATAACGGTCGATAGTACGGGTGCGCCAAGATGCGCCGGCGGGTTAAACTGCACGACGAGAGATATGGCTAGACTCGGGCGACTATTCGTAACGCAGGGTACAGCAAACGGCAGACAGATCGTACCGCCGCAGTGGCTAAAAGATATTCTAACGGCTGGAAGCCGCGAGGCTTGGGATGGCGGCGATTTTTACGAATTTTACGAAAAACGCCCGATGCACTACCGTAGCAAATGGTACGTCGAGCGCGGCGAGCATCCGTTGGTCTTTGGACTTGGAGTGTTCGGGCAAAATTTATTTATCGAGCCGCAAAGCGATCTGGTGATTGCTAAGTTTTCATCTCAGCCTTTGCCGCTTGATGCCAAATTTAACTCGCTAACTCACCGCGGTATCGACCGGTTGCGAGAAATTTTACGCTAAAAGGAGGACGTCATGGATATGAGCGTTGTTGTTCAAATTTTGATGTTAGTGGTGCTGGCGCTAATGATCACGGGTCGCACCCCGCTATACATCACGGCTATCATAGGCTCTACGATAGTAGCGATCGTCGCAGGCTTTCCTATGTCGGGTAAAGACGGCGCAACTATCGCGAATTTAGTCAAAGGCGGTTTAAATCCCGTCATCGCCGATATGACGGGCGTGCTTTTGTTTTTAGGTATTTTGGAGGGCTCGGGCTTTTTGGCCGTGATAGTGCGCTCGGTCATAAGATTTGGTATAAAAATCGGCGGAGGCCCGGGTATCTGCGCGGCAGCATCGACGGCTGCGGGCATAATGGGCATGCTCACGGGCTATTCGCCTCCTATCGTAACCGGCGCGATCGCTGGGCCTGCGGCTATTAAAATGAGCTGCGACCCGAACCAAACCGCTGGCACTCTAGGACATGCCGGCGGACTTGGAAATTTCGGCGGCTTTACTCATCCGACCCAAGTTGCCCTAATCGCGACTGCGGGCATAGGCTTTGGTGCGATAAACATCGTCGGAGCGATCTGCGCGATGACGATCATTTTAGCATCGTTTACTAGGATGTATTTTTACATGAAGAAGCGAAATTTGCTCTTGTCCAGGCAAGAGATCGAAAAGATACTTGAGGATTTTAAAGATACGGATTCGCGCATCACGTCGTTTAAAGCGTTTTTACCTTTTATCTTACTGCTTGCTGGTTTTGTTAGCGGCTTGCCTATTTTTATCGTAGGTATGGCTTGCGGCGTCGTGGTGATTTTTTTAGCTAGACTGGCTCCCGGCAAAGGCGAAAATATGATGATAGAGGGTCTTACGCGTATGGCGATACCGCTAGTAGCTACGATCGGCTTTCTTTTTATGTCCGGGGTTATCAAAAATATCGGTATGATAGATAGCATACGCAGCATACTTGAGCCGCTTTTAAATATATCGCCGATCCTCGTAATGCTTATGGTTTCGATATTTGCGGGCATAATTACACAGTCTTATTCTGCATCGGGAGCGCTAACCATACCGATGCTAACGGTCGTTATCAGCGCCGGAGCCGATCCGCTAGCCGCTTGCGTAGCCGCAGCGGGAGGTAGCGCACTAACGCAGCATTTTTTAACCGGCGGACCGGTCGCAAATTTGCCTACGTTGATCCCTGTGTGCGAAGGCTCTGATTTAAAAACCGCCAACCGCTTCCAGCGCCCGTCTATATTGTGCGGCGTAGCGATGGTGATCGTTTTTTCTTTTGTGATAAATCTATTTGCTTAAATTTTATCCCGCGTTAGTCGCCCAAAAGGCTCGCGGGATTTTTGATTGCAAGATAAATACGCCAAATTTTAAATTTGACGCCGTCTTGCAGTCAAAAATAATTTGATTTATAAAAAATCTATAAAATTTTTTGCGTTTATCTTTTTAAAAACTCCGCGCCAAATGCATCCGATTACTTAAGCTCGCCCCAATCCTTCGCCACGTTTAGGCTCGTTTTTAGCGGTACGTTTAGTTTGTAAATTTCTTGCATTATCTTTTGCGCCGCCGCGCCGAATTCCTGCGCATAACCGTCCTGCACCTCGAAAATCAACTCGTCGTGTATCTGCAAAAGCATTTTCGCGCGCGGGCTTAAAAGCGGGCGGATTTTTACCATCGCCATTTTGATGATATCGGCAGCCGAGCCCTGAAATATCGTATTTACCGCCTCGCGCTCGTACATCGCCGTTTGCATCGGCGTCGCTGTAGTAAAGTCAAATAGCCGCTTTCTACCCAGCAGCGTGCGCACGAAGCCCTCGTTTTTGGCCGCGGTTTTTATCCCTTCTAAAAAGCCCTTTATCGTCGGAAACGCCTTAAAATAGCGCTCGATATACTCCTTTGCCTCGGCACGCGTGATACTTACTTGATTTGCCAACTTGCTCGAGCCCATGCCGTAGATGAGGCCGAAATTTATACTCTTGGCCACCGCGCGGTTTTGCCCCTCTGCGCTGCCGAATATACTAATCGCCGTGCGCGCATGGATGTCCTCGTCGTTCGCAAATGCCTGAAGTAGCGCGGCGTCGCGGCTAAAATGCGCGAGCAGTCGCAGCTCAATCTGGCTATAGTCAAGCCCCACGAAGCTAAAGCCGCTTTTAGCCTCAAAGCAGCCTCGCACGTCCTTAGCTAGGTTGCCGCGAGCGGGGATATTTTGCAGGTTCGGGTTTTTAGACGAGAGTCTGCCCGTGCTGGTTCCCGTCTGGATAAAGTTCGTGTATATCCTGCTGTCGGCATCCTTTTTAGCTAAATTTAGCAGCGGTTCGCAGTATGTGCTTTGCAGCTTGTATAGCTCGCGGTACTCGAGTAGTTTTTCGATGACGGGATGCTCGTCGATGAGCTCGGCTAGCACGGCCTCGTCGGTGCTGTAGCCCGTTTTTGTCTTTTTCTTTACGGGTAGTTTTAGGTGCTCAAACAGCACCGAGCCTAGCTGCTTAACGGAGTTTATATTAAAATTTTCGCCAGTTAGCTCGTAAATTTCGGCGGTCAAGGCCTTAATCTTAGCGTCGTTTTTTAGGATTAAATTTTGCATTTTTTCGCGGTTTATCGCGATGCCCTCGCGCTCCATATCAAAAAGCGTGAGGATGAACGCAAACTCGTGCGTGTCGGCGAGCGCGAGCAGCTCAGGGTCAAGCAAATTTAAAAAGCTTTTGTAAAATTTCAGCGTTATCCACGCGTCCTCGCTCGCGTATTTTGCCGCGTTTTCTAGCGCCACGGACGCAAAGGTCTCGCCGCGCTTTACCACGTCTTCAAATTTTATCGTATCGTAGTCGTAGAGCCGCTTGGCTAGCGCGTCCATACCCACGCTAGATCCCGGATCCATGAGCCACGCCAGTATCATCGTGTCTTTAAAATTTACCGGCGGCTCGAGCCCTAGATTTCGCTTTACGACCTTAAAATCGTACTTTAAATTTTGCCCGATCACGCAGCCTTTGTAAATTTGCGAGATCGCCCAACCGGCGAATTTTTCGCTTACTTGCTTTGGCGCACCCAGATACTCGTGCGCCACGGGCACGTAGTAGGCCTCCTCGTCGTTAAAGCAAAAGCTAAAGCCGACCAGGCGGGCGTTTTGCGTATCGACGTCCGTGGTCTCGGTGTCAAAGGCCACGAGCGTGTCTGCGTCAACGTTTGCCAGCAGTCGCTCGATCTCGCCCTCGTCCGTTAAAAGCCGCGCGTTAAAGCCGAGCTTAAATTTCGCGTTTTCGCCCGCGTTTTCGCTATTTTGCAGCGCTTTTAAGAGGCGGTTTAGATCGTATTCTCGCAGAGTATCGGCGACCTTTACGAGCGGATTTTGCTCGGGAAATTCCGCCCTTTTTAGATCGAGCACGTCGGGCACGTCGTCAAAGAGCGAGGTTAGGCGCTTGCTCAAAAACGCGCTCTCTCGGCCTTCTGCCAGCATACCGCGGATACGTTCGTTTCGCACTAGCGGCAGGTTTTCGTAGATGCTTTCTAGATTGCCGAATTCGTTTAGTAGCTTTTTTGCGCCGACCGCGCCTATGCCTTTGACGCCCGGGATATTATCCGAGCTATCACCCGCGATTGCGAGAAAATCGCGTATGCAGCTTGGCGGAACTCCGTATTTTTCTATGCAGCTCGCGCTATCGTGATCGATCTTGCTTTGGGGGCTGTAGATGCTTACTTTGCCGTCCTCGATGAGTTGGTAGAGGTCCTTATCGTGCGTCACTATGCGTACGAATATACCCCGCTGCTTGCACTCCTTTACGACGCTAGCGATGATGTCGTCGGCCTCGTAGCCTTCGCGGCTCACGGCGGCTAGGCCCATTTTTTCTATCATCTCGATACAAACGGGCAGCTGCTCTTTTAGCGCTGCGGGCGGCTCGGAGCGGTTGGCTTTATACTCGCCCAGGATCTCGTGGCGCAGCGTTTTGCCCTTGCTATCTAGCGCGAAGATGATGTAGTCGCTGGCAAACTCCTGGCGCAGATTCATGATAAAGCTAGCAAAGCCGCTCACCATGCCGCTTGGCTTGCCCTCGCGGTTTTTTAGCCCGCTCATCGCGTAGTAAAGTCTGAAAAAAAACCCGAAAGTGTCGATGATCGTTAGCGTTTTTTGGCTCATTTTTTATCCTTTTTTTGGGCTAATTTTACAAATTTTAGGCAAAAAAACGGCTGATTTGAAAGTAAATTTAAATTTAGCGGCGCGGAGTAAGCGCTGGAGCGGTCAAATTTGAGTTAAATTTGACGATAAATTTAAGCGGGTAAATTTAAAAAGTAGTCAAATTTGAGCGGCTAGCTCACCGCTCAAATTTAAATCCTAAAGCCTAAGCCTCTATCGTCACTGGCCTATCAAACGCCGTTACACTCGGCAGTTCGCCTTTAAATTTCTCGACCTGCGCCATGCTCGTGTGCGCGGTGTTGCTTTGCGAGAGCTGCGAGCTAGGCACGTCCTTGGTTAGCACGTTTATGTTGCCGTGTTTACATAGGCTACGCTCGCCCCAGACGGCGGGGTCGTACCACGCGCCTTCGCTTACGATCACGACGTTATCTTGCGCGGTATCGCTTACCAGCGCGCCGCAGAGGATCTCGCCTCGGTCGTTGTATATCCTTACTACGTCGCCCGTTTTGATGCCGCGCGCCTTTGCCGTGGCGGGGCTAATTAGCGCTGGTTCGCGGCCCGCGATCTCGGCGTAGTTGCGGATGAGCGAGCTATTTAGCTGCGAGTGGAGCCTAAATTTAGAGTGCGCGCCGCTGATGGCGATAGGATACTTGCTCACGTCGCCGCCCAGCCACTCAAACGGCTCCATCCACGTCGCGTGCGGCGGGCAGTCGGCATAGCCTAGCTTTTCGACCGCTTCGGAGTAGAGCTCGATCTTGCCCGACGGCGTTTTTAGCGCGTTTTTCTCGGGATCGGCGCGGAAGTCCGCGTAGTTTGTAAAGTATCGCTTTTTCTCGTCGATCTTATCAAATTTGACATATCCTTTTTGCCAAAACTCCTCAAATTTCGGCATCGCTATGCCCATGCCTTCGGCTTTTTGGACTGCATCGGCGTAGATTTCCTTCACCCACTCAAGCTCCGTTTTACCCTCGCTAAAGGCCTGCTCGTACTCCTCGCCCCACTGCGCGCAGATGAGTCGCGCGATCTCAAAGTCGCTCTTGCTCTCGCCCGCGGGCTTTACTAGCGGCTTAATCGCAAAAAGATACTCGCTAGTCGAGTTTGCAAACTCTATATCCGTGCGCTCGCACTCAAGCGCCGCCGGTAGCACGATGTCGCTGAGCCTCGCCGTACTCGTCCAAAAGGGCTCAGTGGTGATGATCGCCTCTATCTTTTTCATCGCTTCGACCGCGCGGTTGGTGTCGGGGTGGCGGGTGAAGGTCGAGCCGTTGGCGTTAAACATCACGCGGATGTGCGGCATGACGTACTTTTTGCCGTTACGCTCGATCTGCTTGCCGGGCTCCATGATCGCGTCTATGAGCCTACTGTTTGGTATCTCGTGGTATTTGGCTTTGGCTAGCTTGCCTTGCGGGGCGATGTATTTTTCATTTACCGCCGGGTTAAAAGCCTGAAGCTTTGGCGCGACGAAGCTGATATCTGCGTTTTTATGCATCTGATCGTTCATCACGTAGCCGCGTCCGGTCTTGCCGATATCGCCTAGCATCGCAGCCAGCGCGATGAGCGCCCAGTACGCCATCTCGCCGTGGTGCTGGCGCTGTATCGCGTAGCCTGTAACTATGAGCGTGTCTTTTTTAGCCAGCGTACCCGCTAGCTCTTTTAGCTCCTTTTCGCTCACGCCGCAAATTTTATTCGCCCATTTTAGATCCTTTTTCACGCCGTCTTTCGCGCCCGTGAAATAATCCTTAAATTTATCAAACCCGACCGTGTAGCGCTCGATAAATTCCTTGTCGTAAAGCCCGTTTTCATAGATATATTCGCAAAGCCCGATCAGCATCGCCGTATCGGTGCAAGGGCGCACGGCGAGATAGTGCGCGCCGAAATACTCCGCCGTTTCGTTGCGGTAAACGTCTATGCTGTAAATTTTCATCTCGCCTTTTTTAAATTTCTCTTTCATAATCTCGTAGTAGGCGTAGGAGTTGTGCATCGGAACGCCGATAGCGATCTTGTTTGAGACGACCGGATTTGTCCCCCAAAATACGATCGTTTTGGCCTCCTTTACCACGCCTTCCCAGCGCGTAGGATTATGCGTCGGATCGATATAGCCCGTCACGTGAGGTAAAAACGCAGTCGCCGCGCCGTAAGAGTAGCCGCCAAGCTCGCTCACGTAGCCTCCTAGCGCGTTTAGCATGCGCTTTGCAGTGCGCTGCGAGTGGCCGACTTTGCCTAGACTACCCCACTGATAAAGCTGCCCGTAAATGGCCTGCGAGCCGTATTTGTCGAAGTTTTCTTTTAAAATTTTGGCGCTTAGCTTTATCGCCTCGTCCCAGCTAACGCGCACGAAGGGCTCTTTGCCGCGAAGCTGCGGCTTTGGATTTGAGGGATCGGCTAGGAAGCTTTTGCGCACGTATGGGTATTTCACGCGCGTTTCGTTTTGGATGTGATCGCTTAGAGCGTTGTTTAGCACCGTTGGCATCGCGTCGCCCTCGAACGGCTCGGTGCCAACGACCCTGCCGCCGATGGTTTGGACGTAAAACGCGCCAAATTTATTCGCGCAAAGCCCCATCTGCTCGTCAAATATCGCCTGCGCTAGCGCGTTAAATTGCTTTGCCTGCGCCGATGCCGCAGCCAGCGCGCCTAGTTTTAGAAAATCTCGTCTTTTCATGATTCTGCCTTAAATTTAAATTTGATGCTTGATTTGGTTTAAATTTAGCGGGATTTATGAGGTTGAACTTTGCATTGTATGCCTTTAAACGTATTACGCGACCTCGCGTCTTGACGGCGATTTTACGAAATTTAGGCTTAATTCTCGTTTTAGCCGCTGTTTTAAAAATAGCGTAAATTTAGGCCAAATTTGATAATATTTCATCAAAATTTAAAGGAAGCAAATGTCAAATTTAAAAGCCGAATTTGAGATAAAGCCTAGCGCCGAGTATAAAGCGATGACGCGCGAGGTGGGCAAGATAGTCTATAAGGGCGATAAATTTATGCGCTATATCAACCTTTGTGACTTTGCGGCGATCTTTATCGGGATGATTTTTATCACGCTTTTGTGCGTCAAATTTTACTTCAGGGAGCTTAGCGACTTGCTTAGGGATTACGGTTTTAGCGGCGTGGAAAATCTAGCCTACCTATCGTGGATGGCCGCATTTTTTACTCTGCTCTACGCTACGGGACTACGGCCTTGGCTGCTTACTCACGCGCTGATAAATAAAGCAAACTACGGCGAATTCGGGCAAAAAAGCGTGATCTTGGAGGATGAGTTTTTCGTGCAAAAAAGCAAATTCGGCGAGGGCAGATATTTTTATAACGCCATCAGCCACGCCCGCTATATCGGTGATTTTATCGTCGTTATCATCGAAAACTCCATGTTTTACGCCGTGCCGCGCGAGGCTTTTGCAGACGGCGGAGCGGAGTTTTTAAGCGAGATAAAAAAGCGCGCAGGACTAGACGCTTAAAATAAAATTTAGGATTTAAAATGAGCGAATTTGACGAGCTAAGTTTACACGAGCCGTTTTTAAAAGGGCTACGAAATCTAGTAAGCGGCAACCAAGCTAAGCCTGAAGATTTGGTAGAAATTTCGCACGAAATTTTTGATTTTGAAGCGACGGCGACCGTGACGTGGGAGTTTTACGGCAAGCGCGAAGAGAGCAAAATCGCAGGCGGCCAAAAGGAGCAGATACATTTCGGAGGCGACACTCGCGGCTACGAAAATCACGCCAGAGAGTGCTTGCTGCAGGCTAGAGATAGCGCCGATCTGCACGAAATTTTACTCGCCGAGCTACGCCAAGACGCAAAAGAAGCCGTCGCAAAATCAAGCGCCGCGGTTAGGTATTACGATTTTAAGCCATTTAGCATGAGCGAGCGCTGCGACAACTGCGGCGGCGACGGGCAGACGCGCTGCGGCGAGTGCGGCGGACGAGGCAAAAAAACCTGCTCCAGCTGCGGCGGACGCGGACGACAAAGCTGCTCTACGTGCGGAGGCAGCGGCGGCGTAAATCGCCCTCACACGCAGTATAACTCCGACGGCAGCACCTACGTGACGTATCGCTACGAGAGCTGTTCATCGTGCGGCGGCAGCGGTTCAAGCACCTGCTACGGCTGCTCGGGATCGGGTGCCGTAAGGTGCGGCGGATGCGGCGGGTCTGGCTACGTGCAGTGCGCCCAGTGTAGCGGACACGGATACTTTACCACGATAGCAAACATCGGCGCCTACGCGAAACCCAGCGTAAATTTACGCATAAAATCGCGCGCCTACGCGGACGAGCTTTTAGACTTTTTATGCGCTCGCAGCTGTAAATTTATCTCGCAGACGATACCTTTTTATCAAGACGAAGAGAGCGGCGGGGAGGATTCGCACCTGTTTTCTTACGTAGGTTCTAGCGCGATAACGAGGCTAAATTTTATACTGCTAGGCAAAGAGTACGAGGCGGTGGGCTTTAGCAACCCGCCCTACGCCTTTATCAGGCCGCCCTTTTTCGACGATCTTTTAGCGGACGAGATAATAATGCTAGAAAAGATTGACGCCGACGGCAAGATAACTAGGCGAGAGGCGTTTAAATTTTTCACGCGCTACTGCTCGCAGCCCGCTCTAGACTCCGCGCTAAAGCGTATCGCTAAGACGGACGGCGCGCAAAACGAGGCCGCAAACGCCGTGATAGAGGCCTGCGACGGCTACGTCTCAAGAGGTGCGGCGAGCAAACTAGGCGAAACGATGAAAAAATGCCTAAATAAAATCTCCCCCGTTTACTCGCCTGCGGTTTGGTTTGGGTTGGGCTCGCTATTTTGGCTGCTTGCGCTAGTTTTTACGGCGGGATTTTTGGGCGAAAATTTAGCCGATCGCTACATCATGGCGCCTATTTACACGCTTATATTTTTGGCTATTTGCGCGGGCATGGCTTGGTGCGTATTAGCGCCTCTTAGCGCGCTGGTTACGCTATTTCGCCGAAGCAGCGTGCCTAAAGAGTACCGCCAAAGCATGCGAAACAAAGAGGCTTTTTCGCTGTTTTTTAAAATTTTAGCGGGCTTTGGAGCCCTCGGCGCGATCTACGGCGCGATATCGAGCTTCGGTTACGCTCCGACTCTTATGCAGCTTGACGAGCGCTTTGAGGCATCGCGCGGCCTGGAGGCCAAATTTCGCGAGATGACGGCTAAATTTGACGGATCAAACGAGACGGTGCGCGAAACAAACTCCACCGCCGCCGCCAAAACCGCACCGCAGATGACGCAAAAAGATAAAATTTTATACGTGCAAAAGGCTATCGGCGTCAAAGCCGACGGCATCATGGGCGCGCGCACGCTCAAAAAGGCTCAGGAGTTTTTGGACGCAAATTTGACAAACGCGGATGAAATTTACGAAGCGATAAAGGCAAAAGAAGCAAGCCGCGGAAAATAGTTACTTATATCTCAATTTTAGGAGGATAAAATGCCAAAAATCAACTGGGACGGAAGGTCTGCGGGCAACGGCGCTTGGGTATACGAGGGCAACGAACTGAAGCCAAAATACGGCGCAACCACGCACAATACCTTTGAATTTGACGGCGGCGTGCTAAAGCCTAAAACTGGAGCCAACTCCTCTAACACCTTTGAGTTCGACGGCAAAAAAATAAAACCCAAATACGGCGCAAACTCAAGCAACACTTGGGTGATACAAGGCAACGTCGTCAAGCCCGATTTTGGCTCAAACTCAAGCAATACTTACGACATAAACGGAGCTCCTATCGCCGTCATCATAGGGCAAGTCTGCCTAAAACTGTGGTAGCGCGAGGTAAATTCGGCGAGTGCGTGAAGTACGCTCAAATCACACTCGCCGTTTTTTGGCGTGCGAGTGCGGTAAATTTTAGTTATTTACTGCCCTTAACGCTAAGTTTATTTGCCGTTTTGAGTCAAAATTTGAGCTATTTTCTCGCCCGTAGCTTTTATTGCTACGTCAGAATTTAAACCGTGCGGATTGCCTAGAAAATACGTTATAGCCACAATCGTATTGTCTTCATTTTTAAAATAATAAAATTTCTTATCGCCCGCAATAGCTTCATTCACCTGCACGCCCTCGCCGCCAAATGCCGCGATAAATTCGTTTTTATAGCTTATTCCCACGCAGATTATTAGGCGCGGCTTGCGCTCTTTTGCCCATGCCCTAAGTTTAGGGAAGCGATTTTGCTCTATCCAGCGTATATATTCGCCCTTATTTTTCAGACCTGTTGCCTCGGCAAAACCTTCGCTCCAAAGACTATGGTTTGTATTTTTAAACGCAAGCGGATACAAATTTAGCTTAAAATACCCTTTTGCACCTTGCGTAAAGGGCTTTACGGTTTCGTTAAATTTGATATGATCGCTCGCTCCGTTAAGCGCGCAAAGCAGCTTAAGGGCTTTGATATTATATTGATACGCCAAATTTCGCTCGTAGCTTTCGTATCCTGCGGATGGCTTGCTAACATCATCCTTAAACTCATCAGCCAACTCTTCAGGTTTAAACCCACCGCCCCACTCAAGTCCGCATAGCCAAACGCTCGGGCTTTGCGCGCTACCGATGTCTCCGCCGTCGCAACCGCTAAAACCCAAAGCCCATTTTTTGAAATTCTCATTTACCATTTTCTACTCCTATTGATTAAAATTTTTAAGACGTTTAAAATCCTTAAAAGTTACACCTCTGTTTTTTTGGTTACCGTATAAAAATTTTCAAAACCGCACTTATCGCATTTAGTATAAATTTCTATATCTTTTATCCTAAACGTTGTGCTTACTGTTCTATTATCCACTTTTTTAGTTCCTTTCGCCAGCTCCTCACGCAACGTCTCTTGGCCTATTTTTCTAGTACAAAAACTCTTTTTGCAGTTCGGGCATTTTGAATAAAATTTAAGCCCAAAATATACCAAAGGGATAACAACTATAAAAAGCAGAGAATAGCTATCGTCTTTTAAAAAATGAACACACAAGACACTGGCTCCAATACCTATACAAACGATATCAAAATAGCCAGAAACCTACCAACACGCCTCAAATCTTTTGCGTCAAAAAAATAAAAACTCATTTTTATCCTTTAAAGTGAAATAAGAACGCATTCTACCCCCCCCCCCCCATAAAATCCGCTTAAATTTTATTATTTTTTAGTTGTGAATTTTTTGCTTTAAAATTTACTAGATGTCATCAAAATTTTACGCTAATTATGATAACATTTCCCAAAAATAAAGGAGAAAAGATGAGTCATAATCACGAGACCGTATCTAAACAAAAACATCCGACCAGCAAGCTAGTTCGCGCCTGCAACACCGTCGCTATCGCGCTTTACGTCATCATCGTAGGCGGCTTTTATCTCTACATCGGCCGCAACGTCGACGTGCAATACGACTACTACGAAAAGCCTTTTGTTTTTTGCTTACCTTACATCATCTGGTTTGCGACGACGCTAGCGATGATTTACGCTGCCTTGGTGTGCGAAAAGCTTAAAAACGCTCCAAACAGCGATAAGTCTGTCGCCCAAAACCGCTGAATTTATAAAATTTGCGATTTTTGGCAGTAAAATTTGCATTGTTTTGGATTATTTACTTGTTTTTAGCCATAAATCAGAAATCTTCCGACTATCAGACTAAATTTGCACTTTTTATACCCGTGCTTTTGAACGGCTAATTTTGTAAATTCGTTTTTCACGCATTTTTTAGACACGGTGCCTCGAAATTTGACTCGGCTTAAATTTATCCGTCAAATTTTAGCAACCGCCGCAAACTAAAATTTAAAACAGATCCGCGTTTTTGTCGCTATTGCAGACATACTCCATCGTCACGGCGATACGCTGCGCCTCGTTTCGACCGTGCATATCCGCGACAAAACCCAGAGCCGCGTCGATACCCGCGCTCACGCCCGAGCTAGTGTAAAATTTCCCGCTAACGCACCACCTGGCCGCGCGTATCCAACGTACATTCAGGGCCTCTGAGGTCGCCCACTGCCACGATAGTTTGTTACTCGTGGCCTCCATGCCGTCGAGTAATCCTGTTTTAGCTAGCAAAACCGAGCCCGTACACGCCGTGAACACGTACTCGTGCCTGCGCGCTAGCTCGCCCAAAATAGCGATAAACTCGCCCTCATGCGCAAGCTCTCTAGCCGCAAAACCGCCTGGCACGAGCAAGACGTCAAATTTAACCATCTCATCTAGCTTTCGCGTCCAAATTTTAGCGCCCGTACTGCTACCCACGAGCCCGCCCTCAACCGAAAAATACTCTATCTCGTAGCATTTTCGCTCGCCCTCTCGCGCTCGAGATAGCACCTCGGCAGGCCCCAGCGCGTCCATTGTAGTAAATCCGTCAAAAAGCAAAACGTTTAGCGCCTTCATAGCGATCCTTTATCGATTTTAGTTTCAAATTTAGCCCAAATTTGATTACGAGCGGCTAAAATTTAATGAGATTTTTCGCATTAGCGAGTTAAAATTACAAAATCATTTTAAATCAAATTTTTAAGGAAAGACGATGCTAAGCGACAGAGAAATAGAAGCGAGCGCAAAGCCGCAAAATATCATAAAAATCGGCGCAAAACTAGGGCTAGGCGAGGAGGCGCTAGACACCTTCGGCAAGCTAAAAGCCAAGATCGAGCCGCGACTAGGCAGCGCGCCTAGCGCAAACCTCATCCTAGTTACCGCGACCAATCCGACCCCGTACGGCGAGGGCAAAACGACCGTGACCGTCGGGCTATCTGACGGCTTAGCGCGTATCGGCAAACGCGTATGCGCCGCGCTTCGAGAGCCGAGCCTGGGGCCGGTTTTTGGCATAAAGGGCGGAGCGACGGGCGGCGGCTACTCGCAGGTGACGCCGAGTGAGGATATCAACCTGCACTTTAACGGCGACTTTCACGCTATCACCTCGGCAAATAACCTCATCGCGGCGATGCTAGATAACCACATCCACCACGGCAACGCCCTAAATATCGACCCTGCGCGCGTCGTTTTCAAGCGTTGCATGGATATGAACGACCGCTCGCTAAGAGAGATCGAGATAGGTCTTGAAAAGAGCAATAAAGTTACCCGCAAGGACGGCTTCGTAATCACCGCCGCTAGCGAAATAATGGCGATCCTGTGCCTCGCGACCGACCTAAAAAATCTAAAAGAGCGCGCCCAAAATATCATCGTCGCCTACGATAAAGAGGGCGGCCTCGTGCGCGCAAAATCCTTAAACTGCGCCGACGCCGTCTGCGTCCTGCTAAAAGAGGCGATAAAACCGAACCTCGTGCAAACGCTAGAGGGCACGCCCGTGCTCATCCACGGCGGACCGTTTGCAAACATCGCGCACGGCTGCAACAGCGTCATCGCAACTAAAACGGCGCTAAATTTAGCCGACTACGTCGTGACCGAGGCGGGTTTTGGCGCAGAGCTGGGAGCGCAAAAGTTCCTAGATATCAAGTGCCGCACCGCGGGCCTCGCGCCAAAATGCGTCGTGCTAGTAAGCACTATCCGCTCGCTAAAATATAACGGCGGATGCGACAAAGACGGCATCTCGCAGCCAAATTTAGACGCGCTAAAGCTAGGCGGCGAAAACCTAAAAGCCCACATAGAAAATCTCAAAAATTTTAACCAAAACGTCATCGTCGCGCTAAATAAATTTGCGACCGATACGGACGAGGAGATCGCTCACGTGCGCACTCTTTGCGAGGAGTCGGGGGCTGAGTTTAGCGTGTGCGAAGGCTTTTTAAAAGGAAGTGCCGGCACGGAGGATCTAGCTAAAAAAGTCGCGCAAATCTGCGAAAAACCGGCTCGCGAGATAAACTTCACCTACGACCCCGCCGACCCCGTCAAAACCAAGATCGAAAAGATCGCGACTAAAATTTACGGCGCCAAAGATGTCGTCTTTAGCCCGCGCGCGCAGGAGGATCTAGCCGAGATTTCGCGTCTAGGCTTTGACGCCTTCCCAGTTTGCGTCGCAAAGACGCAGTATAGCTTTAGCTCAGACGCCAAACTACTCGGACGGCCGAGGGGCTTTAGCTTTGAAGTTAGCGCGCTTGAGATACGCGGCGGAGCTGGCTTTATCGTGGCGGTCAGCGGATCGACGATGCTGATGCCGGGACTGCCTAAAGTGCCTGCCGCCGAGCATATGAGAGCGGAGTAAAACGAGCTATGATCCGTCAAATTTGAACGCAAAATTTGGTCGGTCGGCGAAGTTTTTTGAAAAACAAAGGCGAATTTGGCGGAGACAAAGTCAGGTTCGCTTTTTTAAATTTGACTACTTCGTCCTTTAAATTTGACGGCAAATTTAAAACGCCAAATTTAACAAACGCCTGCACTAGCTCGTAAATTTTAGATTTTATGGCAGCGCTATTCGTGCGAGATTTTTATCTTACCGTCCATACATCGCCGAAATGCAAAATCAAATTTATCCGCATAAAGCCGCGTATCGGCCTAGTGCCAAATTTGCGCTGTTTTACGGCGTTTTAAATACCTGAATTTAACGCTCGAAATTTACCGCAAATCTTGGCAAAATCTGCGTATTTATTTTGGCGTTTTTAATCAAATTTGCGCAAGCAAGCCAAAATTTACGCGCGAAACGGCGCTAAATTTTTACCTTCTCCCACGGCTCGATTCCGCCGTCAACCTCTCTAAAAATGCTAGCTATTTCTATATTTTTTACGCTCAAATTTCGCTCGTGAGCCTTGACGTCGCGCGATTTTAGCTTATCTTGCAAAAAGGCGAATTCATACTCTATCTGCCCGCGAGAGACGCTGATTTTCGCCAAATTTCGCTCGTCAAATTCGCCCACTTTCGCGGCGTCAAATTTATACCCGCGAGCGCAGGCCTCCTCATAAACCCCCGCCAGATACGCATTTATCGCCTCTAGCGCGTTTTCATGCGCATAAAAGCGGTCAAGCTGCGGGTGATTTTTGTAGCCTTTAGTAAGCCCAGCCAGCACGTTTTTAGCTAGCAGCGCCTCGCGCCAAAGCGCCACGAGCCCCTTTGCGTCGAGATATTTAAAGCTTATCGTCCAAAGTCTCATTTTTGCCTTTCGTTAAATTTACAGCCGTTTTGCGGGCTAAATTTGGCGCGGTTAAGCCCGCAAACCGTCAAATTTATATCGCGAATTTGCCTGCTACGTCGCCTCACTTCGCTAAAAAGCCGAAGCGATCGATCATATCTAGGAGCAAATCGGCTTTGTAAATCTCATCGTTTAGTAAATCGTCGTATTCTTCTTCCAGTTCGCTAGAGTTTTCGACTACGGCTTCGAGATATCGCCTAGCCTGCGCAAATTCGCCCTTCATCACGAAATATTCGCCTAAAATCACGCTAGCTTGCACCTTGCTCGCCTCGTCGCCGTCGCTTCCGAGCGCATCCTTTAGGCTCTGTACGCCGCCCTCCTCAAGTCCCCTTGATAGCTGCATAACGGCTTTGTTTAGATAGAGTTTTGCGTCCATTTTCGCTCCTTCAAATTTAACGCGGCAAGTCTCGCGTAAATTTACGCCGACATAGCTTTTTAAATTTTACCGATCTGCTTCGCCGTTTATTTTTTCTTCGCCTTTTTTGCCGCGTTTTTCATATTTTCCAGCTCCTCGGCTAAAAATTTACCCGTATAGCTGCCCGTTTTTGCGTGATTTTTAGCGACCTCTTTTACGCTACCCTCGGCGATGATTTTACCGCCTTTTGCGCCGCCTTCGGGCCCCATATCGACGATGTAGTCGCAGTTTTTGATGACGTCCATGTTGTGCTCGATAACAAAGACCGAGTTGCCAAGATCGACCAAATGGTGCAGCACGCGCACGAGCCTATCGACATCGGCGAAATGCAGCCCCGTAGTCGGCTCATCGAGGATATAGAGCGTATTTCCCGTGTCCGAGCGACTGAGCTCTTTTGCGAGCTTTACGCGCTGCGCCTCGCCGCCGCTTAGCGTCACGGCGTTTTGCCCTAGCGTGATATAGCCTAGGCCGACGTCTTGCAGCGTCGTTAGTTTGCTGGCGATTTTGGGCACGGATTTAAAAAACTCCACCGCCTCGTCGATACTCATATTTAGCACGTCGGCGATACTTTTGCCTTTGTAGAGGATTTCTAGCGTCTGCGCGTTGTAGCGGGTGCCGCCGCACGAGTCGCAAACGACGTTTACGTCGGGCAAAAAGTGCATCTCGATCGTGATCTCGCCCTCGCCTTGGCACTTTTCGCAGCGTCCGCCTTTGACGTTGAAGCTAAACCTGCCGATCTTGTAGCCCCGCAGCTTGGCTTCTTTGGTCTGCGCAAAAAGCCCTCTGATCTCGTCCATCACGCCCGTATAGGTGGCTGGATTTGAGCGCGGAGTGCGGCCGATCGGGCTTTGATCGAGGTAGATCACCTTGTCTAGATTTTCCAGGCCGCTCAAATTTACTCCCGCGACCTTTTTTACCTTTTTGGCGCGGTTTAGCTGCTCCTGGGCTTCAGGCAAAAGAGTTTGTAGTACGAGCGAGCTTTTACCAGAGCCCGAAACCCCCGTGATACCGACTAAATTTCGCAGCGGAAAGCGCGCGCTTAAATTTGATATGTTGTTGATATTTACGTTTGAGATCTCCAGCCACGTGTCGCTTTTGCGGTTTTTTTGGTAGTCGATTTCCTTTTCGCCGTTTATGTAAAGCGCGGTTTGCGTACTTGAGCCTAGCAGGCTTTTCACGTCGCCGGCAAAAACTATCTGCCCGCCGAATTTCCCCGCTCCAGGCCCGATATCCACGACATAGTCGGCCTCCTCGATTGTTTTTTTATCGTGCTCGACGACGATCACGGAGTTGCCTTTGGCTTGCAAATTTCGCAGCGTTTTGATGAGTTTTAGCGTATCGCGCTCGTGCAGACCGATGCTAGGCTCGTCTAGCACGTACATCACGCCGCTTAGCCCGCTGCCGATCTGGCTAGCGATCCTGATGCGCTGCGCTTCGCCGCCGCTAATCGTGCGTGCGTCGCGTCCGAGCGAGAGATACCCCAGCCCCACGTCGTAGAGGAAAAACAGCCTCTCGTTTATCTCCTTAAATATCGGCTTTGCGATCGTTTTATCGTATTCGCTAAGATAGCTAAAATTTGACTCGTCTGAAAAAAACGCGGTGCAGTTTTCGATACTCATGTCTAAAATTTCGCCGATACCGCGGCCTGCGACCTTGACGGCTAGGCTTTGAGGTTTTAGCCTGTGTCCGCCGCAGTCGTCGCAGACCTTCTCGCTCATGTATTCGTCGAAGTCCTTGTAGTCTTTTAGCAGTCCGTGAGTGATTTTTAGCGCGCCTTCAAATTTGCGTAGCAACTTGTTTCGCTTCCAGAAAAACTCGACCTCTTTTACGTTGCCGTAGAGCACGAGGCGCTTTTCATCCTCGCTAAGCTCGCAGTAGGGGCGCTTTGCGTCAATGCCGTTTTGCTCGCAAAAAGCCAGCAAAAATTTATAATAATAGCTCATATTATAGCCGTAAAGCAGCTTTATCGCGCCGCCTTCGATGCTTTTTTCTTCGTCGATCACTTTGGTGAGATCCAGGCTATATCTGATGCCAAGCCCGTCGCACCTCTCGCACGCGCCTTTTGGGGAGTTAAAACTAAAGCTAAGCGGTTCTAGCGGCGTAAATGAAATTTTACAATCAAAGCACGCCGAGTGCTCGCTGTAATGTATAAAGCTCTCTTTTAGTCCGAGTTCTTCGGCATTTGCTATCTCGATCTCGACCTCGCCGTAGCTCTCTGCGAGCGCTTTTTCTACGTCCTGGGCTAGGCGCTGCGCGTTATCCGCGTCTATCACGATACGGTCTACGATGAGCTTTATCGTGTGTTTTTTGGTTTTAGCTAGTTCGATCTCCTCGTCTAGACGCACCTGCACGCCGTCTATCTGAGCGCGCACGTAGCCTTTGCCGCGCAAATTTTCTATTAAGTCCGCCCACGTGCCCTTTTTCTCGCGCACGAGCGGAGCGTAGATGACGACTTTTGCGCCCTGGGGGAGCTTTTGGATCTCGTTTATGATATCGCTAGCCGACATTTTAGAGATCGGTTTGCCGCATTTGTGGCAGTGCTGTATGCCGATGCGAGCGTATAGAAGGCGCAGGTAGTCGTAAATTTCCGTTATCGTGCCCACGGTCGAGCGCGGGTTTTTGGACGTGGTTTTTTGATCTATCGCGATAGCGGGCGTTAGACCCTCGATCTTATCGACGTCTGGCTTGCCTACGCGGTCTAGAAACTGTCTAGCGTAGCTACTAAGGCTCTCCATATACCTGCGCTGCCCCTCGGCATAAAGCGTATCAAAGGCTAGCGTGCTCTTGCCGCTGCCGCTAAGTCCGGTGAAAACTACGAGCTTGTTTTTCGGAATTTCGAGGTTTAAATTTTTTAGGTTGTGCTCGCGCGCGCCCGTGATTTTTATGGTGTCGTTTGAGTTCATTTTCGCTTCCGTGATTTTAAATTTTTAACCCGTAATTATACCCAAAATCGCTTTAACTAAAATCTCTGTTACTTTTATCAACACTTTAGTAAAAAATCAATTTTAAAGCAAAAGAATTTTTTAAGCTATAAGCTTTTTGGCTGTATTATAAATTATCCCAAGTATAGGAGTTATCATGGCAAATCCGCATATTCCTATCGACAGAAGAACAAACCGAGTCGAGCTCATCGGGCTGGTGCTAGGCATTTTGCTAGCGATTGCGGTTTATAAAATTTTCCCCGCAAACGCCGGAGATATCGCTCTAGCAGCGGCAAAGGGCAAAAAGCTACACGTAGAAGCCATGCCCGTCGTTGCCGCAGTAGCCGCGCTGATGGCGGCGTGGTGGATGACCGAGGCCATCGCCCTGCCCGCGACAGCCCTGGTGCCGATGGTGGCCTTTCCCGTGCTAGGCGTCGACGCGTTTAAGGTAGTCGCCGCGCCGTATGCTTCGGACACGATATATCTTTTCATGGGCGGATTCGTGCTAGCCCTTGCTATGCAAAGATGGAATCTACACACTAGAATCGCCCTTGCCATCGTGCTTTTAGTAGGTACTAGTCCTAGGCGGCTGGTGGCGGGGTTTATGGTGGCGACGGGATTTTTATCCATGTGGGTGAGCAACACTGCAACCGCTATAATGATGCTGCCCGTGGGCCTTAGCGTACTACATCTAGTAGGACGCCTAACGACTCAAAAATGGACGTTTACGGCGATCGAGGACGTGGCGAATTTAGACGAAATTTCGCGAAAAGGCGTGCAAGGCGGCGTGATGAATACGATATTTCACAAAGGCCGCGACATCGCAAATGAGATAAAAGAAAAAACAAGCTCCTTTAGCTCAAATTTCGGTATCTCGCTGATGCTAGGCATCGCCTACGCCGCCTCTATCGGCTCGGTGGGCACCATCATCGGCACTCCGCCAAACGCCCTGCTAGTGGCGTATATGAAAAACGAATTTGGCATCGAGATCGGCTTTTTTGATTGGATGCTAGTGGGCGTACCGCTTAGCGTCGTTATGCTTGCGGCGTGCTGGTTTTTGCTCACCTACGTGCTCTTTAAGCCCGAAATCGGCGAGATCCCAAACGGCAAAAAAGTAATCCAAGACGAGCTAGATAAGCTCGGCCCCATAACCGTACCAGAAAAGCTAGTAGGGGTTATCTTCGTAGCGGCTGCCACGTGCTGGATATCGTTAGGCTTCGTACTAAAATCCTTTGATATAAAAATCGCTAGCCTAGACGCCATAATCGCGATGAGTACGGCGATTTTGCTCTTTATCGTGCCCGCAAACAAAAGCGGCGAGCGTCTCATCGACTGGGGCAGCGCCAAAAAGCTGCCGTGGGACATCCTCATACTCTTTGGCGGCGGACTGTCGCTCTCGGCGCAATTTAGTAGCAGCGGGCTATCGCTTTGGATCGGTCATCAGGTATCGGCGCTCGGCGCGCTGCCTACCTCGGCGATCATCATGGCCGTCGTAGCGCTCGTCATTTTCCTCACCGAGATCACGTCAAATACCGCTACCGCAGCGGCCTTTTTGCCCGTCATTGCAGGCGTTAGCGCAGGTCTTGGATACACCGGCGCAAACGTTATGCTATTTACGATCCCGGTCACTATGGCGGCTACCTTTGCATTTATGCTACCAGTCGCCACGCCGCCAAACGCTATCGCATACGGCTCTGGCTACGTAAAAATCAGCTCGATGATAAAGGCGGGGATCTGGCTAAACATCATCGGAATTTTTCTCATCACGGCGACCGTCGTCTTTATCGCTTCGGCTGTTTTCGGACTTAAATTTTAAGTAAATTTGAGCGGCTTTGACCGCTTAAATTTACCCTTATTTAATAGGCATTGCTGTATCATCGTAAAAATATTTTAACCTAAGGCTCTAAAATGAACGACATCCAAAAATCCTACGACGAGCTTCCGTATATTTCAGCCGCCTTTCCCGAGACTTCACCAGCGCGCCTTGAGGCTTTGGCTTCTTTTTTGTCGCTAACGCCGCCGCCGTCAAAAACGGCTAAAGTGCTGGAAATAGGCTGCAGCTACGGAGGAAATTTATTTCCTTTTGCTATCGCAAATCCGCAGGCAAAGGTGCTAGGCATAGATCTAAGCGAAGTGCAGATAAATAAAGCCAAAGAGCTAGCCGTACAAATGCGAGTGGATAATATCGAATTTAAGGCAAAAGATATCTGCGATTTTACGGATGCGGACGTGAGCGATTACGGTAAATTCGACTACATCATCTGCCACGGCGTTTATAGCTGGGTGCCTGGCGTCGTAAAGGACGCGATCCTAAAAACCATCAAGCGATTTTTGAGCCCAAACGGCGTGGCGTACGTGAGCTACAACGTCTATCCGGGCTGGAAGATCAAGGATACGATCAGAGATTTTTTAATGTTTGGCACCAAGGGTATAAAAGGAGAAGCCGCAAAAGTAGCCAAAGCTAGAGAGCTTTTAAAGGTACTGGGAGAATACGCTAAATTTTGCCAAAAAGATGGCAACGTAAGCCAGATTTTCGTAAATTATGATAGCCTAAAATTCCACATCGACCATATACTCTCAACAAACGATTCTTATATCGCTCACGAATATTTAGAAGTTTTTAACTATCCGATTTATTTTAAAGATTTTGCGGAAAATTTAGAAAAAAACAACCTAACTTATCTCGCCGAAGTCGGGCTTGAGGACGTTTTTCAGTCAAATTTAGGAATAGAAGAATTTGACTCGTATATAGACGCAAATTTTAGCTCGCGCATAGAAAAAGAACAGACGCTCGACTTTTTAACAAACAAGGTTTTTAGACGCAGCATGATAGTACACAAAGAGCTTATTCCAAACGACCTTAACGTAAATATCGGCGCCGACGAACTTTGCAAGCTACATATCTCAGCAGGCTTTAACAAAGAAAAAGACCGCTACAAAAATATTAGCAACGTCTTAATGAAACCTGAATACGACTGGCTTTATCAAGTCTTTACCGACGTATATCCGGCAAGCGTAAATTTTGCCGATGTCGCAGCACTCTTAAAAGACGACGAAAACGCCGTAAAATCGGCATATTTCGGTTTTATGGAGATTTTAGCCGCAGACTGTGCGAAGCTAACGACTTACGAGCGTCCGAAAATTACTTATGAAGTTGGTAAGAGTCGCCTAAAAGAGCGAGTACGCGGATATTTTGAGTATTTTAGTGCCGCAGACGAACCGGTGATAAAATTTGCCGACGAGTTAAACGTGCCCGCGAATTTTTCGCCGTTTGATGCCTTTATCGCACTTAAATTTAACGGCGAAAACTCGTTTGAAAATATCGTAAAACAGACGGCAAATTTTGCAAGAGAGAGAAACCTTGAGTTTACCGGCAAAAACGGCACAATAAAAACCGCCAGCAAAAACGAATATCAAAAAGCAGCCGAAGACTACGTAAAGGATCTCGAGCTAAAACTAAGCGACGGTGGATTTTTAGAAAATTTCTGATTTTTCTTGAATACGGGCGGGGCAAATTTGCCCCACTCCCTTATTTATCGCAAATTTAATCGTATTGTTTTAAATCTATAAACTCAAATTTTAAGCAAGAAGCTTATTTATCATTATAATTAGCGTCGTGGAGATAAGCGCAAGTAGGCATCTTTTTTGGACGGTGCGGTCGATCTTTTGCGCCAAAGCTACGCCAAACCTCACGCTTATAAGCGAGCCGATACCGACCAAAACGCCGACCTCGTACTGCACGAGCCCCTGCGAGGCGAGGCTAATAAAGCCCGAAATCGACGAAAATATCACGAAAAATAGCCCCGTACTAACGGCCTTTTTGATGTCGTAATTAAGAAAATTTATCAAAACCGGCATGATGATGACCGAGCCGCCGATACCCACGCTGATCGCCACCGCGCCGACGAAAAGTCCGACGAAAAAAAGCGGCACGAGGGAGGGATTGTGCGCGCCTTTTGGCTCCGGATTTTTAAAAAATAGCTTAATAACGTTAAAAATTTGAATGCAAATAAGCGTGAGAAGCAAAAATTTCGACGGAACGCTCGCCACGATAAAGCCGCTCGCGCTCGCCCCGCAAAAGCCGCCGATACCTAGCACCAAAGCGGGCTTTAGATCAACGTTTTTGTTTTTTATATTTAAAAGCGAGCCGTAAACCGAGCTAAAAACCATCTGAAGGACGCTTACGCCGATTGCGTATTTGACGTCAAAGCCCAAAAATACGAGTATAGGCACGGCCGCCGCGCCGCCTCCGATGCCCAAAAATCCAGACAAAAAGCCGACAAATAGCCCCAAACACACGTATCCGACCGACGCAACCGATAAAATTTCCATAATCTCGCCTTAAAGTAAAATCCGATTTTAGCCGTTTTTGGGTAAAATTAATTTTAAAATTTAAAAAAAGGAAGTTATTGAAAAGATTGTTTTTGATGATTTTTGCGGGGTTAAATTTGGCCTTTGCCGGCGTCACGGCAGGCCAAAGCGAGCTAGAGCTAGAAGCCGCGGTCAAGAGATTTCAAAGACTGCTTGATATGAAAGACGTTAGCGAATTTGCCGTAGTGCCTCATCACGTTTTCGCCGCGCAAACGGGAGTAAATTTGACCCCGTCGGTCACGGTAATCTTCGGCGCGCCGGGCGTACTTGCGCCTTTAATAGAATGCGAACCGAGCCTAGCGCTGGAGCTTCCGTTTAAGTTTTTATTTCAAAAAAGAGAGGGCAAAACGGTCGTGAGCTTTGAGGATATAAAAAGCATCGCGGCTAGATACGGCGCCTCGGACTGCCCCGCCCTAGACGCGGCGCAGAGGCTAGAACGCGAGCTTTTTGACGCCGCCGTCAAATGAAATTTAAGCTTAATTTTTATATAATCTACGCTCATTAAAGGATATTTTATGCTACTTTTGAGCCCAATTTTTTATTACGAAAAGATCCGCGAGAGATTTGCCAACTCCTACCTCGCCGAGGACACGACGCAGACCATAGTCGGCATCGACTGCGAGTATATAAGCAGCGAACAAACCGATTTTGCGGGGCTTAAGAGCTATTTTAAAGCTCAAAAATTTGACGCCCCTTTTGCGGGACTATTTGGGGTGCTGGGCTACGGCGGGATAAAATATTTTGAAAAAATCCCCAAATTTAACGCCTCGCAGTACGATTTCCCCGACTTTTTCTACGCTAACGCCCGCGCCTACCTGCACTTTGATAAAAATAGCAAAATTTACAGCTTTTACGGCGATAGCGAACGGTATTACGATTTTTTAGTTAAATTTAGCGCGGACGACGAAGCAAAAGCCGCCCAGGACCGCGCAAAACGGCAGAGCAAATATAAAATTTTAACCGATTTAGACGGCGAAAAAGAGCATTTTCTAAACATCGCAAAGCGCGCCAAAGAGTATCTAAAAAGCGGCGACGTCTTTCAAGTCGTGCTAAGCGAACAGCTAAAACTAACCTCGGATATGGATAGCCTTGACTTCTACAGAGCCTTAAGCGAGGCAAACCCGAGCCCTTATATGTTTCACTTTCCGACCCCTTACGGCGACGTCGCGGGCTCTAGCCCCGAGCTAGTCTGCGAGATCAAAGAGGGCAAAATCTACGTCGCGCCCATAGCCGGCACACGCGGCCGCGGTAAGGACGCGATGGAGGACGCCGCACTCGAGCGCGAACTGCTAAACGACGAAAAGGAACTAGCCGAGCACAAAATGCTCATCGACCTCGCCCGCAACGACATCGGCCGCGTCAGCAAGCCAAAAAGCGTCGCGGTCAAAAACGCCATGCGCATCGTGCGCTACGAGAGCGTGATGCATATCGTAAGCGACGTCTACGGCGCGAAGGCGGACGATCTAGACGCATTTGACGCGGTCGGCAGCATCTTTCCCGCAGGCACGCTCAGCGGTACGCCCAAAATCCGCGCCATGGAGATCATCGCCGAGCTTGAGTCATATAGGCGCAACGCATACGGCGGCGGTATCGGATTTTTCCACTTTAACGGCGACGCGCAAATGGCGATTTTGATTAGAAGCGCGATATTTGCGCGTAAATTTGACGGCAAATTTGACGCTAGCGAGCATGACCCGCACCTTGACGGCGCAGACGAGTCAAATTTAAAAAGCAGAGAGCGTGGGGAAAATTTTGCCGAAATTTTCGTGCAGGCGGGAGCCGGCATCGTGATCGATAGCGTTCCCGAATACGAATATAAAGAAATTTGTAAAAAACGCGCCTCGGTGCTAAACGTGTTTGCGAAAAACGCAAAAGAAATTTAATTTTACTTTTAAGCAGATTGTTACTTAAATTTATTGTTTAAGTTTCTTTGTTAAGGGGGAAGGGGCTTGAATTACGAAGTCGCTCCCTTCCCCCTTAACGATCTCCCAACCCCTACGACGTGAGATGTTGCTGCACTGCGTGCAGGTTTAAATTTGGCGCTATTGCGCCGCACGTTTTTAAATTTACATTTTCAAGATGCGGGTCTTGGTGGGTAAAATTTGCAAATTTAGCCAAATTTGGCTTCAAATTTGAGAGTAAAATGATAAGGCGAAGTATCGCGAGATGATTTTTCGAGTTTTGAAGCAAAATTGAGCGTGCGCTAGGCATGTAGCCTGCGGAGCGAAAATTTTGCAAAATCTCGGAAAAGCGCTCACGAGACAAGCCGCAAAAAAGGAGAAAATTTTGATTTTATTAATCGACAACTACGACAGTTTCGTATTCAACGTAGAGCAGTATCTACGCGAACTAACTTCCGAAGAAGTGCGCTGCGTGCGCAACGACAAGATCACGCTAGATGAGATTCGCAGGCTAAATCCGAGCAAAATCGTGCTAAGCCCGGGCCCAAAACACCCGCAAGATAGCGGCATTTGTTTAGAGATTTTAAAAAGCGACATCGCCGCGCCGATCCTCGGTATCTGCCTCGGACATCAGGCGATCGGACTCGTTTACGGCGCAAAGATCAAACGCCTAGAAAAACCATATCACGGTAAAACCTCACTCATAAAAGTTAGCCGCAAAGAGCCGCTATTTACGGGGCTACCGGACGAATTTGAGGTTATGCGCTACCACTCGCTTTACGTGGACGAGCTACCGTCAAATTTACAGGCCGCTGCCGTGAGCGAGGACGGCGTAGTGATGGCGCTTAGCGTCAAAGACAGGCCGATTTTTGGCATCCAGTTTCACCCCGAGAGTTACTTCACGCAGTACGGCAAAAAAATCATCGAAAATTTCATCAACTACGAAGCCGCACCTGCGGCTGAAGTCGCTAAAGAGCCCAAAGTCCGCCCGCTAAAGCCGTTTCTAATCAAGCTTCAAGAAAACGAACGTCTAGACGACCGCGACTTTGAGCAAATTTGCGAAATCATCGCCAGTAAAGAGTACGAGATCACGCAGCTAGCCGCGCTTTTGGTGCTAATCAGCGAAAAAAGTCTCTATCCGCAAAGCCTCGCAAGCCTCGCCAAAAACATCCTAAAATACTCGCAGACCTACCGCGATCCCTCGCCGATGATCGATCTTTGCGGCACGGGCGGCGACGGCTTTAGGACGATAAATATCTCGACCACCGTCGCGTTTATCCTCGCAAGCCTCGGCGTCAAAGTCGCAAAGCACGGAAACAAAGCCGTTTCTAGCAAATCAGGCAGCTCGGACGTGCTGGAAATTTTGGGCGTTAAGAGCTCAAATTCGCTCCTAGGGCAACGCGAGCTGCTAAACGACAAAAATTTAGCCTTTTTCCACGCTCCGTTTTTCCACCAGCTAGTGGGCGAGGTGCGCGAAGTACGTCAGCGCCTGGGTATCCGCACGGTTTTTAACGTGCTAGGCCCGCTGCTAAATCCAAATTTGGCGCTCAAAAATCAGCTAGTAGGCGTCTACCATAAGCCCGTTTTGCGCCTCTACGCCGAGACGCTACAGCTACTAGGACGCGAGCGAGCGCTGGTAGTTCGCGGCGAGGACGGACTAGACGAGATCAGCCTATGCGATGAGACGCGCGTCGTGGAGCTACGAGGCGGACAGATCAGCGAGTACAGCATCACGCCCGAGCAGTTTGGCTTCAGACGGGCGTTTCATAGCGAGATCGAGGGCGGCACGCCTGAGCAAAACGCCGAAGCGTTAAAGCAAATTTTAAAAGGCGAGCTGGATGGACCGAAATTTGACGTCGTCGTGCTAAACGCGATGTTTGCGCTATATGCGGCAGGCGTCGCGGATAGCCCCGCGCAGGCAAAAGAGGTCATCCTGGACGCGATAAAAAGCGGTAAAGTTTATCGCTACTTCGAGGACTACGTGCGAGGCGAAGCGTGACGCTGGTTAAAATTTGCGGCATTAAAACGCCTGCGGAGGCGCGCGACATAGCAAGTTTAGACGTTGATTTTTTGGGCGCTATATTTGCTAAAAGCAAGCGGCAGGTGAGTGCACAGACGGCGCGCGAGATATCAAACATCGCGCATGCAGCGGGTAAAAAATGCGTCGGCGTTTTTGCCGGGCAAAGCGACTGCGAGATAATGGAAATCTGCGAATTTGTCCCGCTTGACGCGGCGCAGATCCACGGAGAGGTTAGCTCAAATTTATACGCAAATTTAAAGGCGATGGAGCTAGAGGTTTGGCGCGTTTATAGCGTGCTAGACGAGCTGCCCGCCGTAGATACCGCGCTTTGCGATATGCCGCTGTTTGACTGCAAGGGGCAAAATGCCGGCGGCAACGGCATCAGCTTTGATTGGGAAATTTTGCGTGAGGTCAAATTTGACTTCGGCATGGCGGGCGGTATCGGCGAGCATAACGCGCGCGAAGCGATCAAATTTAACCCGCGAGTGCTTGATCTAAACTCAAAAGTCGAGGACGAAAACGGTATAAAATCGGCCGAAAAAATAAAGAAAATTTTAGAGCTCTTAAAGGCGTAAAATTGTTTACGACGTCGGGCAAATTTACGCCTTTCCCGCCTTGCCTAAATATAATATCGCATGTTTTAAATTTACTCATTTTGCCCACTTGCCGGCTAACGCTGTTATACCGCACCCAAAATAAGCCTAATAAAAACTTAAAATGCTAAAATAGAACGAAAATTTAAAGGATACCGATGAACACTAAAGCATATTTTGGCAAATTCGGCGGACAGTTCGTGCCAGAAACCGTGATGTTCGCGCTAGACGAACTCGAGGCTGCATACGAGAGTATCGCAAAAACGGCTGAATTTGAGGCCGAACTAGACGACCTACTAAAAAACTACGTCGGACGCCCGAGCCCGCTATATCACGCAAAACGCCTAAGCGAGCACTACGGGCATGAAATTTACCTCAAACGCGAGGATCTAAACCACACCGGCGCACATAAGATAAACAATGCCCTAGCCCAGGCGCTACTTGCCAAAAAAATGGGCAAAAAGAAGGTTTTAGCCGAAACAGGCGCGGGTCAGCACGGCGTGGCGACTGCGACCGCGGCGGCATTGCTCGGCCTTGAGTGCGACGTGTATATGGGCGCGACCGACATAGAGCGCCAGCAGCTAAACGCGTTTCGCATGCAGCTTTTAGGCGCCAGAGTCGTGAGCGTAGAAGAGGGTCTAAAAACTCTAAAAGAGGCCACCACCGCAGCGATCCAAGCATGGGTAAACGAGATAGAAAGCGCCTTTTACGTCATCGGCTCGGCGGTCGGCCCGCACCCCTATCCTAGGATCGTGCGCGACTTTCAGAGCATCATCGGCCGCGAGACCAAGGCGCAGCTAAAAGAATACGGCGTGCATCCGGACTACGTCATCGCCTGCGTCGGCGGCGGTAGCAACGCGATCGGTATCTTTAGCGCGTTTTTGGGCGACGCGGACGTAAATTTGATCGGAGTCGAGGCCGCAGGGCTTGGCGCGCACACGCCCTATCACGCCGCAACGCTAACCAAGGGCCGCACAGGCATCATCCACGGTATGAAAACGATCGTTTTACAAGACGAGTACGGCATGATCGAGCCGGTACATAGTATCTCGGCGGGACTTGACTATCCGGGCGTAGGACCAGAGCATGCGCACCTGCACGAGAGCAAACGAGCCGCCTACTACGGCGTCACCGACGACGAGTGCATAAACGCGCTATATCTAACCAGCCGCCTAGAGGGCATCATCCCTGCGATCGAGAGCTCGCACGCGTTAGCGTACTTAGAAAAGCTATGTCCAAATTTGACGAAAAAAAGCGTCATCGTCGTAAACGTCTCGGGACGCGGCGACAAAGACATAAACACCGTGATGAGCTACGAGAAAGGAAAAATTTATGGCTAAGGTAAAAGACGCGTTCGCGGGCAAAAAAGCAAACATCGGCTACGTCGTGGCGGGATATCCTAGCGTCGAAGCGACGAAGGAGTTTTTATTAAATTTAGACGGCAGTTGCCTGGATCTACTAGAGCTTGGCATCCCATACTCCGATCCGCTCGCAGACGGTAAGCTCATCGCGCAGGCTAGCTTTGAAACAGCTGCAAAGGGCGTAAACACCGACGCAATATTTTCCATGCTAGAAGAGTGCAAAGGCAAGATACATAAACCGGTCGTGTTTCTCGTGTATTTTAACATCGTGTTTGCCTACGGCGTAGAGAGATTTATCGCCCGTTCAAAAGATGTCGGTATCGCTGGCTTCATCATCCCCGATCTGCCGTTTGAGGAGAGCGAGGAGGTAGCGGGCCTATGCGCTAAATTTGATCTTGATCTCATCCCGCTAATCAGCGTCACGTCGCAAAACCGCGCGGATAAAATTTTAAAATTCGGCTCGGGCTTTATCTATGCGCTCGGCGCTATCGGCGTGAGCGGGTCGCAGCGAGCCAGCGAGGAGAGACTAAAAGCGCTCGTAGAGGGTCTAAAAAAAAGAAGCGATCTGCCTGTCGCAGTGGGCTTTGGCGTGAAAAATAAAAACGACGCTGACGAGGTAAAAACCTATGCCGACGGCGCGATAATCGGCACCGAGATAGTAAAGCTCACGGCCAAATTTGAGGGCGAAGAGCTGATAAAGCAAATCAATAAACTTTTTTAAATTTAGCCGCGTTTGCGTTAAATTTAAGTATAATCAAAAAATTTCGTTTAAAGGACGGCGCGATGATGGACGTTGCGGAGCTTGGGATCAAGCATCTGTGCGAGAATACTCTAGGCTACAAAGTAGAGAGCGCAAAGAGCGCGGAGGGCGAATTTTACGGCTCTAGTTTGCCGATATTTAAGGGCAAAGAGGAGTTTCACTTTTATCTTTATTTTAAAAAAGATACGCTAAATCGCTTTGCTAGCGTGCTTCTTGGCGTCGATAAACTAGCCGAAGACGAGCTAAGCGATATCTGCAAAGAGGTGGCAAATCTCACGATCGGCTACGCCAAAAATCTACTCAACGAACGCGAAGCAAACGCCTATAAACTAGGCACTCCCGAGTATCTAGGCAGAACGAGCTTTCACGTCAAACTAGACGATAAACGCGTCTATAAAATCAAAAATAGAACATTTCAAGTAGGGTACAAAAAAGCATGAGCGAAGAACTACAAGAAGTAACCGCCGTAGAAACGGCGCTGCAAGGGGTTCAGGAGATGTTGCAAGAGCGCGGCGGGCTTTTTAAAAGCTACGACGAGCTGATGGATATCGGAGTGGATTTTATCTCAGAGCTCGGTACCACGACTATTAGCGTAAAGCAGCTTTTAAAGCTCGAAGTTGGCTCTGTAATCGACCTAGAAAAGCCTGCCGGCGAGAGCGTGGAGCTTTTTATAAACAACCGAATTTTCGGCAAGGGCGAAGTGATGGTTTACGAAAAAAACCTCGCCATCAGGATAAATGAAATCCTAGACTCAAAATCCGTCATCCAGTACTTTAAACGAGAGCAGTTATGAGGATTTTCGCCGCGCTTTTACTGTTTTTCGCCGCGCTTTGGGGGTCAAATTTATCTACTTACAACATTTACGAGCGTAGCGACCGCGTCGATATCATGCTTAGTTTTGACGCTCCTTATAGCGGAGCGATCTTGCAAGAGCGCAAAGACGGCGCGATAACCCTGCTCTTTAAAGACCTACAAAACGATCAAAATATCGAAAAAAGCGTAAATTCAAGCATACTGCAAGAGCTTTTGTTTGAACCCAGGGGTCAAAATTTAGCCCTCGTGATAAAAAGCGACGCGCAAGTAGCCGTTAGCGCGTCAAAAACCACTGACGGCTTTGGCTTGCGCATACGCGTGACGCCTGAAAATGCGGCAAACTCAGCCGCCGCAACCGCGCTCTCGCCGCAAGAAACCAGAGAAAATATAACCGAAACGACGAATTTATCCGGCGATCAAAATGCATCAAATTTAACCTCGTCCGCTCAAGGTGCGGGCCTAAATTTAGGCATGCAAAGCGGCGACGTAAATTTTATGACGCAGGGTATGAGTGACATGATCGATTATAGATATTACTCGGTTTTGGGCGTTTTGGCGCTACTTTTAGTCGTGCTTTTGTTCGTCAAGGCAAAGCTAAAAAACAAGCAAAAAACAATAAAAACAAAGCGCGAAAACGGCTGGTTTGAAAAGGTAGAAAGCGACGATGGCGTGGAGATAATCTACGAAAAACCGCTTGACGATACAAACAAAGTCGTTCTTTTTCAGCACCTTGACAGACGCTACCTCGTGCTAACAGGTACGTCAAACGTGCTTTTGGATAAATTCGGCGAAGAAAAGATGACGAGCGAGCAGGACTTTCAGAGCTTTTTTGAAGAAAATCAGAAAAAACTAAACGCCTACATCGAAAACCGCCAAACGCTGGACGCATACAAGGATAAGGCAAGTATAGATTAAATTTGCCTTTTTAAAATTTGATGAAATTTACCGCAAATTTCATCAAATTACTCCATCAAATTTCACGCAAAACAAATAGCAAAAGTATCCGGTTTGGTCATCTTTTTGATATTTTCCTTCGCCATAAACAGCTCCTTAGCGCCGTAAATTTGCAAAGTGTGATTGATAAACTCAAACTCCAGCTTCTTATGCGCGCAGTTTGCATCGAGGTTTTTAGCAAGCGCGAGGATAAAACTCAACCAGCGCACGACCTCTTCGCTAGGCAGCAAGTTTTTAAAGCGCTCAAATTCGCTCGAGGTTTTCTTACCGTTTTGCGCGATGATCGCAGCGACTAGACATTTTTGCGCATGTGAAAAGCCATAGTTTAGGGCATTTAGCACGAAAAATGCTGAGCTAGCGTGCTCACCGTAAAATCCCAAACACTGCGCCACGCTATGCAGCCTAGCAGCCACCGCCAGTTCGCTCTCGTATCGCCCCTCAAGCCCATGCAGCGGCTCTAGCGCTACAAAGAGGTCTTTTGCGTATTTTACGATAGTTTTATTGTCATCCAGTAAAAATCTATCCTGCAAGCTCCTCACGCTCGGGTTAAAATTTGGCGGAAATTTACGCGTCGGACGCAATATATCGCTCAAAAACACGCCCTCTCTAAAGCCTGCGCCGCTAGTATAGATGTTTTGCGCGCCTACCGCATCCACCGCACCTAAAAAGATGAGTGCGCCCTCTCTAATCGTATCGAATCGGTCTTTTTTGATGCCGAATTTTCCAAGCTCTAGTACGCTCGCCCGGGCTAAATTTTCGATGAAATTTTTATGGTTTTGAAATTTGTAAGCAAAGTTGTGCACAGTTTTTAGCGGGTAGTCTTGCGCCGACATGATAGCCGAAGATATCGCGCGCAGACTGCCGCCGATGGCGACTAGGTTTTTGCTTTTAAAATTTTTAGGCAAGCTTTTAAACGCCTCTTTGATAAAAGGCGCTGCGGCGTTTAAATTTTTCTTATCAAAAAATAGCTCTTTTAGCCGCACTGTGCCTAAATTTAACGACACGGCGTCTATTATCTTGCCGCCGCTAACAAGCGCTAGCTCCGCAGAGCCTCCGCCGATATCAAGCGTGACAAACTCGTCTAGGGGTTCTAGCAAATTTAGCGCCGCCACTCCGCCAAACGTCGCCTCTTCCTTGCCGCTAACGACCTTTAAATTTATCCCGAGCTCTTTGCGCGCCATGCTTATGAGCAGGCCGGCATTCGGAGCGTCGCGCAGAGCCGAGGTGCCCATGGCGAAAATTTTCGAGCATTTGTAGTTTTGTGCGATATTTTTAAACTCGCTAAGCGCCTCGCAAGCCTTTTGCATCGACCTTTGAGCGATCTCGCCGCCGTGCTCGTACGCGCCCTCACCCAGACGCACCTTCATCTTAAATTCGCCGATGATGTGAAACGCGTAACGCGAAGTCTTCTCAAAAATCGCCATTCGCATCGAATTTGAGCCCAGATCTATGACGGCGGTTCGTTTTGCCATTTATTTGCCTTTGTTATTTTTATTTATCGCTAGGGTGAGGGTCGAGATCGCGCCGCTGTGCCCGTCGGTTCGGTTTTTGATAGACACCGAGCCGCCAAGAGCCTGAGCTGCGCCCTTAGCTAGAAATAGCCCGAGTCCTGCTCCACCCTTATCGCCGAAACGCTTAAACGGCGCAAAAAGGTCCTTGCTCTCGTCGATGCCGCAGCCCTCGTCTACGACCTCGATGATAAATTCGTTTTCGCTAAGGCGCGAGCGTAGAGTAACCACGGCGCCGCGAGGAGAAAATTTGATCGCGTTTTGGACGAAATTTTGGATAACGTGCGTTAAAAGCGTCGTTTGCAGCGTCATTTCAAGTCTGTTTGGCGCAAAATCAGTCGCGATATCCTTGCCCTCGCCGCGAGCTAAAATTTTAAAATTATTCGCAGATTGATTTAAAAACTCGATGATGTCGATACGCACGGCCTCCTCAAACTGCGCGCCCTCCTGTCGCCCGATCTCCAGGATAGAGCCGATCATTTTGTTCATTTGATTGATGGCTTCGTTGTTGTTTTTGAGCGCTTCGATGTATTTTTCGCTCTCGCGCGGCTTTATTAGCGTGACTTCGTTTTTGGTTTTCATTACCGCAAGCGGCGTTTTTAGCTCGTGAGCGACGCCGACGAAAAGTTCTTTTTGATAAAGCACGAAGGTCTGAATACGCTCTATCAGGCGGTTTAGGCTTTTGCCTAGCGGTTTAAATTCGGGCGGCAACTCGTCAAGACTCACCGCCTGCAAAAACCGCTCATTTAAATTCGTCATTTTTCTGCTTAAAATTTTGATCGGCACAAGCAGCATCCGCGATAAAAATAGCACGTAAAAAATGACCAAAAGTATCGATGTGGCGTTTACCATGATGATGTCGATTAAAATTTGATCTATGAGCTTGCTTTGGTGAGTGGTTTCTTTAGTTAGCGCTACGCTAATATCGTCCATATACGGATAAAATAACGTCAAATGAGTCTTTTGTCCGACCCTTTCCGTGACGAAATAAGGCGATACGGTTTTGCCCTCGACTAGCTTTGCTCTAGTGGGACTATCGTTTAGCGTGAAGTACTCAAACGGTTTTTCTACTTTAGATAAATTTGCGCTCGTGGATAAAATTTTAGCTTCGTATGCGAGCGATTGCGAGATGCCCTCGTATATCGTGACCTTGATATACTGGTATAAAAGAACGGAAATGATGAGAATTAGCATCGTAGAAGCCGATGCTAATTGCACTATAAACCTAAATCTTAGGCTTTTTTGGGAAAGCAAAACCTATACCCGCGTCTTCTGACCGTCTCGATAGTCGAGATATTTAACGGTTTATCCATTTTTTGGCGGATTTGATTGATTGCTACTTCGATTACGTTTGGAGTTACGAGCTCAGGCTCCTCCCAGATCGCGTCTAGTAGTTGCTCTTTGCTGACGATCTGATCGCTGTGGCGCGCAAGGTGAGTTAGTACCTCAAACGGCTTGCCTTTTAGCTCGATTTCTTGACCTAGATATGTGATTTTCTCCTCATCCGGATCGATGATAAGGTCGTCTATTTTGATAACGTTCGTACCGCCAAAGCGAAGTCTCGCTTCGATTCTAGCTACCAAAACGTCAAAATCAAATGGCTTTTTGATATAGTCGTCCGCGCCTGCTCTAAACGCCTTAACTTCGCTATCTTTATCGTCTTTCGCAGACAGTACGACTACTGCAGTGCGCGGAGATTTGTGTTTGATGATGTTGATTAGATCCACGCCGTCGCCGTCCGGGAGCATCCAGTCAGTCAAAACCAAGTCGTAATTTCTAATACCGATGTAGTATTCGGCATCCTTGAAATTCTCCGAGCTGTCGGTTTGATAACCGAACTCTTGCAAGCCTTCGGCGATAGTTTTGTTTAGAGTTACCTCATCTTCAACTATTAAAATTCTCATTTTTTCCCTTTTGTGAAATTTGACGCGATTGTAGCATAAATTAAGCGAGATTTCAAGATACTTTAAAAAAAATTTAATATTTAAACTCGGCTCTTGCGCCAACCGTCGCATTTTTGACGATCTCGATTTTTAAAATTTCCATTTTCAAAAAGCTAAGCGAGCTAAATTTTTCTTTCAACTTTTTCGCGCAAATTTCAAGCGAGCTCTCCACGGTGCCAAATTTCTCCCGCGCATAAATTTCCTCTATCGAATTTATCATTTCCACGTAGTCTATAAACTCGCCGCTTTCAAACTCTGCGCTCACTCTTACCTTTTGCGGCGTCACTCGCTCAAAATCAAGCAGTCCGATAATCGTGCTAAATTCGTAATCTTTGATAATGGTCGTCAAATTACGCGCTTTTCTTGCCCTGTTATCAGGCGTTTTATGTTTGGCAGGTGCTTGTAAACGACCAAAAACGCGATCAAAAATATCGGCGCATAAGAGTCGATATCAGGGATCTGCGGCTGCAACGCAAAAGTCGCTACGATAAACGCCACAAGCGCGGCTAGCGAGGCGAGCGATGAGATTTTAAGCAGTTTGCCCACGACAAACCAAACCCCAAGCGCGATAGCGATCTCAAGCGGCAAAAAGACCGCCAAAACACCCGCTCCCGTGGCTATACCCTTACCGCCTTCAAATTTCAAAAACGGCGAATAGCAGTGCCCGAGCACCGAAAGTACCGCCATCGCCCAAAGCGTCGCGGGAGCAAGGCCTAAAAATTTCGCGATTAATATCGGCAAAACGCCCTTTAAAACGTCGCAAACGACGGTCAAAATCGCGATCTTTTTAGCGAGTTTAGGGTCTTTTTGCTTTAGCACGCGCAAAACGTTGGTCGCGCCGATGCTGCCGCTACCTTCGCTTCTGATGTTCACTCCGCCGAAGATATAAGCCAAAATCACGCCCGAGGGGATGCCGCCTAGCAGATACGCCGCGGCGTAAGCTATCAAATTTTCGTTCATTTTTTATCCTGATTTTTGTTTCGATCTCGCAATATTAATTAAATTCGGCTGATTTTTTGATAAATCGGTCGTTTTAAAGGGCGGTAAATTTGTAAATTTGACACGCCGAGACCCGCACCTTGAAAATGCTAAATTTGGTTTTGTCAAATTTAGCGTTGCAGATTGTGTTCTTTGAGTAAAAAACAACCGTTTAAGGTTGTTTTTTACTTTATGTAAAGGGGGTGGGGGCTTGAATTGCGCTCTGCTTTGCAGCTCTCAAAGAAAGTGCAAGCACAAGGCGAGGCAAAGCCGAAGCAAAAGAGCCCCCTTTTGTATCCGCCTTTCTCTTTTTCTTGGGTGGCGGAAGGGGTTTCTACTTACGAAGCGTCGCCCCTTCCTCTCCCAAGCCCTCTCTAACCCCACTGCACGTGAGAAGTTGCTGCGCTGTGCGCAGATTTAGATTTGACGCTATTGCGTCACAAGTTTAATATTTAGCATTTTCGCGGTGCGGGTCTCGGCGAGTAAAATTTAACTTCAAATTTGAACGTAAAAAGTCAAGGCGAAGTATCGTGAGATGATTTTAAATGTTTTGAAGTAAATTTCGTCCCAAGACTAGACATATAGTCTGTCGCAGGGCGAAATTTACGAAATCATTTAAAAGCACTCGCGAGACAAGCCGCTAAATTTACTTCCAAAGAAGATAGACCTTTTCGTCGTATATATCGCTACTCTTCGGACTAACCTCCACCTCCGTCACTTCCACGTTTTGCACGTCGTTTTTGGCTTTTAGCGCGCTCGCGTCTTCTTCAAATTTTGCCATCAGCTCCTCGATCTGCGCGTTTAGCTGGGCGACTTCTTGCTCGCTTAGTTTGACGTCGCTACGCTCTTTTAGCACGCTGTTTGCCGAGCGCGCGGAGGTCGCGACCTTGCCGATGTTGCCACTACTTAGCAGCCCCTTGCCAAATATCGCACCCAAAATGCTAGCTCCCACTGAGATCGCCGTCTCGATGCCTTTGCTTTTGAAGTCTCGCTGCTCCTTTTCCAGCTTTGCGACCGAGCGGTTTAGTTTCTCTTCTAGGCGCGCTTTTTGTTTGTCAAACTCAGCCGTGAGCTTAGCCGTTTGCGCCTCTAAAATTTCATTGCATTTATCGGCCAAACGGACGTAAAACTCCTCCTTGCTCTCGCCCGGCGCCGAGCTTAAATTTAGCGCGCTAAAGAGCCTAAGCTTGTAGTTTCTATAGATAAATTCTTTGAAATTTTTAGTTAGCTCTTTGAAATTTTTAGCTCCCGCGACAAAGCCCGGCAGCGGCGCGTAGGAGAGTTTAAAATTTGGCTCCGAAACTGCGGTAAAATGCATATTTTCGCTAGCTTCGCTCCAGTCGGCGCTTTTTTGAGCTTCATCCAGCCTTAGCGTGAAATTTACCTCGCGCACCTCGTCAAGCCCCTTTTTAGCATCGTAAAATCGCACTTTGGCTTCGCCGTAAAGATACCCCTCCAGCTCGCCGCCCTCCTGCAAATTTGAGCTTGCAGCGTAAATTTGAGTGATATCCGGCGACAGCACCGGTTTGGCGGCGAAATTTGAGCTTTTTGCCGAGCTTGATCCGCTCAAATTCGACCCGCTCTTTTGCTCTTTCATCAAATTTGAAATTTGCTCGCGACTAAGAGGTCCTTTTAGGTAGCTCAGAGCCCAGCGCGTCGAGATGACGGACAGCCCGTCCTCGTGGATGTTTTTTAGTAGGAAGTTGCGCTTTTGCAAATTTGAGATGAGATTTTCTATCTCGCCCTTATCCATCGCAGAGCCCGCAAGCCCCGTCATACCGTCGATCACGCGCGCTTTATCTTGCGCGGTTTGCAAGCGCCCGATAAACCACGTGCCGATGTTGCTAAGGCCTTTGTAATCAAGATCCACCGGGTTTTGAGTGCTCAGTATCACGCCAAGGCCGTGCGCACGGGCTTGCTTGAGTAGGGTTAGCATCGGGGTTTTAGACGGTGGGTTGCCGTTTGGCGGGAAAAATCCGAAAATCTCGTCCATATAAAGCACCGCGCGAAGCGAGCTCGTACCCTCGGTTTTGCGCATCCACGCGATGATCTCGTTTAGTAGCAGCGTCACGAAAAACATCCTCTCGCTGTCTTTTAGGTGCGAGATGGTAAAGATATTACACTTTGCCTTGCCGTTTGCGTTAAAAAGCATCTTTGAGATGTCGAGTCGCTCGCCGCTTAGCCACGCACGAAAATCAGGGCTTGCTAGCAGCGTGTTGATCTTGACGGCTAGCTTCATGCGCTCGGAGCTTGGGTAAAATTTCTCCACGTCAAACACGCCGATCTTGGTAAATGGAGGCGTCGCGATAAAGCCGATGAGCTCCTCTAGGCTCACGTCCGCGCCCTGGCTAAATTTATCGATAAAAATGTTTGAGATGAGCAGGTGTTCTTTTGAGTTTACGTCGTTTTCTATGCCCACAAGCGATAGCACCGAGCTAGCCAGAGAGCCGACGTACTCGCTAAACTCCTCGCTGCCAACGTCTAAATTCGGACGGGCAAAATCCCCGAGCAGCGCTACGCCGACGCCGCTACTGCTCTTTGGAGTATAAATTTTTAGCTCGGCGCTATCTTTAAAAAGCCCCACGCGCTCTAGGCTCTGAAACGAGCCCTCGATACCTTTTGTCCACATCTGCGCTTCGCTCGCGGCAAACTCATCTACGCTCATGCCTTTATTTTGCGCTTCATTTTCATCGACGTAGGGCACAAAATCCTGCGCGCTCATCTGCGGGAACGCTAAGGCGAGGTTGGTCATATCGCCTTTTGGGTCGATTATAAAGGTCGGGATATTATCGATGCAGGCTTCTTCTAGGATACTGATGCCAAGGCCTGTTTTGCCGCTACCGGTCATTCCGATGATGGCTGCATGCGTCGTGAGATCTTTGTTTTTATAAAAAAACGGCTCTTTGTTTTTGAGTCCGACGTAAAACAGCTTTAAATTTTCTTGGATGGTTTTCATGTGCTTCCTTGTAAATTTTGGGCTATTTTACTGATTTTTGATTAAATTTCGGGTGAAGCCGGGAGGGTAAATTTGAAATCGAGGCGGGTAAAATTTAAAAAAGGCAAGCGCGAGGCTCGCCTTTTAATTTTGGGTTAAATTTATTGGTAGGTTTTTAGCTGCTCTTTGAGCTCTTCGAGAGTTTCTTTTACGCGCTTGTCGGTAAATTTTACGATATTTTGATGCGCGCTTTGTTTGTTCATCACTTGGCAGCAGTATCTCATAGCGCCTTTATATTTTAGCGCCGTAACAAGCTTTAGATCGATATCGACGTCCACTTTTTCGCAAGATCCGTTTTCGCAGTCGGAAAGTCCAAGCTCAAATTTAGCGTTTACCTGCTCGCCGTCCCTAAACTCTCCGTCATCGGCGCTAACGACGCCGAGTCCACCCTCGGAGATATCGTATAAATTCCCCTGCACTGCGCTGCCGTTTTGAGCAAGAGAGACCTTGGTGTAGCGGTTTGGATAGACGCGCTGATATTTTCGCAAATTTGCATGCAGGTTGTGCATGTAGATAAAATCTCTAAGCGTCACGGTCAAATTTGACAAATCAAATCCCGCGATATCGGCTCTTAAATTTTCGATAAAATACTCATCGCACACGATGTAGGCGTTTTTTTCCTCTTTCATGGCCAAAATCTGCTCTAGCGTTACCTTGCAAACCACGGTCTCATCCTCGACGGCTATAACGCTACCTTGACACTCGACCTTTACGCCGTTATATAAATTTAAAAAGTGAATTTGATGGTTGTCTTTTAGAGCCCTTGAAAATACGCTAATAGCGCCTTCTAAGATCATAGAACCGCTGTTATCAGTGTTGATCATTTAGAGGTTTCCCTTCTGCGAGATTTTAGAAATTGCCTCTATTATAGTAAATTTATTTTGTTTTTAGTTTAAATTTTTTGCGTATTTCGTTAAAAATTTTGTGAAGTGAGTAAAAAGAGGGAAGAAAAGGGCGAGAGCTCGCCCTTAAATTTGGATGATTATAGTTTGTCTGCGTTGTGAGATAGGTAGTCTGCGACGCCTGCGGTATCAGCTTTCATGCCTTTATCGCCTTTGTTCCAGCCGGCAGGGCAAACCTCTCCGTGCTCGTTCGTAAATAGCATGGTATCTACCATTCTTATCATCTCGTCGATGTTTCTGCCAAGCGGAAGGTCGTTGATAACCGCATGGCGAACGGTGCCGTCTTTATCAAGTAAGAAGCTACCGCGAAGAGCGACGCCAGCGTCTTCTAAAAGTACGTCAAAACCGCGAGCGATAGACTTCGTCATATCAGCTACTAGCGGGAAGCGAACTTGGCCGATACCGCCCTTGTTTACCGGAGTTTCTTTCCACGCAAAGTGAGAGAATTGGTTATCTGTCGAAACGCCGATAACTTCGATACCGCGAGCTTTAAACTCATCGTATCTTTTATCAAACGCGATGATCTCGCTAGGGCAAACAAATGTAAAGTCCATAGGGTAGAAAAATACTACTGCGCCCTTCTCGCCGATATTTTTATATAGGTTGAAATCATTTACGATCTGATTGCTTCCTAAAACTGCTGCAGCTGTAAAATCAGGTGCTTTTTTTGTTACTAACATTTTTTCTCCTTAATAATTTTTATTTGTAGCGAAATTATATCATCTAAAGATTAAAAAGAGCTAAAAATTTAACGTTTTCGTTTTAAAATTTAACACAAAAATTTAATATCAAATTTACTTAGTTTTTGATATTCTTGCGAAAATTTTGACCAAAAAGGATAAAAAATGGCAGTAAAAATAACAGACATTTGCATAAGTTGTGGCTCATGCATCGACGAGTGTCCGACGAGCGCTATCGTAGACGACGCGGATAACCCGACTGGCGAGGACGCATACTACGTCTATGCCGATAAATGCGTCGAGTGCGTAGGATTTAACGACGAGCCTGCATGCGCCTCAGCCTGCCCAACCGACGGCTGCATCGTTTGGGACGCTCCTTATGCAGGACAGCCGTCTCGCACCGAGATAACCGCCGATATGAGGACTGGCGCCACGGCCGTCATCTCGTAAACTCCGCACTTAAGCCCTTTTGCGGGGCTTATTTTGAAATTTAATTTTTTTTTGATATAATCACCGCCTTATAAAAACCACAAAAAGGAAATTTTATGCAGCAAACGCTTTCTATTATTAAGCCTGATGCCGTAAAAAAGGGCGTTATCGGAAAAATCGTGGATAGATTCGAAAGCAACGGACTAAGAATCGCCGCTATGAAAAAAGTCAAACTAAGCACATGCGACGCAAAAGCTTTCTATGCAGTTCACAAAGACAGACCTTTCTTTAACGATTTGGTTGATTTTATGGTGAGCGGACCGGTCGTAGTTATGGTGCTTGAAGGCGACGATGCAGTAGCTAAAAACCGCGATCTAATGGGTGCGACAAACCCAAAAGAAGCAAAGCCCGGCACAATTAGAGCCGACTTTGCCGAGAGTATCGACGCAAATGCCGTTCATGGCAGCGACAGCCTAGAAAATGCCAAAAACGAGATTGCGTTTTTCTTTGCGACAAGAGAAATTTGCTAAATTTGGGTTAAATTTTGAAAATATCTTTCGCCAAAATCACAAATAATCAAATGCCGTTCGAGCTAAACTCGGACGGAGTAAATTTTAATGGCGAGCTCAAAAAAATAAACCAAAATTTAGTTAGCTGTAAAGGAAAAATCGTAGGCGAGATAGCCTATAACTGCGACCGATGCGGCGAAGACATAAATTTAAAGCTTGATGAAGACGTAAATTTGATATTAAGCGACGGAATTTATAAGGATAAAGAAGAAAATCTCGACGATGTAGTTGAGTTTTTCGACGGTTTTATAAATTTGGAAGAAGTATTAACAAGCGAAATAGAAGCTTTTAAGAGCGATTATTTTTATTGTGAAAAATGTAAAAATCTATAAAGGAGAATAAAATGGCAGTACCTAAACGAAGAGTAAGTCATACTCGCGCGGCAAAGAGAAGAACGCACTACAAAGTAACGCTTCCGGTTCCCGTAAAAGATAAAGACGGCTCATGGAAAATGCCTCACCGCGTAAATAAAACTACCGGAGAGTATTAATACAAATGACCAGCATTTGCATTGACGCGATGGGCGGCGACTTCGGTCCGCAACCTATTATCGGCGGCGTGATCGAGGCTTTAAAAGAAGTAAAATTTGAAGCCGTTTTGGTAGGCGATACGAAAATTTTAGAAAGCCTCGTTCCGCAAAATTTAAAACAATACGTAAAATTTATTCAAGCCGACGAGGTCGTTTCTATGAGTGACGGCGCCACCGATGCGTTAAAGCGAAAAGAAAGCAGTATTTTTAAGGCTATCGATCTACTTAAAAATAAACAAACTATGGCCGTAGTTTCGGCAGGGCACAGCGGAGCTACGATGAGTCTTGCCACGCTTCGAGTCGGACGGCTTAAAAACGTCTCGCGTCCGGCGATAGCGACGCTAATGCCAAACGTAACCGGCGGCAATACGCTAGTTTTGGACGTCGGCGCAAACGTAGACTGCAGGCCGGAGCATCTATTTCAATTTGCGATAATGGGCGAAGCCTACGCAAAAGAAATTTTAAAAATAAAATCCCCTAAACTAGGACTTTTATCTAACGGCGAAGAGAGCAGTAAGGGCAACGAGGCGACCAAAGAAGCCTTTGAAATGATCTCAAAACTCGACAGCTTTGTTGGCAACGCCGAAGGAAATCAGGTTTTTGACGGAAGCGTCGATGTCGTTATTTGCGATGGATTCGTCGGAAATATCCTACTAAAAACAAGCGAAGGCGTAGCTGACGCGATAACTAAAATCATCAAAAAACATGTTAAAAAATCCCCGGTCGCTATAGCAGGCTCGCTTCTCATGAAAAAAGTTTTTAAAACTCTAAAACAGCAAGTTGATTACGACGAATATGGCGGCGCACCGCTACTTGGCGTGAGCGGCTGTGTCATAATAAGCCACGGTAAAAGCACACCAAAAGCTATAAAAAATGCGATATTTCAAGCTCTAAAATTCGCAAACTCCGATATAAACAAAGTTATCGAAGACGAGCTGTCGCACTTCGCAAAATGAAATTACAAAGAAAAATTTAATGCCAAAAGCCTCGCTAATATCCATAGCCGCATACGCTCCGCCTAAAATTTTAACGAATTTCGACCTTGAAAAAATGGTGGAAACCAACGACGAATGGATAGTTAAACGCACCGGCATCAGCCAAAGACGCATAGCGCAGGATGAGGACACAAACGAGCTTGGCACGAAAGCGGCAAAAATAGCGCTTGAAAGGGCAAATTTGACGGCAAAAGATATCGATGCGGTTATCTGCGCGACTATCTCGCCCGATCACTTTTGTATGCCTTCGACGGCGTGCAAGATCGCTAAAAATTTAGGCATAAATGCCATTACCGCATTTGATATAAGCGCGGCATGCACTGGTTTTATTTATCTGCTTGAGCTTGCAAAATCGCTAATTGAGAGCGGAAGCAAAAAAAACGTATTGATAATCGGAGCCGAAAAGCTAAGTAAAATCGTAGATTGGACCGATAGAACGACTTGCATACTATTTGGCGACGGAGCAGGTGCGGCGGTCGTAAGCGCAGGCGAAGAAAACGAGATCATCGACGTTCATACCGCAGCCGACGGCAACTACGCAAATCTACTCATAACCCCAGGCGGCGAAGAAAAATTTATCAAAATGTCGGGTAATGAAGTCTTTAAAATTGCAGTCCAGACGCTAACCAAAGATGTCGTAGATATCCTAGAAAAAAATCAAATTCCAAGCGATAAAATAGATCTTTTTATACCTCATCAGGCAAATTTACGCATCATTGAGGCAGTCAAGCAGCGCTTAAATTTTACAAATGACCAGTGCGTTGTAACCGTCGGAAAATACGGCAACACAAGCTCGGCCTCCATACCGATGGCAATGAATGACGCATATGAAGCGGGCAGGCTTAAAAAGGGCAATTTGCTTTTATTAGATGCATTCGGCGGCGGCTTTACGTGGGGTTCGGCACTACTGAAATTCGGCGGCGAAAGTTACAAAAAATAATTTTTTAGTAAATAGACTATTTGTCAAATTTTGATAAATTTAATAAGCTGGCGTTAGCAACCAATCCAACAATATCTCTCGACCATTAAAATTTATCAAACGCGCATATAATAGACAAATTGCTTCCAGATGCCAGATCATAACAATACAAAATCCCATCATATGACGACGTAGAGCTTGGTATAAGGCGCGATTCTTTGCTCGAATTTAAGCTCTGTTACGACGACGAAAAGCCCGCCAGAGCCCTAGTTTTTATAGTACCCGGTCTTGGCGGCGATGCGAATGAAAACTATAGAGAGCATTTAGCGCAGTTCGTGGCTAGCGAATTTAACGTAGCCGTGGCGAGTCCAAACTACCACTGCATCGGCAACAGGCCGCAAACGGGAGCGACCTATTTTTTAAACGATTCAGACAAAATAATCCTTAAAAATAAATGCTCTAAAATAGGCATAGAAATCTCAGGCGATATCGGCTACGGCGCGCTTTCGGCGCTAGATGCGCATATAAGCGAGATAAAAGCGAGCGGCGGTTTGCCCGGCGATTTTAGATTACAAATATCCGTCACGTTGCAACCCACTAAAAACGAATATCAAAATTTCGGCGTTATGCAAGCCCAAGACGTGATAAATGCCGCGCTTTTTATCAAGGCAAATCCGCCGTTTAAATCCGCGACCGATATAAACGAGCTGCCCGTAGTCCTAGTCGGCAGTTCGCACGGCGCCTACATAAATGCCTTGGCGGCAAAATTTGCGCCGTGGCTGATAGACGGCCTCATAGACAACAGCAGCTACGCGAAGCTAAACTGGGAGCTCATAGGCCTAGGCAAGGAGATAGATTATCTCAAATTTCGCGAATACTCCACCGATATATATTTTCGCAATATCAGCATTTACGTCTTTACCAAAACCATGTGGACGCTGCTAAATAGCTCATCGCCTTGCTATTTCTCGCAGGCGCGCGAGGATATACGAAACATCCTAGACGCCGCGCACCTAAAAGTCCAAAGCGAGTATCCAAAGCCTATTTACGTCGGCTATCACTGCGCCGCAAACGACCACTGCGCATCGCCCGAAGAAAAAGCGCAACTCTACGAGGAGCTGCGAAAGCTCGGCTTTGACGCGACCTTGCATATGATAAAAGACGAGAGCGAGCTTGACAGTAGATTTCTCAAAAAACTAACGCACGGCCTGGATATGTCTATCAAGCTTTTGATCGCTAAGGAGCTACCGCCGATGCTAGAAAAGATAGCGTCCCGCGAGAAGCGAATTTGCAAAAACAAAAGCATAGCCTATCGCTCGGACGATCTGGAATATAAATTTTCAGAGAAAAACGGTAAGATAAATTTGGAGATAAAAAGATAATTTTATTTATAAATTTGCATTTACTGAAAAAAGGAGGGGCAGGTTTAGCGGCAAATTTGAGAAACGATATAAATTTAAAACGCAAAAAGCCGCGCGGCGAACTAAAAGCAAATTTATACGTAAATTTGACAAAAAACTCAAGCCTAATTTACTCCAAACTAAAAAACCGCCTCATCTTGCGCTTCCAGTCGTCTTTTGGTATTTCCGTATCGTTTGGATCGTCGCTCCAGACCTCGTGTTTGTCTTCGAAAAATATCGCAGACCTTTGAGCTTGCGGCATAAATTTCGTCTTGTCCTCCACGGGAATTTTGTTTGCCCCAAAGTACCGCAACAGCTCAAAATAATCATCCTTGCTATAGCAATTTACCAAAAAATAATTTCTATTTTTCATCCTGATGACGAAATTTTTACGCAGTAGCCATAGCGGTTCGCCCGATTTTTTGAGTTTATAGATTTTAAACGGTAGCGCAAATATCAAATAAACCAAAAGATATCTTATAAAGTCTCTAGTTTTGTTAAAATGCACGCCGATAGAGGACTTTTTATAGAGCTGATACGGGGTAAAAAGTGAAATCTGCCGTATCTGCTATCAAGTTCGCTAATAACGCAAAAATAGACCCTTTCCACGTCTTTTACGAGGGTGATTTTCTCCTTGCTCTCTACTTTGTTTACGTAGACATACTCTATATGATAAATTTGCTCGCTAGAAAATCTAAAAAAGCTCGGTTTTTGTTTAAAAACTCGCGGCGCGAAAATATAAGTATTGTGCAGGTCGGATAATAAAAGACATGCGGGCAAAGCAATAAGATAAATACGGTGTAAAAGCTCATAGTCGCTAAAAGCATATACAAAAACAAAAATCGAGTAAAGAATAATATAACATCCCGCCAAAAACAGCGCGCCGTAATCGTTTATGATTATCGGATTTTCGTCGTAGTTCCTCAAATTTTCTCCAAATTTCGCTTCATGCAGTCAAATTTAAAATGTATAACAAAAGGCGGGCAAGAGCCAAATTTAACTAGGCAAATTTAAAATCGGCTCGCCGTAAAATCGAAGCGAATTTAAGCGGCCGCTCCCAAGCCAAAGCCGCTTAAATTTGAGTAAAAAGCAAAATTTGACGCACCGCCGAATTTAGCCTCGGGCTTAATAAATTTACCCGAAGCAAAGCCAAACTCGCGCGGCGCGCCTCGTCAAATTTACTCTGACTTACCCGTTTTTCCTAGCAAATTCTTTCATAAACTCAGCCAAAGTCCGCACGTTTTCGATACTTACGGCGTTATATATCGAGGCTCTGATGCCGCCTACGTGACGGTGTCCTTTTAGACCCAGCATGCCCGCATTTTCGGACTCGGAGATAAAGGCCGCCTCTAGCTCGCGGTTTGCGATGGTAAAGCTAACGTTCATTAGCGAGCGGCTATCCTTTTGCGCGTGACCATTGTAAAAGCCGTCCGAACCGTCGATCGCACCGTAAAGCAGCGCCGCCTTTTGCTCGTTGATCCGGTTTATCGCTGCTAGACCGCCCTGCTCTTGCACCCAGCCCAGCGTCAAATTTAGCAGATATATGCCAAACGTCGGCGGCGTGTTGTATAGCGACGCGGCACCGGCGTGCGTATCGTAGCGAAGCATCGTCGGAGTGCGCTCCATGCAGGCTCGCTCTAGCAGGTCCTTGCGGATGATGACGACGGTTACGCCGCTTGGGCCGGCATTTTTCTGCGCACCGCCGTAGAGCAGCCCCACGTCCGTGAAATCAACCGGCCGCGAGAAAAAATCGCTCGACGCATCGACTACTAGCGGAGCTTTGGAGCGAGGCAGCTCGCGGTACTGCGTGCCGTAGATGGTGTTGTTTGTGCAGAGGTAGCCGTATGCGGCGTCATCGCTAAATTTAACCTCGGGGATGCGATCGTAGGAGGTTTCCTTGCTACTAGCGACTACTTCGTAGGCAACGCCGATGTTTGCGGCCTCTTTGATAGCCTTGCTCGTCCAGACGCCTGTATCTGCGTACTGCGCGACGCCTTTGGCGGCTAAATTTAGCGGTATCATCGCAAACTGCAAATGCGCGCCGCCTTGCAAAAATAGCACGTCGTACTCCTCGCCGATGCCGTATAGCTCGCGCGCCTTCGCCATCGCGCCGTAGTGCACCTCTTCAAAAATTTTGCTTCGGTGGCTGATTTCCATTATCGAAAAGCCCTTGCCCTGATAGTCGGTGAGCTCACTTTGCGCGCGCTCCAGCACGCTAAGAGGCAGAGCCGAAGGGCCCGCGCTAAAATTTAGCTTTCTATTCATCCAAACTCCTTTCAAATTTGAGCTGATTTTAGCGTTATTTGCGTTAAAAAATCATTTCGCGTCGCAAGGTCGGCGGCAAAAGGACGCAAATTTTACACTTTAAGCTACCTTTTGATACAATTTTTCATATTAAGGAGCGAAATTTGATAGAGATCGAGCGTAAATTTATCCTGCGTGACGCCGCCGTCATAAACGAGCTAAAAGCCCGCGACATCGACGTCCAGCAAAAAGAGGTGACGCAAATTTACGTCAAAATCACTCCGCTTGAGGAGATTAGATTTCGCGAGGCTTCGGGCGTTTTTACGATCACGCAAAAATCAGGCATCGGCCTAGCGCGTGAGGAAAATGAGAGCGAAACGGACGCCAAAAGCTTTAAAAAAGCCCTAAAAAGCGCAGTCGCCGCTCCTATAAAAAAGACGAGATTTTTATTTAAGCTTGACGGCGCCGCTTGCAACGTAGACATTTTTCACGGCGCTTTAGAGGGGCTTGTAACTTTCGAGGCCGAGTTTGCTAGCGAGCGCGAGGCGGCGGAGTTTAGCCTGCCTGAGTTTATCGCTGCGCACGTAACCGGCGAGGTTACGGAAGACGAACGCTATAAAAATAAAAATTTAGCGCTTTTTGGCTTACCGCAGGGCAGTTTCGATGCGCAAAAGTGCATTGAGATTTTACGAAACAGCCCGGGGCTAGAGCTAAATTTACCAAGCTACATCGGCGCGATGGATGCGATGCGGACGGTGTTTTTTCAGATATTTACGCTGCTTGGCAGGCACCTAAACGAGTACGCAAGCTCTAGCGATGCCGAGGCGCTACATCAGATCCGCATAAATTTGCGCAAAACCCGATCTTTGCTCAAAATTTTCGCTCCCGTTTTCGACTGCAAAACGGCGCGGCATTTTCTGCTAAATTTTAAAAAACTAGCCGAGCTAACTAACCAAAAGCGCGATATAGACGTATTTTGCGAGTTTTTGCAAAAGCAAAAGGGCTTTGAAGGGCTAGCTAGCGAGCTAGAAATTTTAAGCAAAACCCTAGCCAAGAGTGTCCAAGCCGAGCTACAAAGCGAGGAAGCGAACGAAATTTTGCGCGACTGGGAGGTATTTTTACGCGAGGGAAGCGACTTTTTTAAAGGCGAGCTAGGAGACGCGCCGATAAAAAAAATCGTCGCAAAATCCATGCGAGCTCAAATTTTACGCCTTAAAAAATCTCTCTCAAATTTGAGCCAAACTACCGAAAACGCGCAGTTTCATAAGTGCCGTATCGAGATAAAAAGACTGAGATACTTAAGTGAGATTTTCGGCAGCGGTTTTGGCTTCCCTGCGGCTAAAAAATGCTTTAAAAAGAGCAAAATTTTACAAGAAACCTTTGGCTCGCTGCAAGACGCCGACATCTGGCTAGGCCTGCTAGCGCACGTAAAAAGCGGCGCCGAGCAAAAGCGCATAGACAAACTCCAAGCTAAAATTTACAAAAAAATCTACGAGCTACGAAGCGAAATTTTGGACTCAAAGCCTAAAATTTTAAAAAGCCTCACAAAGCTTTCGCACGGCTTAAAAATCTACTACATCTAAAGAGAAAAAATGGAAAAACAAGAAAAAATAGTTCAGATGTTTAACGACATCGCGCCTACCTACGACCTGGCAAACCGCGTGCTGAGCATGGGCGCGGACGTGAGCTGGCGTAAGATCGCGTGCAAAACGGTTCTGTCAAATTTCAAAGACTCTAGCGTAAATATCGTAGACGTCGCATGCGGCACGGGCGATATGATGGGCTTTTGGCAAAAGACGGCGGGCGAGTTTAACGTAAAAATAGAAAATCTAATCGGCGTCGATCCCTCAAGCGGCATGCTAGCAGTCGCTAAGCAAAAATTCCCCGAGTTTAAATTTATCGAGGCGCTAGCGACGCAAACGACGCTTGATAGCGGCTCGATGGACGTGCTAAGCATCAGCTACGGCATCAGAAACGTAGTCGAGCGAGAAGCCGCGCTAAGAGAGTTTAACAGAGTGCTAAAAATGGGCGGGTATGTCGTGGTGCTTGAGTTTACCAAACGTAAAAAAAGCGGGATTTTAACTGGTGCTCGCGACTTTTATCTAGGTAAAATTTTGCCTAAAATAGGCGGCTTTATCTCCAAAAATCAAGAAGCCTACGAGTACCTGCCAAGCTCGATCGAGGGCTTTTTAGACGCCAAAAGCTTTGCGGACGAACTTGCTAGCGCTGGCTTTGAGATGCGCCTTTGCAAGAGTTTTTCGATGGATATTTCTACCCTTTTCATCGCGCAAAAGGCGTGTGAGTGCTAAGCGTCAGCGAGCTAAACGAGCAGGCTAAAACGCTGCTTGAGACGACGTTTTCCTACGTAGAGGTAGAGGGCGAGATCTCGCGGCTCGTTAAACACGGCTCGGGCCACTGGTACTTCACGCTAAAAGACGAAAAGGCCGCTATCTCGGCGGTCATTTATAAATTTAACGCCGCCAAGCTCAAATTTGACGTCGCAGACGGTATGAAAGTCGCTCTCTACGGCAAAATTTCGCTCTACTCGCCAAGCGGCAGCTATCAGTTTATAGCAACACTCATACGTCCCAGCGGCGAAGGCGAGCTCGAGCTTGCATTTAAACAGCTAAAAGCGCGGCTTGAGAGTGAAGGGCTTTTTGATATCTCGCGCAAAAAACCGCTGCCTAAATTTCCCCGCAAGATCGCGCTAGTTACGTCAAAAACCTCGGCCGCGCTGCAAGACATGCTGCGTATCGCTTCGCAGCGCTGGGCGCTAGCTGAAATTTTAGTTTTTGACTCGCTAACGCAGGGCGAAACCGCGCCCGCCTCGCTCATACGCGCCCTAAAAAGAGCCGATGATAGCGGCGCGGATGCGATCGTGCTAGCGCGCGGAGGCGGCAGTAGAGAGGATCTGTGGTGCTTTAACGACGAAAATCTAGCCCGCGAGATCTACGCGGCGCGCACGCCCGTGATATCGGCCGTCGGACACGAGATTGATTACGTGATCAGCGACTTTGCGGCTGATTTTCGCGCTCCGACCCCAAGCGCGGCGATGGCTGCGCTACTGCCCGATGCCGGCGAGCTAATGCAAAGCATAGACAGGCTAAGCGAGGCGGCGGACGCGGCTTACTTGCGCGTTTGGGAGCATAAATTTAACGCTCTAGCGATGATGAGAGCGAGATTTTCTCAGGCGAGCCTCACGCAAAAAATCGCTCGAAAAGAGCAAATTTTGCTAAATTTAAGGCAGGTTTTAGACGCTGCCGCGCAGACTAAGCTCCTCAAATTTGAAAACGCGCTAAAACTAGCTCACGCCGCATACGCGCAGCAAGAATTGTTTTTCGCGCAAATTTCAAATTTCGTCCGAGTGCAAAAGGACGGCAAAACCGTAAATCTAAGCGAGCTAAAACCCGGCGACCGCATCGCGCTAAGCTCGGTAAACGCAACCAAAGAGGCGGAAATTTTATAGCTAAATTTGATCCGCGGACGCAGCGACTTAAGTTTTTGGGCGAGTTAAAAATTTTTAAGCTAAAAATAGTAAGATAATAACGCAAATCAAAATTTAAAGGAGCGATATGAAAACGAATGTAAAATTTTTACTAGCCGCGTGCGCCGCGATGCTAATAACCGGCTGCGCAACGGAGAGATCGCGCGTGGTTGAAACACCAAAAGTCCAAACCCTAAACACTAACTATCAAGGACAAAAGATAGCCGTTTCAATCGGCCGATTTAGCAACCAGTCCTCATACCAAAACGGCGTATTTTCAGACGGCGAGGACAGACTAGGCAACCAAGCCCAGACCATCCTCATCTCAAATTTACAGCAAAGCGGGCGCTTCTCGGTGCTTGACCGCAGCAACATGCGCGCCATCAAAGAAGAAAGCGCGCTAAACAAAGAGGCGCAAAACATCAAGGGCGCAAGATACGTCATCACGGGCGACGTGACGGAGTTTGGCCGCAAAACTACGGGCGATCACCAGCTTTTCGGGATACTTGGCAAAGGCAAAACGCAAACCGCCTATGCGAAGGTAAATCTTAACGTCGTGGACGTGAAAAACTCCGAGGTGATCTACTCCACTCAGGGCGCGGGCGAGTATGAACTATCAAACCGCGAGGTGCTGGGATTTGGCGGAAGTGCCGGGTATGATTCGACGCTAAACGGCAAGGTGCTAAGCCTAGCCATCATCGAAGCCGTAAACAACCTAACGCGCGGGCTTGAAAGCGGCGCTTTTAACGCGAAATAAGGATAAATTTTGCGCTTTAAAACTCTAGCAAATTTCGCGCTCGCCTCCGCCGCCGCCCTGCTGCTCTCTGGCTGCGCGGACGACTCGCCTAGACAGCTATACTACTGGGACGGCGCCTACACGAGCTCGGTCTACGAGTACCTAACCGAAGAAAGCGACGCGGGCGCGCAGATCGCCGCGCTCGAGGAGAGCCTGCAAAAAGCTTATCAAAGAGCCGCCAAAGCTCCGCCCGGACTACACGCGCATCTAGGTTTGCTCTATCTTTCGCAGGGAAACGGGGCTAAATTTAAAGCCTACGTCGAAAAAGAAGCCGAGCTCTATCCCGAGTCGCGCGACTACGCGATGTTTTTGCTAAATCAAAATAGCAAAACTCGGGGCGCGGCGGGCAAAACCGAGGCAAATTTAAGCGAGCAGACGAAGGAAAAACCAGGCGCAAGCGAGCCGAATTTAAGCGACAAAGGCTCAAATTTAGGCGAGCAAACGAGCAAGCAAAATTTAAAAAACAAGCAAGCAAAACTAGCCAAAACGAGTAAGAGCGCAAAAGGAAGCCAAAATGAAAAATAAAATAAAATCGGCGCTTCTTTGCGCATTTGCGGTGCTGTTTTTGGGAGCGTGCGCAGGCTCGCAGCCCGAGGTTTACGACTATTCTGCGTTTTTACAGACTAAGCCTCGCTCGATCGTCGTCATGATGCCTACCAGCGACTCAGCCGAGATTAAGGCCTCCGCAGCGGTGCTGGCAAACGCGCTTTATCCGCTTAGCGAGGCGGGGTATTACGTATTTTCCCCCGCGCTCGTAAACGAGACCTTTAAAAACAACGGCATCTACGACGCTGGAGAGATCGCGCAGATCTCTACGTACAAGCTAAAGCAGATATTTGGCGCCGACGCCGCGCTCTACCTCAACGTCGCGGACTACGGCACCTCGTATATGCTGATTAGCAGCGTCACGCGCGTGAGCGTAGCGGCGACTCTAGTAGACCTAAACACGGGCGCCGTGCTCTGGCAAAAAAGTGCCACTGCGGCAAACGACTCCGGCGACGGCGGCGGCAACCTCATCGGCATGCTAGTCTCCGCGCTAGTTAAACAGATCGCCGACTCGGTCTCGGACGCTAGCTTTGACCTCTCGGCGCGCGCGGACGCGATTTTGTTTAGCACCGACTGCCGAGACTGCTTGCTCTACGGCCCGTATTCGCCGCGCTACGGCCAGGATAGACAGCTTGGCGGCGGCAAATAAATTTTAAAAAGGACGAAAATGAAACTAGCCGAGGCGCTGATACTGCGCGCCGACATACAAAAACGCATCGAGCAGCTAAAATCAAGGCTCGCGGACAACGCAAAGGTGCAAGAGGGCGAAAATCCCAGCGAGGAGCCAAAGGTGCTGCTAGCCGAGCTAGACGCACTCACGGGTGAGCTTGAGCGCCTAATCGTTCGGATAAATTTAACCAACTGCACCGCAAAAGCGGACGGCAAAAGCCTAACCTAGCTAATCGCCAAGCGCGACATACTCACGCTAAAAGCAGGCGCGCTGCGGGCTTTCGCACAAGCTGCCGCGCAAAAAGTGGAAATTTATTCGCGCAGTGAGATTAAAATTTTAAGCACGGTCGACGTCGCGGCGTTGCAAAAGCAGGTGGACGAGCTAGCAAAGCAGATCAGGCAGCTTGATACGACGCTGCAAGGCGCGAACTGGCAGACCGATCTGATCGAAAGCTAAAAGCGTAAAATTTAGAAAAATTTCGGGTAAGTATCGCAAGAGGCGAGTACAAAACTCACCTGCGAAGCAGGTTTATGGCAGCGCTCGCGGAAACGGGCGCACCCCTTTTACGATTTATTTTCAGTAAATTTACAAGGGCAATGTGACTACGCAATGTAACTACCGCGTACTGATCTAGCGATACCGAGGGCGGGAACGGGGAAATTTAAAAACGAAATTTTGATTTTAACGGCGCGATTTGTGGGCACGCGGCAAAATTTAGCGGCGATTTTGGCGGGTTTGACGCTCAAATTTTGCGTTAAATTTAGGCGCGCTTGCCATTTTGCATTTTAGCTGCGAGCGTCAAATTTTACAAAAATCATAAAATTTAGCCAAATTTAAAGGATGAAATTTGAAATTTAAAACCTTTGCGCTGGCGGCCGCGTTTTGCTTTGCAACCGGCATACATGCGGAGCTTGCGATAGAAGCGAATTCCATAAATTTTAGAAAAACGAGCAGCACGGAGCTAAATCTCGCGGACGCAAAAGACGCCAAATTTCAAAACGCACGATTTCAAAGCGCAGATATCGCAGCGCGCGGCACAAACTCGAACTCATCGCAAAAAACGACCCTCATCGACGAAGCGAAAAATTTCTACCGCGTGGACGAGCTGCTGTTTCGCAGCGCTCAGCTTGACGGAAGCTACGCCGCAAAGCTGCATGAGCTAGGCATCAAAAGCATCGTAAATCTGCGCCATTTCAGCAGAGGCGGCGACAAAAGGGCGTTTGGGGATCAATTTTGGCTCGCAAATAAGCCGCTTCAAAGCCAGGAGTAAGCCCGCGCAGATAGCGGACGTCTTGCGCACCATTCGCGAGCGCCAAAAGGAGGGCGCCGTGCTCGTGCACTGCTATCACGGAGCCGATCGCACTGGACTTGTGGTGGCGATGTACCGCGTGATCTATCAGGGCTGGAGCCTGGATGCCGCGCGTAGCGAGATGATAGAGGGCGGATACGGCTTTCACTCCATGTGGCAGGATATCGCGGGCTTTTTGACGCCGCAAAACGAAGCGCTCGTGAGGGCTGAGCTAGGAATTTAGACGAAATTTCGCCCGTCCGCCAAATAATGTAGATTTTATAAAAATAAGCGCTGCGGATTTAAATCTATTTCAAATTTGCCATATAATAGCATTAAATTTTAGAGTCGCAAGCAAAAAACGATCTTGGTTTAGCAAGCCAAACGCAATCTTTGCTCGCGACAACTTTGTGGCACATAAAAACAGAGAAATTTTAACTTGCCGATCAAAAAAAGCGAGCCAAAAGCCTAATGGCGGCAGTTTTTGCAGTCCTTTACGGTCACTAGCACATTCATCTTTTCGATAAAATTTCCGAGCTTTCTCTCCAAACTTTCCTTGTACTCGCTCAGCGCCTCGCAGAAGTTATAGTCCTCGACGTGTCCGCAGCTCTCGCATACGACGTGGATGTGCGGGTAGCTAAAGATATCGTAGCGCGCCTTTTGGTTCGGCATATTGACCTCGACGACGAGCCCCTCGTCTTTGAGCATATTTAGGTTTTTATACACCGTCGCGAGCGATACGGACGGGTTTTCGGCGCAGATCTCCTCGTAAAGCTCATCGATCGTCGGGTGCGTGTGGCGATCGAGGATCTTGAGCACGCTGAGGCGCTGCGGGGTGGCTTTGAGGCCGTGATTTTTGAGAAGTTCCATATAGTTCATCGTTTTTCCTGATATTTTTTAGCTAAATATACAAAAATTTTATTTAAAACTTCTTTATAGTTGGTAATATAAATTATTATTTACTAAAATTTGTGTCATTTGTAGTCAAATTTATGCTTTTTGCGAGTTTAAGCGCTATACTCAAGGTAAATTTTAGACGTTTGGTTTTAAATTTACCCTACCGAATTTAGCGTTTTGGGGCATAAATTTGAAGGCGACTTAAATTTGACGTTTTGCTCGCCGAATTTAAATAAAAATCCGGCTTTTTAATACGGCGTAAATTTTGCTATCGATCGTTGCAACCGATCGCCGCTTATAATCGCCGCCGTAAAATTTATTTTTGTCGGTTGCGGCGATACAGCAGCGTTTTAGATACGGCTACGTTTTTTTTCGCATTTTTGAGTTTTCGCTAATTGCGATTTTAAATTTCTATGCCTTGCCGCACGGCTAAATTTATGAGCAAAAATCTGCTTAAATTTTACCTTTTTGATAAAATCAGCGTCCAGTCAAGCACTGGCGCCAAATTTAAGCGTTTTATAGACGGTAAAAACGAAAGTCTGCAATGTTTTTTAGCGATTTTATCCTAGGGCGCAGCGAGCAAAACAAACCTTATCGCAAAAGCCTATCGCGGCTCAAATTTAACCCAAAATTCACTCGCAAGCCAGCCCGTAAAAAAGATAAACGAAGATAAAAATCAATAAAACCGGCTTGATGCGCGCAAATTTGCCCGTGCCGTTTAAGACACGGTAAATCAAAGTAAGAGCGGCGAGAAAGTATAAAAAGGTTTGTTTCGCTCAAATTGTTCGCCTTTTCCGCCAAAATACGCTCGCCAAAACGCACAAGAACGCTTCAGCTCAAATTTAATCCGCCGTTTCGGCTAAAATTTTCTCGCAAACGCTTGCCGCATCGATACCAAGAGCCTTCTCGACATCAGCCGTAGCGCCGTGCGGGATAAACGCGTCGTCAAACTCAAAGCTAACGATGCGCACGTCAAAAATGCGCCGATCCTGCAAAAACGCGGCCAAAATCTCGCCTACGCCGCCTTTTTTTGCGGTATCGGAAAAGACGTACCAAATTTTATGCTTGCGCGCGAGCTCTTGCAAAAGTTCGCCGTCAAGCGGCTTAACAAACACTAGATCAACGAGGCTCGGGTCAAATTTGCCGTTCGTTTTTTCTAGTAAAATTTTGCGCGCGGCGTTTGCTTTGCCAACGGCGTTGCCATAAGCGATAAAGGCCGCTTTACCGCCGCCCTCGACCAAGATTTCGCCCTTTCCGAGCTTTAGCTCTCGCGCCTCAAATTCGCCCTGCGCCAGCGCAAAAGCTCCGCGCGGATAGCGAAAAGCGCAAGGCCCCTCGTGAGCGTAAGCGTAGCGCATCGTAAGCCTAAAACTATCGGCACAGCGAGGCGCGAAAATCGTCAAATTCGGGATCAAATTTAGATAGCTCACGTCAAACGCGCCCTGATGCGTCTCGCCGTCCTCGCCGACGATACCCGCGCGGTCCATCGCAAAGACGACGTTTAGGTTCATGATCGCGCAGTCGTGCACGACCTGGTCAAACGCCCGCTGCAAAAAGGTCGAATAAATCGCGATAAACGGCTTAAAGCCCTCCTTGGCCATCGCGGCCATAGAGGCGACGGCGTGCTGCTCAGCGATCGCGACGTCCCAAAATCTATCCGGAAACCTCTCCATCAAAGCGTCTATGCCCGTGCCCGTAGGCATCGCGGCGGTCACTCCGACGATATTTTTATGCTCGCTAGCTAGCTCGGTCAAATTTTCCGCAAAGAGCGCGGTGGCCGATTTGGCGGCTGATTTTTTGATGGCTTCGCCGCTTTGCAAATCAAACGGACTCACGCCGTGCCAGCTGGCCAGATGCCCCTCGGCCTTTTCGTAGCCTTTGCCTTTTAGCGTCTGCGCGTGCACGACGACGGGCTTTTTCATACCTTTTGCGACGCTAAAAGCCTCGATGAGCGCCCCCACGTCGTGGCCGTTTACGGGGCCAATATACTCGAGTCCTAGCTCCTCGAAAAACATCCCGGGCGTAAATATCCTGATGCCCTCCTCCATCCTACGCGCCATGTATGCGGCGCCGTCGGGCATATAGCTCAAAAATTTCTCTACGCGGCTTTTAAACTTCTGATACAGCGGCCCGGCCATCATCTGCGAGAGGTAGTTGCTAAAGGCGCCGATGGGCTTGCTGATGCTCATTTCATTGTCGTTTAGAACGACTACGCAAGGGTTTTTGATATCGCCCAGTTCATTTAGCGCCTCGTATGCGATGCCCGCGCTCATCGAGCCGTCGCCGATAAAGGCCACGGGGATGCGATCCTCGCCCTTTAGCTTGATCGCCTTTGACGCGCCCACTGCTAGCGAGATAGAGGTAGAGCTGTGCCCCGCGATAAAGTAGTCGTATTTGCTCTCGGAAGGCTTGGTGTAGCCGCTGATACCGCCGAATTTTCTAAGCGTATCAAAATTATCCCAGCGTCCGGTGATTAGCTTGTGCGCGTAGCTTTGGTGGCTAACATCAAATATAAACGGATCTTTTGCAGCATCAAAAACATAGTGCATCGCGACGATAAGCTCGACTGCGCCGATGTTTGAGCTCAGATGCCCGCCGTTTGCGCTGACGGTTTGTAAAATTTTATCCCGGAGCTTCCCGCAAAGCGCCTCGAGCTCCTGCACGTTCATAGATTTTACGTCTATCATTGTCCTATTATCTTTTTGATTTTTTCTAGTCTAGCTTCGATCGTGCCCTCGAGGTTGCCCGCATCGCTGAGCACGATCGCTCCGCCCGCGCTGATAGCCTCGTCGGCGGAGATTTTGACGTTTTGTCCGGAGAAATTTTCTTTGATAAACTCGTAATCTTTCGGATTTACTTTAACCTGCACCTCTTTAGCGTCTCTTATCTCGCTAAAAAGCTCTTTGCAGATAGCCGCGGCGATGTTTGCCGAATTTAGCGAAATCTCTTTTTTCACGACCTCTTTTGCGACCTCGACTGCGGTGGTAGGCAGCTGCGCTTCGCTAGATGCGATGAGGCTTTCAAATTTAGCCGCCTGCTCTTCTAGCTTATTTATAGATCCCAGATACCTGCTCTCAAGCGCTTTTAGCTCCTCGTCGAATTTAGCCGCCGCATCGTCTCTACCCTGTTTTATGCCGTCCTCTTTGGCGCGCTGGACTTCGCTCTCTAAACGCTTGGCGAATTCGCTTTCTTGATGTTCGATTTGCATTTGCAGCTTTATCATACTGCCGCTCATCTCGTCGGTGCGCTTTAGTAGCTCCTCGATAAAGCTTGGCTCGGGCTTAAAATGCGCGCCTTGCTCTTTTTCTTCGCTTAAATTTAAGCCATCTTGCTCGCCGCTTAAAGCTCGCTCGTGTTGATGTTCTGACGCGCGCCGAGTTTCGCTCTCGTGAGCTACGTGCGCATCCTCGCTTCTTTTTTCCTGGCCTAAAATTTTAAATCGATAGTTTTCTACGAAGTGCTCTTTTGAGCGCTCATTTGTTATTACGCTGCTTTTCATTCTATCATCTCATCGGCTTCGCCTATTTGGAATGCCCCGCCCTCGGCTAGGGCTTGGACCTGTTCTACGATGCGGCGCTGCGCCTCTTCGACATCTTTTACGCGCACCGCGCCCAAAAACTGCATCTCCTCTTTAAATGCTTCGCTGGCGCGCTGAGACATACTTGAGAGGAATTTCTCTTTAAGCGCGTCTCCACTGCCTTTTAGCGCGACCATGAGGTCTTTTTTATCGACGTTCTTAAGTATCTCGCGGATAGCGGCTTGGTTGAGAGTGTTGATATCCTCAAACGTAAACATAAGCTCTTTGATCGTCGTAGCGAGTTTGTCGTCGATATCTTCGATGTATTCGATCGTTGCTTTGGACGCCTTTTGACCGAGGCGGTTTAACACCTCTGCCACGGCTCTTGGTCCGCCGACTTCGACCTTGTAGGACGTGAGGCTCTCTAGCTTGCCCTCAAGCACGGTTGAAACGCGCTTGATGATGGACGGGCTGATATCGCCTAAATTTGCCATCCTAACGACGACCTCGCTTCTAAGCTCGTCGTTAAAAAACGAAAGCGTCTCGGCTGCGCTGGTTGAATCCATATGCGCCAAAATAAGCGCGATAGTCTGAGGGTGCTCGGTCATGATAAAGTCCGCAAGCTGCTGAGGCTTGACCTTAGTAAGATAGCCGAAGCTTTTTGAGTTTTCCATACTTTTTGCGAGCTTATCGAGGATCTTTTGCGCGGTTTCAGGACCGAAGGTGCGGTATAAAATTTCTTTCGCGTACTCTAAGCCGCCGCTTCTCATGTATTGATTTGACTGCATGAGAGCGTAAAATTCTTCTAAAACAGCGGCTGCCACGTTTTTATCCATACTTTTTGCGGTAGCTATGTAGCGCGAAATTTCGGTTATGACGTCAACTTCCATATGAGAAAAGAGTAGAGTCGTGACGTCCTCGCCCAGCTGAATAAGCAAAATAGCGATCTTTTCGGGCATAGAAAGATCGTCATACACCATCTTTTGCTGTTCGTTTAGCTTTGTTGCCATTAAAAGTCCTTACGGTTGCTAAAATCCGAGTCGTTTTTGACTAGGTCTTGTAGCAAGACGGCGATCTCCTCGCTTCGCTCTTGCACGATTAGTTTCATCTTCTCTAGCAATACGTCGTAGCGTAGATCGTCCTCGTTAAAGTTATCGCCGATACCCAGCTGCTCCTCGACCTTTTTCCTAGCGGCTTGAAATTTCTCCAGCGTATCTTCGCTGTCGTCAAGCTGAATGTCGTTATCAGGTATCTCGGGCTCTTCCTCTTTGATCTCCTCAAGCATCTTAGCCATAAACGGCACGATGACTTTTTTGTAGAATATATAAAGCAAAATCGCGGCGAAAATATACTTTAGGATCGGTAAAAACGGCACTACGTAAAGATCGAAAAAGGACTGAACCTTGCCCGCAGGCGTCTGTCCGTCTTGACGCTGGAACTCAAAGTTGCTAACCGTAACCTCGTCGCCTCTGTTTTGATCAAAGCCGATAGACTGACGGATGAGAGCGTCGATGCGCGCCAGCTGCTCTTTATCAAGCGGCACGTAGGCTACCTCTTTGGTCGGATTTCCGTTTTCGTCTTTTTTATTTTCGTACTTTCCGTCCACCACGACAGCGGCGCTTAGGCGGTTTATCTTAGCAAACTGATCCTTGACGCGCTCGACTTTTTTTGAGATTTCATAGTTTGTCGTGGATGAGCTTTTTGAGTATAGCTCTTTCATTTTACCGTCTTGCAAGCCTTCGACCGGACCGATATTGCTAACAGCTCCGGGCACGCCTTGCACTTCGGCTTCTTTACTGCCTTGACGCTTTTCTTCGACATTTTGCTCGCTTCTAGCTACGGAATTTGGATCAAAGGTCTCGCTTTGGCTATCTTTTCTAGCAAAGTCGAAATCTATGGTGACTTTGGCTACGACCTTATCCGAGCCGCCCACGATAGGCGATAGGACGTTTATGATCTTTTCTTCGAGATTGTGCTCGGCGTCGCGTTTATAGCGGATTTGTTGCGTGATCTGATCGCTATCGTATTCGCCGTCCTCCTCGCCAAGCGGCACCCCGTCTTGGCTCACGATTTTTACCTGCTCGGGTTTTAAATTTGCCACCGCGGCCGCGACTAAATTTTTAATGCCCGTGATTTGTTTTAAATTTAAACTCTGCCCGTCTTTCAAATTTAACACGATAGAGGCGCTTGGAGGCGTAGCTCTCTCGGTAAAAAGAGTTTCTTTGGGTATCGCGATACGCACGATGGCTTTGTTTATCGGCGCCAGGCTTTCGATCGTGCGGGCTAGCTCACCCTCTAAAGCACGCTGAAATTTAACCTTTTGCTCGGCATCCGTCGCGCCAAATTCTTGCTTATCGAAAATCTCAAATCCAACCTTACCGTCCTTTAAAATCCCAAGCGATGCGATTGAAATCCTCTCACGGTAAACGTCCGAGTTTGGCACCAAAATCGTGCCCTCGTTTACAATTTTATACTTTACCTTATCTTTTTCAAGCTGCTGAATAATTAACGCAGAGTCCGCGGCTGAGGTGTTTTCAAATAGTACGCTATAACCGTCGTAGTTTTCGTTTGAGCTTTTGTAAATGCTCAAAAACACCAAAAAACCGACCACGAGTATGATCGAGCCCGCGGCGACTAGGCGCTGCCTTAACGAGAGATTGTGATAGACCTGGCCGATTTGCTGAACTGCGGTTTTAAAATCCATTTATTTTAAATTTTCCTCGATTTGTTTTAAAACTACGTCGTTTTGACTAGGCAGTCCGATCGTTATGCGAACCGCGTTTAATCCGTAACCTTTTAGATCACGTAAAATTATACCTTTTTTTAATAGATTTTGAGCAAGCTCGCTCGCGTTTTGACGCTCAAACTCAAAAACGATAAAATTCGTAAAGCTCGGCAAATGCTTTATACCATGAAGCTCGGCAAATTTTTCATACTTTTTCATCTCTTTAAAATTTGTTTCAAGCGTCATTTTTACGAACTCTTCGTCTTTTAGCGCCTCGATAGCCGCTTTTAAGCTAAGCGTCGTTATATTAAAAGGTGCTCTTAGTTTGCCCAGCTCGCTCATCACGCTTTCTTCGCCGATGCCGTATCCTACGCGCATACCGCCAAGACCGTAAGCCTTAGAAAACGTGCCCAGATATATCGCGTTTGGAAATTTAGCTATGAGCCCCTTCGGCTTTATCTCTTTTTTCGCATCTTTAAATTTAGCAAACTCCTGATACGCACCGTCGATAACCACGAGCGTATCGGCGTCAATCTGCTCTAGAAATTTATAAATTTCCTCGGCGTCTAGGCAGCCCCCTAGCGGATTATTCGGTACACACAAAAATATCACGCCGATCTCGTCTTTTTTAGCCTTGTAAATTTGCAAAAACTCGCCTAGATCATGCTCTTTACTCTTTGTTTTAAAGGCCTTTGCACCCGCTGCTTTAGCGTAAATTTCATACATAGCAAATGTTATGCCCGCGGTTAAAATTCCCCTCTTTGCGTTCGCCTTTGCGTGCACGGCAAATTCTATTATCTGATCGCTTCCCGAGCCTATTACGATAGATTTTTCGCTAACACCGAATTTACTCGCTAGCGCAGCCTTTAACTCGAAGTAACTATCATCGGGGTAGAGATGCATTTTATTTACTATCTCGCCGACTGCTTTTACTACCGCAGGGCTCGTACCGTATGGATTTTCGTTGCTGGCTAGCTTGATGACGTCTTTTGCGTCGATGCCGTATTCGCGCACGACTAGCTCGATAGGTTTGCCCGCTTCGTAGCTTACTAAATTTGCCAAATTTTCGTTAAATTTCATCTCACTCCTCCCACGCGACGTAGCTTCCCAGCCACGCGATCTCGTGGCCGTAGCTTATCGCTTTTTGTATCGCTTTTTGGACGTTGTCGTCGTCGATGTGCCCCTCGAAATCTATATAAAAATTCGCCTTAAATTCGCGCTGTTTTATCGGGCGGCTCTCTAGTTTGGTTATGTTTATACCCTCGTCTCTAAAGGCTAGTAGCAGCTCCACTAGCCCGCCCGGACGATGCTCGGTCTTTGCTAAGATTGAGGTTTTATTTCTTTGCGCGCGCTCGTTTTTAAAATCGCTTAATATAAAAAATCTCGTGCGGTTTGCGGCGTTGTCCTCGATAGTCTCAAACAAGATCGGCACGCCGTAAAGCTTGGCGGCGATCTTGGAGCAGATGGCTGCGGAGTTTGGCTCGCTGCTAGCTAGCTGCGCAGCCTGCGCGGTTGATTTTGCCGGGATAAACTCGACTGATGAAAGCATATGATCGTCTAAAAATTTGCGGCACTGATTGTAGCCTTGCGGGTGCGAGTAGATGCGCTTAATGTCTTTTAAATTTTCGCATTTGCTCGCAAAAATATGGTGGATATCCATGTAAATTTCGGCTACGACCTTGACGCTATCAAACCGTCCAAGGCAGTCTAGCGTCGCGCCTACCGCGCCTTCGGTGTTATTTTCTATCGGCACGACGCCGTATTTGGCCTCTTTGTGCTTTAGTTTCGTAAAAACCGCCTCGATGCTAGCTAGCGGCAGATACGCGCTCATCGCGCCAAAACGGCTCTCGGCGGCTTGGTGCGTGTAGGTGCCTTCAGGCCCCAGATAGGCGACTTTTTCGGGCATCTCGAGGTTTCTACTGACGGCGAAAATCTCAAGATAGATCGCCTCGATCGCGGCCTTGTTTAAAAACGCGGAGTCTTGCCCCTCAAGGCGGTTTAGGATCGCTCTTTCGCGCTCGGGGCGGTAGATCGCGCTGCCGCTGGTTTGCTTTAGCTCGCCGATCTTTCGCACGAAATTCATGCGTTCGTTTAGGCGCTTTAGCACCTCGTCGTCGATCTTATCTATCTCGTTTCTAAGGTCGTTTATGTTTTGCATTTTCGCTCCCTAGCCTAGAAATTCGCGCTCCAGTGCCACTACATCCTCAAAGCTCTCGCGGCGCCTAATCAAAAAGTCCTCGCCGCCTTTTACCGCAACCTCCGCGGCGCGCCCGCGAGTGTTGTAGTTGCTGCTCATAGCAAAGCCGTATGCGCCGGCTGATTTGATGACGACGAGATCGCCTGGGTTTAGAGGCGGTAAATTTCGGTCTTTTGCGAGGAAATCTCCGCTCTCGCAGATCGGCCCGACCACGTCGCAAGGGCTAAATTTGAGCTCGCGAAGCTGCTCAATCTTACACTCGCAAAGAGTATTGCCGCCGCTAAGTGCGAAAATTTTATGCCTAGCTTGATAAAGGCTCGGGCGTATGAGGTCGTTCATCGCGCCGTCCACGACGACAAAGCGCTTTTCTTTGTTAAATTTCTCATAAAGCACACTAGTTAGAAAATATCCCGCGTTGCCGACGATAAAGCGTCCCGGCTCGCAAACTACCGTGACGTCCAGGCCGCTTAAATTTGCCAAAATGCCCTGCGCGTATTCGTATAGATCAGGCTCGCTCTCGTCGCAGTAAACGATACCTATGCCGCCGCCGACGTCAAAAAATTTGATGTCGATTTGCGCGGCTTTTAGCTCGCGAGTCAAATTTGCCACTATCTTTGCCGCTTCGATAACGGGCTTGATGTCGGTTATCTGCGAGCCGATGTGGCTGTGGATGCCCACAGGCTCGAGATGCGGAGAGTTTTTAGCGTGTAGATACATTTTTTTGGCCGTTTGCAGATCTACGCCGAATTTATTTTCGTTTAGTCCGGTCGAAATGTATGGATGAGTTTTAGCGTCGATGTCTGGATTTACGCGGATGCTAATACGAGCGGACTTTCCGAGCTGCTTTGCGATCGTTTCTAGGCGGTTCATCTCGCCTTCGCTTTCTAAATTTATCATCAAGATTTCATTTCCCAGCGCAAATTTGAGCTCGTCGTCGCGCTTACCTACGCCGCTTAGGATGATCTGATAGCTTTTAGCTCCCGCTAGCAGCGCGCGCTTAACTTCGCCTACGCTCACGCAGTCAAATCCGGCCCCGAGTCCGGCTAAAAATTTCAAAACGCTTAAATTTGAGTTTGCCTTAACGGCGTAGCATACGAGAGATTTTCTGGCGTGAAACGAGTTTTTTAGCGCTTCGTAGCGGTGCGCCATGTAGTCAAAATCGTAAACGTAAAGAGGGGTGCCGTATTTTTGCGCTAAATTCGTAAAATCCATAACCGACCTTGTTTAAAAATAGTTAGATTTTACAGAAATTTTGCCTAAATCTCTCTTAACGACTCCCAAAACGCAGATAAAAAGCGTAGGCGCCGAGTAAAATTATCGGCAAAAGCACGCCGATCTCGGGTGATACGACGCCGTTTCTAGCAAACCTCATCATCACAAAAAGCGCGCCCCAGACGCAAAGCGAGGCGATCGTGAAGATAAAGCTTTTTAAGGCGAGGTTAAAAAAACGTCCCGTAACCGGCAAAAAATAGTAAATGATAAGCACCATAAAAGGCGCAAAAAAAGGCGCAAAAGCGAGGTTATAGAGCGTGGTTTTGGTCGAATTTAGCCCGATACCCTCATCCTTAAACGCCAAAATATAATCCACGGCATCCGGGATCGTGATCGCCGAGCTCTCCGCCGACGCGCTTTCTATCGTCTTTGGTTTAAAATTTTCAAGAGTTTTTAGCTCGCTTGGCGTTTTGATATCGAGTCCCTTTTCGCCAAGCTTGATATTTTGCGGCAAATTTACGATTTTAGCGTTTTTTAAAAGCCACGCATCATCCACAAACCTCCCGTTTTCGCCAAAGGTAGCGCTACGCAAGTTGCTGCTGTCTATGTCAAATATCCGCACGTCTTTAGCCTCGCCACTAATAGGATTTAGGCTATCCATGTAGACAAATTTACCCTCGAATTTTAAGAAAATATCCGAGCTCGTGCGCGATAAATTTGAGAGCTTCACGATATTTCGTCCGTACTCGTAAGCGTAGGCAAATGGCGTGAAATTTAGCCCGACGTAGATAAACGTGATGGCAAGCGCGATATAAAAAGGCGGTTTTATCAGGCGATTTTTATCTATACCAAGCGCGTAAAAACTCACGAGCTCGTTACTGCGGATCATGCTAAATTTGCTAGTTATAAGCGCAAAAATGAGCGCGAGAGGTAGAACGTAGTTTACCGCCGCGAGCGAGGTAAGGCCGAAGTAAAGCAGCTTTAGGTTTGCGCTTGCAGGCATATCTTTTAGGTTGGTTAGGATGTCGATGCCGACGTAAAAAAGCGTGAGCGCGACGAATATAATCACGAAATATTTAAAATAAAGCCAGCCGACGTAACGCGCATAAAGGTTCATCTGAGCTCTCTTAAATCAAATTTTGCGCAAGGTGAGAGGCGGACGAAAGCGGCGTTACCAAAAATACCGCAAACTTGCCGTGCAAATTTACTATTTGAACTATGCTGCAAATATGCATCCTTTGCCGCCGTAATGACGCTCAAATTTACCGCTTTTTGGCTAGACTGGAAATAGACTTGTTTTACGCTCTTAAAAAATCCAAATTCAAGTTTTTGTCTGAGTATTTTTTTCGTAAATTTTATAAATTTGCGGATAAAGTTTTGAAGCAAACTTATAAAATTTGCGGTAAGGAAAATTAGGAGCAAGATTTTAAATTTGGGCTCTAAATTTAACCGATTTTTGAGCGCTTTAAAAAGCCGCAAAATTTGAGAAAACGCAAAAGTCGCGAATGCCAAATTTACCCCTCTCACAAAATGCCTTTTTTTGTCGAGAATTTTTGCGAAACGGTATCGATATCGGTTTTTATTAGCTCGTTTAGCGCGTTTTCGCAGTAACCCAAAATTTTTTCCAATCCCTCTTTTTCATCTGCGTTAAATTCGCCAAGCACATGGCCGGCTACCGCGCTTTCGCCTTTGTGCGCGCTTCTGCCGATACCGATACGTACGCGCTCGTAGTCTGGGCCCATTAAGGCATCGATTGATTTTAGCCCGTTATGTCCGCCGTTTCCGCCGCCTTTTTTAAATTTAACGACGCCGAAATTTAGATCAAGGTCGTCATGAATAACAATAATGCGCTCGGGCTTGTAAAAATCAGCAACGGCTTTTACGCTTCGTCCGCTTAAATTCATAAAGGTCGTCGGTTTTAGAAAAAGTAAATTTTGAAATTTAAACAGCTCGCCTTGAAATTTAGCTGAGCTTACGTCGGTGAAATTTGAATTTTTGAGTCTATCTATCAGCATAAAGCCGACATTGTGTCTTGTTTTGGAGTACTCGGGACCGGGGTTCCCCAGTCCGACTATGAGTATCAAGGCTAGCCTTATTTAGCTTTTATTACGCCTAGAACCGCTACGCGGTCAGCATCGATCATAGTGACGCCCGCAGGAACGGTTATATCGCGCACCAGGACGGTGTCGTCTATATCAAGACCGCTAACGTCTATGTCGAATGAATTAGGCAAATTTTCAGCCGTGCATTTTACGGCTAAGCGCCTTTTTGAGATGATCAAAACGCCTTTATTTTTTAGACCGACCGGAGTTCCGTAAGGTTTAACCGGGATCATATATTTTGAGATGACGCCTGGAAGCGCAACCTTTAAATCAACGTGTTTTAGCGCGTTTGTCACAGGGTCTTTTTGATATTCGACTACTACGACTTTTAAGGTTTTTCCGCCTACTTTTACGTCAAACGCAAGGCTCTCTTTTTTGCGAACCTCTTTTATAAAATCGTTGATTTTAAAAGCGGCTTGCACATTCTCTAATCCCTTGCCGTAAATGTTGGCGATTAGATAACCATCTCTTCTCAAGGCTTTTGACGCCTTTTTACCGATACTCTCTCTAACGATACCTTCTAACATCGTTTTCCTTTCTTAAAAAATAGAAGCCGATAATACCCAAATTTATATAAATTTCGCCTTACTTGATATCTTTAAGCGCGATAACGTCGCTTTGAAATTCTCTTAAAAGCGCAGCGTCTTCCTCGATAGAAGCGACCATCGCTCGTTTTTTGGCAAGGTCGGCGGATTTGATTTTGATATCGAGGTTTTCTCTTCTACCAGCGCTTTTTAGAGCCTCTTCTTTCGTAATGATTCCCGAAGTATACATATCAAGCAAATGCTGCTCAAAAGTCTGCATCTGATAGGTGTTTCTGCTCTGTTCTATTGCGTCGTAAATTTCGCTATCTCTATCCTCTAGGATCATATCTCTTATTCTTATGTTTTTTATCATTATTTCGCAAGCGACGCGTCGTTTATTTCCCGTAGTTACGACTAGGCGCTGAGATATGATAGCCTCCGCAACCGAAGCAAAGGTCATTCTGACTCGGTTTTGCTCTTCTTTGGGGAACATATTTATGACGCGGCCGATAGTTTCTTTAGCATCAAGCGTGTGAAGCGTAGCAAGTACCAAGTGACCGGTTTCTGCAGCGTTTATCGCGGTTCTAACAGTCTCTAGGTCTCTCATCTCGCCTACAAATATAACATCCGGGTCTTCGCGCAAAGATGCCCTTAGCGCGTCGGCGAAACTATCGACGTCTTGGCCGATACCGCGCTGATTTATTACGCTTTTGTCGTCGCTGTAAATAAATTCAATCGGATCCTCTATAGTAACGATGTGATAGTTTTTAGTGTGATTTAGGTAGTTTATCATACTAGCTAGCGTCGTCGTTTTACCGCTACCGGTCGGCCCGGTTACTAGAATGATGCCTCTGTTTACTTTATCGCAAAGCTTTTCTATAACCGGCGGCAACAAAAGCTCAGACATCGTAGGAATTTTCGTCGGAATCGTTCTGAATACGAAAGATACGCCGTCCATCTGCAAAAAGACGTTCGAGCGGAAACGATAGTCGTCGTTTAGCCTATAGGTAAAGTCAACGCTCTTTCTTTTCATTAGGCTATAATAATTCGCTCCTAAAATTTCCTTGGCAATAAGTATCGAGCGGTCGTAATCCAAAACCGTATCGCTCATAACGACCATCTCGCCGTTAAATCTACCGCGAACCACCCTGTCCGACTTCACGTGCAAGTCGCTGCCGCCAAGCTCGATAAGCTTCATCAGATATCCGTCCAAAACCGCCTTCATAGCGGCTCTTTTTTCGCTCTCGTCGTCATCTTGCGGCATCGGCGGCCTAATAGACATCCCAAAGGCTTCTTCTTCCATCGTTAGTCCAAGCTCGGCTAAAAGCGCGGCCCTATCTCTACGCCTAACGGGTCTTACTTCCGGCTCTTTTGCCGTATTTGTTCGGTTTTCTTGCGTATCGTTTATAGTTTGCACCTGCTCTACTCCTTTGCTTGTTTCTTCTTGCGTTTGCGTTAAATTCAGCTCTAAAATTTGCTCCTCGGGCTTGCTTAAGTCAGCATGCTCGTCGATCTTTAGAAAATCTTTATCTTCTAGCTCTTTGCTTTGCGGCACGTCCCAAAAGTCAGCGCTTAAATTTGACTGTGCTTGTTCGGAATTTATCTCGTTTTTATCGATATCGAATTCATTTTTGATAGAGTCGAATTTACTCTGAAAGTCCTCGTCGTCCTCAGTATCAAATTTATCCTGATCGCTTTGGATTGCGTCAAATTTATAGCCGGTATCAGGCTCGTCTTCTTCAAGCTCTACCGAGCTAAATTCATCCCTTAAAAAGTCCAAAAGCTGATCCTTTTCGTTAGGGATCTGTTCCTTTGCTACCGTTTCTTGCACGGGCTCGAAACAAGAAAGGTCCGATTTTTCGCCGTCTTCGTCAAATTCGCTTATTTCTTGCGCATCTTTTTTTATTTGCGGCTCTTTCCATGCCACAAAAATAGCTTCTTCGTCGATTTCATCTATTTGCTCAGGTATCTCGTCTAGCGCGTCTATTTCATTTAGAGCCTCATTGATAGCTTGCAAATTTTCGTTTAGCTCTTGCCTTTTTGATTCTAGCTCGGTAGGCTCGCTAAATGCGTCAAATTTATCGATCTTAACCGACTCTTCTTGCTCCTCTTCTTTTGCAGGCTCGTCGTCAATTGGCTTTAGCTTTGGCAAATCATCAAACCCGCCGATCTCTTCAAATTTAGGCTTCGGTTGCAGCGCAACCTCTTCGCGCACGGCGTCGTCGGCTTTTAGCGGCACTACCTCTTGCTCGTCCTCGTGCGAGTTTTCTTTATTTTTGTTTCTATGATGTTCTATATCGCTTCTTAAAACCTTTGCTTTTAGCTTGATAATGCGCTCTAAGGCATCGTCCTGGCTATCAAATTTAATGCTAGAACCGACAGGCTCGTAGTCCTTAACATCCTCTTCGTTCACGGAGGTAAATCTTAAAGGCTTCATGGCTGCTTCCTAGTTATTTTAGTGCTTTCATTATGTCTTCAAATGCCGTCACGAACTGCTTTAAGCCGTCGTTTAGCAAGTCTTTATAAACCTTCTCCATGTCTATGTCGGCTCTTTTTACCACGCCGAAAAATTTCTCTATACTATCGTCGCTAACGGCGGTTTTTGGTTCGTTTTTGCCCGCGATAAAGGCTTTGATAGTATCAAGCGGAGCCGTATTTACCGCATTTTGATACATGAGCTCTTTTACGTAATAATCTTTTGCCAGCTCATCGCCCTTTACGCCCGTACTAGCAAACAGCGCGCGCGTCGTCGGCAAGCTTTTATTTTCTATGATTTTGTAAATTTTAGTCGCGTTCATGATGCCGATTTGGCCCGTCGGTAGCGAGTTCTCGCGCATTTTTTCATCTAGCAAGCGATCAAATCTGCTAACAAAAATGCTAATCACGCTTTTTGGTAGCGGCGTTAGCGGAAATTTCTTTTCATAAGCCTTCACGCCCTCTTCAAAAGCGTCCAAACACGCTACAGCTTGTTCCGGCGAGAAAATCAGCGTAGCATTTACCGCGATACCGCGCGCGGTTAGAGCGCTCATCGCTTCAAAGCCAGCTTTTGTCGCAGGGATTTTGATCATGACGTTTGGCATGCCGATCTCCGCGTGTAGCCTAGCGCCCTCGTCCACCGTAGCTGCGGCGTTATCGCAAAAGCTAGGATCGACCTCGATGCTAACAAACCCGTCGTCGCCGTTTGCATAATGCCTCAAAAGCTTGGTCGCGGCTATCTTAATATCTTGCACCGCGAGCGCCTCGTAAAGCGCCTTTGGATATTTTTTGCCCATTTGGCCGATGACGTCTTTGTAGGAGTCCGACAAAAACGCGGCCTTAAAGATGGATGGATTTGAGGTCACGCCATTAATAGCGCCTATTTGAAGTAAATTTTCAAACTCGTCTTGTAAAAAGTCGCGCTCGATAAAGTCACACCACAGTGAAAAATTTATATCGTTATTAAACATTTTTCTCGCCTTTTTATATCAAATTTATGATCTCGCGCAAATCTTTTTTATCCACGCAACAAGTTGCCGCTTGCCTTAAAATTTGCTTCGCGCAAAACGCGATTTTCAAATTTGAATGCTCAAACATAGACAGGTCGTTGGCGCCGTCGCCCACGCTCATCGTCTGCTCTTTTGAGATACCGAGCATTTTTTGCAAATTTACAAGCATCGCGCCCTTTGAAAAGCCAAACATCATCTCACCGCCCACGAGTCCGGTTAGAATGCCGTCTTTGTGGTGCAGGATGTTTGCAAAGCTAGCGTCAAATTTGAGCTTCTCTTGCGCTCTATCGGTGCCCGAGTGAAATCCGCCGCTAAAAACTACGACCTTAATGCCTTTGCTTTTTAGATGCGCGATTAGCTCGGCGGCTCCTGGCATTAGCGGCAAATTTGAGCAAATTTCATCCACTTTAGCGAGCTCAAGCCCCTTTAAAAGCGATACGCGGCGCGTCAAACTCTCGAAAAAATCAAGCTCGCCCGCCATCGCCTTTGCCGTTATTTCGCTAACTTCCTCTCCGACGCCCTTTGCCGCGGCTAGAAAATCTATCGTCTCGCCGTCCATCAGAGTCGAATCAAAATCAAATACGCAAAGCTTTATCAAATTTGACCCTAAAAATCGCGTTTTAGCAATGTTTCGACTTTTAAAATCGTAAGGATATTGTTGTCTCTTTTTCCGATACCGTAAATCATACCTTTGTCTTTTAAAAGCGTTTCAGGCGGCGGATCGATCCTGTTTTGCTGTATCCTGATAGCTTCCGTTAGCCTATCGATCACAAATCCCGCGACGTTATCGCCCTCTTTCATCACGATATACCTCGTGCTTGGGCTCGGTTTTGCGGCATTTAGTGAAAATTTCTTTCTCAAGTCGATTAGCGGGATGACGCTACCGCGCAGGTTAAACACGCCTAAAACATAATCCGGCACGCTAGGCACGCGAGTGTATTCGATCGGCTTAATGATCTCTTGGATATTTAAAATAGGTATCGCGTACTCCTCGTCGCCCACGATGAAACCGACTAACTGGACGATCTCCTCGCGCTCTTTTTCGCTCGGATCCATCACCTGACTTTTTTGTTTTTTTAGAACCTGATTTAATTTGTCGTTCATGTTCTATCCTATTAGTTTGATATTTTTTCTAACTACGTTTTCAAGGTAATCCGACGAATACGGCTTGGTGATGTACTCGGTCATTCCTACCTCCACGCCCCTTAGCCTATCGGTCTTTGACGTCCTTGAAGTTACCGCTATGAGCGGCAAATTTCTATATTTTGAATACTTTCTGATCTCAGCCGCCAGCGTATAGCCGTCCATTCTCGGCATCTCGATATCAATTAGCATCGCATCAAGCGCATGTTCGCCCGATTTTACGATAGCTAAAGCCTCGACGCCGTTAGTAGCCTCTATCACGGTTACGCCAAGAGGCGCGAGCGATTTTTGCATGATCGTTCTATCCATCTTCGAGTCGTCGACGATTAACACCTTATAATCGCTCGGTTTTTCTTTGACGCTCTTTGAGGCTTCCATACTGGCTTTTATGTCTACTTTTATATCTTTTGCCATCTCCATCATCATGCCTACATCGATGATTAGAGTTACCCGGCCGTCGCCTCTTATCGTGGCGCCTGCGATTCCCGGGATGTTTTGGAGATAATCGCCCATTGATTTTATAACGATCTCTTCTTGTCCTACGAGGCTATCTACGATGATGCCGAGTTTTGCCTCTGCTACGCCGATAACGACCACATAGGTCTGATCTCCGCCGTCAAAGACCTGCTTGACGCCGAAGATATCTGAGAGCTTAACTAGCGATAGCACTTCGTCGCGTAGTCTGAGCACGTTTTTGCCGTCGATCGTATAGATATCGTCGATCGGTACGCGCACGGTCTCTAAGACGCTTGCTAGAGGGATAGCGAAAAATTCCTCCTGAGCTCCGACTAAAAGCGACTGAATGATAGCTAGCGTGAGCGGGATCTTTAGCTTCATCGTCGTGCCCTTGCCCACTTCGCTTTCGATGTCGATTATACCGTTTAGCTTTTCGATGTTGGTTTTTACGACGTCCATTCCCACGCCGCGGCCGCTTACGTTGGTTACCTTCGCCGCAGTCGAAAATCCAGGTTTAAATATAAGTCCGAACGCCTCTTTATCGCTCATCGCGTCGGCTTCGCGCTCGGTGATGATACCTTTTTCTATTGATCTAGATTTTAGCATATCGGCATCTAGCCCCTTACCGTCGTCGGTGATCTCGACTACGATATGGTTGCCTTCGTTATAGGCTTTTAGCTGGATGGTGCCTTTTTCCGGTTTGCCGGCGGCTAGTCTGGTTGCGCCGTCTTCGATACCGTGGTCGCACGAGTTTCTTATCATGTGTACAAGCGGATCGCCGATTTGCTCGACGATAGATTTATCAAGCTCCGTCTCCTCGCCCGTGATCTCAAGGTCGATTTGCTTATTTAGCTCGCGGCTTAGATCGCGGATCATGCGAGGAAATTTATTAAACACCTTCGCGATAGGTAGCATCCTCGTTTTCATAACGGCTAGCTGGATGTCGGTAGTCACTAGGCTTAGGCTAGATACTACTTGGTTTAGCTCCTCAAGGAATTTCTCGCCCTCGTACCTCTCCTCGACGTCGTCGTAAATTTTGAGTAATCTGTTTTTGCCCAGAACCAGCTCGCCGATCAGGTTCATCAGGTGATCTAGGCGCTTAACCTCGACGCGTATAGTCTGCTCGTCCGCGTTAGCTCCGCTTGATGGAGCGGGTACTTTTTTATCCTCTTTTTTATCGGCAGGTTTTGCGGGAGCGGGTTTTGGAGCCGGCGCAGAATTTGAGGGCGCAGGAGCTTGCGGCGCAGCCGGTGCGGCAGGTTTTGGCATTTCGCCTCCGGCTGCCTTTTGAGCGCGTCTTGCTTGATCCTCGGCCTTTCTTACTTTTAGTAGCCTTTCTATCTCGGCCTCGACCTCGTCGTCGCTTAAATTTGATAAATTTTCATCGCTAACGGGTTCAGGCTCAGGCTCTATCGGCATCTGCGCTACAGGCTCAGGCGCTGCAGGAGCAGGCTCGCTAGCGGCAGCGCTCGGGGCTTCGCCTTCGGATATCGCGGTTAGTCTTTTGCAGATATCTTCTATCTCGATACCTACGTCCGTATCGTTGCCGCTATCTCTGATGCCGTGTAGCAGCCCCTTCATCATATCCACAGACTCTAGCACCACGTCCATGATATCGGGAGTTATCTTTAGCTCGCCGCGGCGGGCTTTGTTTAGTACGTCCTCCATGTGGTGGGTGAGTCTAGTAAGGATGTCAAAATTTAAAAAGCTAGACGATCCTTTAACCGTATGAGCGACTCGGAAAATTCTATTTAAAAGCTCTAAATCTTCGGGATTTGACTCAAGTTCTATGAGGTCATGGTCTATTTGTTCTACTAGTTCGAAGGCTTCAACTAGGAAGTCTTCCATTATTTCTTTCATATCATCCATGATTTCCCCCTTATTTCTTGTTCGCTTCGATCACACGAAGCACCTCGTTGTAAAATAGCGTCGCGTCAAATTTGGTTAGATACGCGGCGGCTCCGGCCTCTTTGCTTTGAGCTTCGGTGTAGTCTTTGCTCAAAGAAGAGTTAAATATAATAGGAATTCCCGTATATCTTGGATCGTCTTTTATCGTCGATGCGAAGCGGTATCCGTCCATCTGCGGCATCTCGATGTCGCTTAAGATCACCTTTAGATGGCTATCAAGCTTATCGCCGTACATCTCGTAAAGATCTTGCATTCTATCAAGCCCCTCTACGCCGTCTTTTGCTTCGACCACTTTTAGCCCCATTTTCTCAAGCGTATCTTTGACGAGCTTTCTAGCCGTCGAGCTATCGTCTAGCACAAGCGCCAGACCGTTTAAAAGCTTGTTTTGATCGATCTCGACTTCTATTTTCGGGCTATATATGCCAAGCTCTTCGACGACGCTTTCAAGATCGAGTATTAGCAAAACTTCGTCGTTTTCGATGCGGGTTACGCCCGTGATCTTACCTTTATCCAGCGTTCCGGCGTTTGAGGCAAAAGTCGCCGCCTCGATATCCGCCCAGCTTATGCGCCTGATGCGTTTTGCCTCGTGGACGATAAAACCTATCAAAATCTCGCTAAATTCGGCGATGATGACGCGAGGCTTGATCGCCGAGTCTTTAGGCTCGTTTATCTGCATCCATTTAGCTAAATTTATCACGGGTATAACTACGCCGCGAAGGTCAAAAATCCCCTCTATATACTCGGGTACTCCGGGAAGCTCGGTCAAATTCGGCATCTTGATGATCTCGCGCACCTTGGAGACGTTGACGCCGTATATGCCCTCATATACCTTGTCTCCCGCCTGCTTAAAGATACGAAAATCAACAAGTTCCATCTCGTTTGAACCGGTTTTTAATGTGCCGTTGTTAAGCATTCTAAACCTTTACGCTCTTTCGAGCAAACTTAATATTTTGGCCGTATTCTACTACAAAATAGCTTTGCTCGCATGCAAAAGATGGAACATTTATATATTTTTGTTTACCTATCGTGTACTGTTCGCCTTGGTGATAGTGCCCCTCGATGATGATATCAGCCTCGTAAAATGCGTTATATCGGCGCATTTTCGCCTCGGCTAAATTCTTAAAATTCGGTATTTTATAATCTAAAATTTTTCGTTTAAGCTTATTTAAAATTTGTTTCGAGAGCCTAAAATTTAAAAATTTATCGAAAAAATTCATCGTTTTTAAAAAAATTTTAACGCGTAAAAATCTCAAAGCGTATTTTGCAACAAAAGGCAAAAATATGTCCCCGTGCGCGATAAGCACGCTTTGTCCGTACTCAGAGGTAAATTTAACCGGCTGGGCGCCGATAGGATAGGCTTTGACGTTTTTAAAAAGCCTTGCTAGGTTAAAATCGTGATTTCCTTCGAAATAGTAAATTTCCATTTCCTCGCCCAGCTCGTCGATCGCGCGGACGTATCGCTCGTAAAATTTGACGAAAAACTCGCACTCGCCCGCCAGAAAATCAAACATATCGCCCATCAAAAACAGCTGCGGCGTCTTTATCTCGCCGCTTTTCAACGCGCACAAAAAATGCCATAAATTTTCGCGATTTTCGTTTTCGTGCGAGTCGGCGATAAAGATCGCGCCGCTTTTTACGACGATTTGCTCAGGCATCAAATTTTACTTTTTGTAGCGCCGAATTAGCGTCTAGTAGTTTTAAATTTAGCGAGCCGAATTTGAAAAACTCGGCAAACGCCATGGTTAAATTTGACGGCTCAAATTTAGCATCCGAGTGCATAAATTTAACAGTTTTAAACGCGCTCATCGGCTCTAAAATTTGATCGGTTTGTAACTTACGGATACGATCTCGACGTCGCTTCTGCCGTTTGGCAAATTTAATGCGACCTCGTCGCCCTCGCTCTTGCCGATTAGCTGTTTGGCTAGAGGCGAGTTTATCGAGATGAGTCCGCGCTCTAGGTTGCTCTCGGGCGTACCGACTAGCGTATAGGTCTTTTCTAGCTCGGTTTCTACGTCCATGATGACGACCGTGGAGCCGAATTTTACCTTATCGTGTTCATATTCTGCGGGGTCGATTACCTTAGCGCGGCTTACTATGTCGCTAAGCTCCGCTATACGGCTCTCGATAAACGCCTGTTTTTCGCGCGCGGCGTGGTATTCGGCATTTTCTTTTAGATCGCCGTGACTGCGTGCGATGTCGATCTCCTCGACGATATTGGGGCGCTCGACGGTCTTTAGGTTTTTTAGTTCGTTTGTAATTTTTTCATATCCAAAAAGCGTCATCGGTTCGGTCATTTTTCATCCTTTGTTCGTTATTAAAATTTGCGCTACGCTAGCCGCAGAGCCGTGTTCTAGGTATTTTCGCAGTTTCTCGCAGCCTTTGATAAATTTCTCTTTATCGCAGCTCTCGTAAGCTTTTATGAGATTGCTCGGCGTTACTTCATCTTGTAGTAGCTCCTCGTGTAGCGCCTCTTCGCCCATAAAATCAAACATTATATTTGCAAGCCCGATGTGACGTAGCTTCACAAACATCCGCGCGATCATTATGTCAATGGCTTTGGCTTTATAGGCTAGCACAAACGGCGTACCAACGAGCGCGGCCTGCAGAGTCGCAGTGCCCGAGCAGATAAATGCAAACTCGCTTTGCAAAAGCGCGCGCGGCGCGTCCGTAACGACGCTAAAGCCGCTAACGTCGCCATAAATTTGCATATCGTTTGCTAAAAACGGCGGCACGACAAGCAATTTTTCTTTGTCTTTTATCTGGCTTGCCACCTCGCGAAAAATCGGCATCAACCGCGAAATTTCGGCGCGGCGGGATCCGGGCATAAAAGCGATTTTTCCGCTTTGTAAAAGCTCGTTTTTTCGCACTCGCAGCTCGTCAAGCAACGGATGACCGACGTAGCGCGAACGGTTGTAGTACATCCCGTCAAACGGCAAAATCGAAGCCAAATGATCGCAGTACGCCTCAACCTTCACCACGCGTCCAGCCTTCCACGCCCACACCTGCGGCAAGATGTAGTAGGTCAAGGGCGTTTTGATGCCGGCTTCTTTGATCGCTTTAGCTAGCGGCAGGTTAAAGGCTGGGCTGTCGATGAGTAGCACGGCGTCGCACTGCGCAGCTAGGCACGTCATCTCTTTTATCGCGCGTTTTGCCTTAAAATAAAGCGGCAAAACCTCCACGAAGCCCATCGCAGAAAACTCCGAGCTTCGCATATAAGGCTCGCCGAATTTCTCGTCGAAAATACCCTTTAGTTCGCACTTTGGCAGATGCTCTAAAACCTGCTCGAAGTGCAAATTTGCAGAGGCCTCCAAACAAGAGACGAGTAGCCTCACTGATTACCCTCAAAGTCTTCAGCTAAGTTTGCAAGCTCTCTTGCGCGCTCCTTAGTCATCTGAAGGTAACAATCGGCGGCCGTTACGGCATAAAGCGTACCCATAGGCGGCACAAACGGGCATTTGGCCTCTTTATAGGACACCCATTTACGCTGGATATCTTTTAGCTTCTTTTTATTTTCGTCGTTTAGTACGCTCATGGCTTTTTTGTAGTTTTGGTTTAGGAGTTTATCTTGGATAGCAAATTCGGCGTCTATGCACTGAATCATGCCGGCAGTCGAGCTATCTTTTTGCATGCACTCATCTACACGCGCTTGCGATTCATCAAATTCCTCTTCCGAAGTTTCCTCGATGCTTGACGCAGGTTTTGCTTTGATCGCAAGATCTTGCGCACCGAAAACCAAACTCGCCGCAAGAGCAGCAAAAATAAATTTCTTAAGCATATTTTCTCCTTTAAATTTGATGAAGATTATCGCCTAAAACGGCTAAATAAACAATAAAATTTAAATTTATAAGTAAATTAGGATTTTAAAATTTGAAGGATAAGTGCGTAAATTTAAAAACCCAAAGCCCGCAGGCCTTGGGTTTAGGGGTTTTATTTAAAATTTAGATTCTTGACGTTCTCGTCTGTTTGCTTCATCTTCTCTGTCGGAACAGCGCCGATAGGCCATTTGTGTCCGATAGGAGCAGGTGCTGCAACAGGAGTAGCCACTTGAGTTAGCTTGATACTGATGCCGTAAGGAGCAAGCTCGTTTACTAGCTCGATTTGTCCTTGGCGAGCAACCTCTTTACATTGTCCGAGGATTCTAGCCGCCTCTTCGTCTCCGTGGAAGCCGTAGCTGTTTTCGCTAAAGCTGAAGTCCCAGCGGATTTGAGCTTTTCTGTGGTAAAGAAGCGTTTTTTCAAGAGCTTTGCTGATAGCCTCTTTTCTCTCTTTTTCATCGGCGATCGAAGCAAACTTCTCGTGTTTAGCTAGCTCGGCTCTTGCGACTTTGACGTCTTGGATGAAAGAAAGTAACGCATTTTCACAGTTTCTTAACTCGTAAGCGTGGCGATTTTGGATAAAGTTAATTCTATCTTTCAACTCTTGCTCGCTTTGAGGGTGGCAAGTTTTGCAAGATGCGGTTAAGTTGTTAAACGGAGTTACCATAAAGTGATCCGTGATCTTCTCCGATCCGCTTCTCTTATACGGAAGGTGGCAGTCTGCGCACGTTACACCGCTTCTGGCGTGAACGCTAGTCGAGAATAGCTCAGACTCAGGGTGCTGCATTTTGATAATTTTAGCGCCTGTATCTTTATGAATATAGTCGGATTTAAATCCATCCTCTTTAGCTAGCTGCTCGTCGTAGTATTGGTCGAAATTCTCGATTTTAAACGGCTCGCCTTTTTTCCATTTGCTCCAAGGGAAAACAGGAGTCGAATCCGCATTAAAGTAGTATTCTACGTGGCACTGCATGCACACCATAGTTCTCATCTCTTGTCTAGTTGCCTTTATGCCTTGTTTAGCGTCGGCCTCGTAGCCTCGCTCAACCATAGCATTTACCATAGCAGGTCTAGTTATTCTTAAGCTCATGTCATCAGGGTGGTGGCAGTCGGCGCAAGCCATACCCATATGCGAACCGCCGTGAGAGTCTTTTCCGTGTTTGCTAGCTACCATATCCATAACCTCTTTATAAGGCATAGAGTTCATCTTCGTCCAAGCTTGCTTCATCTTCGCGCCATTTTCTTTTACGTCGAAAAACGGCATAGGCTTAGTTGCGGCGGCGGTCGGATTTTCGCTTAGTTGCTTGTAGTCCGTATCTAACATCATAGCCGTAAGGTGTCCAGTGTGACAGTTTACACAGGTACCTTTTTGACCCTTAAACGCAGGCAAGCCGTGAGCATTCATATATTCCTTATCGTTTCTTTTCGTCTCGATTTGGTCTATTTGATTATAGAAGTGGGTTCTAGGCTTACTGTAATCCACGCCGAATACATACCCGTTCCAAAATACCGTAGCCGCAGGCCAGCGGATAATTTTACTATAAGGGAAAGAACCGCCGAAAGGAGTCTCTATTAGCTCGCTTCCGTTTGGATTTTCGTCGCTTTTATGCTCCATTTTTTTGAAGTCGTCAAGATGAGACGGGAAATTTTTACCCCATTTTTCAAAAGACGGCTCCGTTTCGCTAACTTTGTTTAGCATTAGCGGGTAAGCTTTTGACTCCTCTTTTTTATGAGCTATGTCGTTATAAAGAGCAAGTACGCCCGCACCGAGTGCAACGGCCACCAAAAAAGTAACCGCGTATAACAGTTTGTTATTTTTCATTATTCTCCTCCTGGAATTGTTTTAAAAGTTATGTGCGTGTCCGGCTTGTCTGTGACAAGATACGCATTTTAACGGCTCGTTGGCATTAGCATACTGCCCGTGTTTGCCCGGCAAGCTATCGCCTATAGCTCTTGGATCGACTGAATTTCTAGCATAATCCTTATGGCACTCTATACAATTGTTTTGTATGATTTCCTTTTGCTCATCGCTTGCGGTAAACGATACGGGATTATCCAAGAAAGTAAACGCATAACCGTGCAAGAAGCCGTATTTAGCTTTCGCCAGCCATTTGCTTACGAATTCTTTAGGCATGTGACAATCTATACATGTCGTAACGTGTTGATGTCCGCCCTTAGACCAGCCTTCATAGACTTGGTTCATGACGTGACAGTTTATACAGGCTTCGGGATCGCGAGTAAGGTGCTGAGGACCATTAGCGAAAAAGAACGTAAAAATCCCAAATCCGCCAGTAAGCCCAATAACCGCCAGCAAAGCTATGACCCATTTAGACGCTTTTTTCTTTGCGTTTTCCATAATCGGCTTTCTAACCTCCTTTGTAAATTTAAATAAAACTTAACTTTATTTATCGGTCGGTATTTTATTATTAGTTCGCTTAAATTCTCATTTATTTTCCTAATATAATTAAAATTAAATCTAAAGCTTATTTTTATACTGCGTAAATATAACAGTAGTTGTTATCAATTTATTATGATTGATTTCAATCTATTTCGGCGTTATATACTATAGTATATTTACTATCTTAAATTTGAATAAAATTTAAAAACTAAAATATAAAGTAAACAATATCCAACATAGCCTAAAACTTTAAATTTAAATAATAAAAGCTGTGCTAAAATCTTTTCTTTAAAAATTTGAAAGCTATGGGCTCGTCAAATTTGAGCTAATCGTGATAAAAAGGAATAAATTTGAAAGAAATTTTAATCACAAACGACGACGGATTCGAGGCTAGCGGCTTGCACGCTTTAGCTAGCGCACTAAGGGAGTTACCAGATACGCGCGTTACGATCGTCGCGCCGAGTACAGAAAAATCAGCTTGCGCTCACTCTCTTACGCTTACTAGACCACTTCGTTTTATCAAGCTTGACGACGATTTTTACAAACTCGACGACGCTACGCCCGCTGATTGCGTCTATCTCGCGCTTCACGCGCTTTATAAAAAGCTGCCCGACCTAGTCGTAAGCGGCATAAACCACGGCGCCAACGTCGGCGAAGACATCACCTACTCGGGCACGTGCGGAGCGGCTATGGAGGGCGTTTTGCAAGGGATTCCAAGCATCGCGTTTTCGCAATTTTATAAGAGCGACGGTATCGAAAAAACGGGCTTTTCACTCGCCGAAGATGTCGTTAAATTTATCGTTTCTCGAGTGCTAAACGGCGAGATAGCGCTGCCGCCGCGCCAGTTTTTAAACGTAAATATCCCCGCCGTCTCGCCCCGCGAATTTAGAGGCTACCGCGTTGTGCCTGCTGGCAAACGCAGCTACGCCACGCACGCGATGCTTCACCGCAACCCGCGCGGCGTCGAGTACTACTGGCTCGGACAGCCGTCAAATTTAGACTACGAGCAAAACGGCGAGTCCGATATCAGCGTACTTAGCGAGAGTTTCGCCTCGATCACTCCGATTATGCTCGATATGACGGCGCACGCGAGCTTGCAGAGCCTAAAAACCGCGCTAAAGGATCAAATTTGAGCGAAGAAATTTTAGATCAAACCGACCGATTTACGAGGTCTCGCTGGCTGTTCGGCGATGATTTTAAAAAGCTTCAAAACGCAAACGTCCTAATCTGCGGCGTGGGCGGCGTGGGCGGCATCTGCGCGGACGCGCTGGCTCGTGCGGGCGTAGGCAAAATCACCGTCATCGACAAGGATACTTTTGATATAACCAATCAAAACCGTCAAATTTACAGCGAAGCGGTCGGCGCGGTTAAAGTCGGCGAATTTGCCGCAAGATACGAGTGCGTAACGGCGCTGCAAGAGCGGATGACGCCCGAATTTATCGCAAATTTTGATTTCTCGCCCTTTGATCTGGTTATCGACGCTATCGACGACGTACCCGCCAAGATCGCGCTCGCGCTAAAAACGCACGAAAAGCTAATTAGCTCCATGGGCGGCGCAAAGCGCATAGACCCGACGCAGATCAAGGTCGCCTCCGTCTGGCAGACCTGCAACGATCCGTTTGCTAAAAAAATACGCACCGAGCTTAAAAAAGCGGGCTTTAAAGGTAAATTTGACGTCGTGTTTTCGACCGAGCTGCCAAGGTGCGTAAAACTGGGTAGCTTCATGGGCGTAACGGCGTGTTTTGGGTTAAATTTAGCGGCTTTAGCGGTAAAGAAAATTATTAACGGCTAGACGCGGTCTAGACAAACTACCTCAGTCGTTTTAGGCGCGTTTTTGAAATTTTATATATTTTCGAGCTTGCGTTTTGGCTGAAATTTTGATCCACGACCTCGTCCGCCGCAGCTTTCGCCCACTCTTCGTCGAAGTTTTGCCCGTTTAGATTTGCGCTGCTAGAGTAGAGCCAGTCAAATTTACGTAAAAACTCCTCGTGAGCGCACTCTTTTACGACGCGCACAGCCTTGGCGTTCGGATATAAAAACGTCGTTTTCCTCGCGCGGCGCACTAAATTTTTAAATTTAGCGGGCACGCGAGCAAGATTTTTTAGCTCACTAAGCTTTGCCGTCGTTATGAGGCAGGGTTTGTCCGCTGCTCGGCGTTTGAGCGCGTTTATCTCGCGAAAATCCTTACTCAAAAATCCCGCCGTCGTATCCGTCTGCGCCAAATAGATCATCTCTCCTCCAAATTTACGCCTTTTTTCCTATCTTTGGCCAGCAAAAATATGCACGAGATGATGAGCGTAAAGCCCGCAACATCAAGAAACACGAACTCCGTCCCCAACCAAAAATAGGCAAACGCTGCCGCGCTCACCGGCTCGATGCACGCGATCATGCTCGCCCTGCTCGCGCCTATTATCTTTAGTCCCGTCATGTAAAAGCTAAACGCGCATATCGTGCCTAAAATCACCACCGCGGCAAGCGCCGCAAAGCCGTCCGCATCGCTCACGCCGCCTAGCTGCCAAACCCGCGTATAAAGCGCGAGCGCGCCGCCGCCGATGACCATACCCCAGCCTAAATTTAACGGGACGGGGTATTTTTGATTTAGCTTCGCTGGGATGAGGCTGTAAATCACGACGCCAAGCGCGCTAATCAGGCACCAAACCAGCGCCTCCGCGCTGATAACGAGCGAACCCAGATCGCCGTGAGTGGCGAGCAGCATGACGCCCAGCACCGCCAAGATAAGCGCGATGAGCTCGACCTTTTTAGGCGCGCGTCGCTCCAAAAAGCAAACGACGGCGAGGATGAGCGCGGGCGCGGAGTACTGGATCACGGTCGCGACGGCGGCATTTGAGAGCTCGATACTGTAAAAATACGCATACTGCGTCATCATGAGCCCAAATACGGCATAGATGAGCAGCTGGGGCAAAAGCGCGCGATCTTTTAGCGGCGCAAAGGCTAGGCGCGGCGAGCGAGCGACGTAATACGCTACCATCGCGAGCCCCGCAAGGCTCAGGCGATAAGGCACGAGCCAGTCGGCGCTAACGCCCTTTTGCGTGAACAGATACTGTCCGCAAACGCCGCTAAAGCCCCATAATACGCCGCCAAGAAGCGTGATGAAAACGCCAAAAAATTCGCTCTGAGATCTCATTTGCCGCCTTAAATTTAAAGCCAAAGTATATAAGCTTATGCTTAAGCTGGGGTTAAATTTGGGCGAGGGCTGGCGGGGCGAAGCTAAATTTGATTAAGCAAAATTAAACGACGAAAACTCTAAAATTTAAAAACAAAAAGGGAGAAAATTTGAGCGAAACGACTTTTATGGTTGTATTTTTCTGCGCTTGCGTGCTATTTTTATCGGCCGTCAGATACTTTGCTTTCGGGGTTTTGGCGAAATTTTACGCTTTTATCAAATTTGCCGTGCGTCTTTGCTTGCAAGACCCTAAATTTAGCCTCGCCATGTTCGCGCCCGCGTTCATTTTATCGCTTTATATCGCGCTGATTTCGCAAAATTTGATTTTTGATTTTACTTGGAGCGCCTCGGCAAATGTTTTCGGCGGGCCAGCTTCCGGGTTGTTTTTAGATGCGCTACTTTTTGGATTTTCGCTGATTGCAAGGCTAGAGGAGCGATATTTTTACGTTTTTTCCTTTCGCTTGGCGCTTTTGGAGCTACTTTGCGGGCTTATTACGGCGATAATTTCAAGGGATATTTTTAGCATTTACGTCCCGTGCGCACAGATTTTACTCGCATTTTGCGTATGTTTTGATTTTTTATGCCTGAGCGCGGCGAAAGCAAACGCAAAGCTGCTAGATGATTTGAGCGCAAAAAATGATTTAAGCGAGTCCGAAAAACTTGCCAAAGAGGCGCTAGAGCGGCTCGCAAACTCGCCCGATAAGGAAGAAGCACTGCTACAAGCAAATTTTATCAGAATAAAACTAAATCAAATACGCCGCGCGGCTTAAATTTATGGTTTTAGCCGTTTAAATTTAGCATTTCACGCATTAAAGCGGTCAAATTTGACTTCGTTTCAAGCAAACTTTACCGCCTAGCCTAGCGACGCCCGAAAAACGTAGCCGTTTGGCGAGCCCTAAGCAAAATGAACGCCCATAGTTGCCTACAAATCTGCATAATAAGATACGTCGACATCATCACGCAAAAATTCGCAATACCAAAGCCGATCATATCATAGTAAAAAAATAGCTCAAATCTTATCTGCATCGTAAACTCTCGCGCCAGGCGATAAGTGTGCCATATCCTATAGCCGGAGAAAAGATCACCAAGTGGCCCGCCAAAGACTAAAAAGCATACGATAAGCGCAAATAAAATAATATCTTGCGAAAGCGCTTGGGCGTTGCTTTTGTTCCCCTTGAGTCTACCGGTAATGCCGCTAACCACGCCGCTGAGCCCCGCAAGCACCAAACAAACTAGCATAAATAACTAAGATGAAACGCCGCTACGTCGCCAAAGGTTGTTTTGGTTCGCGCTACGTCTATAGCTGGGTAAAAGCCCGCCATAAACGCCGTAAAGTCTCTAAAAATCGCGTGAGCGGACAAGATATCTTCGGGTATGGCAAATAGGCTCAAAGCAGCCAAAGCATAAGCGCCCAAGCTAACGAAAAAGGCGATTTTAAGCCTCCCTGCGACCAATCTTAATCTTGCTTTTAGTCTTATCATTTTCTTGCTTTATATTTTAATCGCAAACGGCGCAAGCGGGAATCTAAATAGTTTTTAAATTCCGTGCGCCATGCGGTAGGATTTTAAAATTTCAGAGTCTATGGTAGCGCTCGGCCAAATTTAGAATGTAAATTTAACCTCTAAATTTAGCCGAATTTACGAACGTCAAATTTGTCGGCTAAGTTCGCCGACGCTAAATTTGACGTCCGAATTTACGGTTTTAGTTTCTTAACCTCACTTCCCGCCCAGATACTCCTGCAGGCTTCTTACTTCCAGCGCGCTGCCGTCTTGCACGCTTTTTAGCGATTTAGCCGCCGCTAGAGCCGCCGACATCGTCGTGAAATACGGGATCTTAAACCGCATGATGTTTTGTCTGATTTTCTTGCCGTCCTCGCTGTTTGACTTGCTATCGCTAGTGTTGATGACAAGCGCGATGTCGCCGTTTTTGAGCTTATCCTCGACGTTTGGGCGACCTTCGCTGATCTTATAGACGAACTCGCTCTCTACGCCTGCGTCATTTAAAATTTTATACGTTCCGCCCGTGGCGATGATTTTAAAGCCGAGGCTTATTAGCTCGCGCGCCAAATTTGCGGCGTATTTTTTGTCCGCATCGGCTAGCGTCAAAAAGACTAGGCCGCTAGTAGGTAGCGAGTTGCTCGCAGCGATCTGGCTTTTTGCAAAGCTCTTTGCAAAATCACTTGATATGCCCATGACCTCGCCCGTGCTTTTCATCTCAGGGCCCAGGATTAGATCCGCGCCAGAGAGCTTGTTAAACGGAAATACGGCTTCTTTGACGCAGACGTGATTTTTCACGCGAGGCTTGAGTATGCCGCGCTCCTCGTAAACCGCGCCGTAGTTGTCGTAAAATTTAAGCGCCTCGCGCAAATCGCGCTGCCACATCACGCGCGTAGCGACCTTCGCCATCGGCACGCCCGTCGCCTTGCTAACAAACGGCACGGTGCGGCTAGCGCGCGGATTTACCTCGATCATGAAAAGCTCGTTCTCGTAGATGGCAAACTGGATATTCATTAGCCCCACGACGCCCAAATTTAGCGCGATGTCGCGGGTTTGGTTTTCTACCTTTTCGATCATCTGCGCGGTCAAATTTAGCGGAGGCAGTATGCATGCGCTGTCGCCGCTGTGGATGCCCGCCTCCTCGATGTGCTGCATCACGGCGCCGATATAGACGTCCTTGCCGTCGCTGATCGCGTCTACGTCGAGCTCTACGGCGTCTTGTAAAAATTTATCGATTAGTACTGGCGAGTGGTTGCTGACCTTGACCGCCTCGCTCATGTATAGGCGCAGTTCCTCGCCATCGTGCACTCGTCTCATCGCGCGGCCGCCTAGTACGTAGCTAGGACGCACGAGCACCGGATAGCCGATAGCCGCGGCCTTTTCTAGCGCCTCTTTTTCGCTTGTCGCAGTGTCGTTTCGCGGCTGTTTGACGCCGATTTTTGAGATAAATTCGCTAAATTTTTTGCGATCCTCGGCGACGTCGATCGTGCGCGCGCTGGTGCCAATGATTTTTGCACCCGCTATGCTTAAGCGTTTAGCAAATTTTAGCGGAGTCTGACCGCCAAAATGCACGATCACGCCGTCCGGGTTCTCGTGCTCGATCACGGCTCTAACGTGCTCAAAATCAATCGGCTCAAAGTACAAAATATCGCTCGTATCATAGTCGGTGCTGACGGTTTCGGGGTTGCAGTTGTACATTATGGTTTTGATGCCCATATCGCGCAGAGCGTAGCTAGCGTGCACGCAGCAGTAGTCAAACTCTATGCCCTGACCTATGCGGTTTGGGCCGCCGCCGATGATCATCACTTTTTTCTCTTTTTGCGCCGAATTTGCGTTTAAATTCGGCTCCGCGAAATTTGACGAAAGATGCGGTAGCTTCGTGATATTCGTCGTCGAGTAAAGATAAGGCGTGAGCGCCTTAAACTCGCCAGCGCAGGTATCTACTTCGTTATACTCGAGGTTTATACCCATTTTCTCGCGCGCAAAATAAATATCGTTTTGACCGAGGTCGAGGTTGTCTTTTAAATTTATCAGATGCGCGATCATCTTGTCCGAAAAGCCCATCGTTTTAGCTTCGCGAAGTAGCGGCTCGTCGTTTAGGATATCCATGTCGATACGCTCTTCAAATTTAACTATCTGCCAAATTTGATCCAAAAACCACGGATCGATCTTGCTCATCTCGTGCACTTCAGCGACGCTAAGGCCGTCGCGAAACGCCTGCGCGACGTATAAAATGCGGCTTTCATTCGCGTTTCTAAGGCCGTAAACAAGCACATTTTTCTCCAAATTTACGAAGTTAAATCCGTAATAATCCTTTTCCATCGAGCAAAGCGCCTTTTGGATACTTTCCTTAAACGTCCTGCCGATCGCCATCACCTCGCCCACGCTCTTCATTGCGGTGCCTAGATACGGGTTTGCGCCCGGGAATTTCTCAAACGTAAAGCGCGGGATCTTAGTCACGATGTAGTCGATGACGGGCTCAAAGCTAGCAGGCGTACCCGTGATATCGTTTTTGATTTCATCCAGACTAAAGCCCACCGCTAGCAGTGTCGCGACCTTGGCGATCGGGTAGCCCGTGGCCTTTGAGGCAAGTGCGGAGCTACGGCTCACGCGCGGGTTCATCTCGATCACGATCATGCGGCCGGTTTTTGGATTTATAGCAAACTGCACGTTGCTGCCGCCCGTATCCACGCCGATCTCGCGTAAAATTTTAAAACTCGCGTCGCGCATAGCCTGATACTCTTTATCAGTTAGCGTAAGAGCCGGCGCAACCGTGATGCTGTCGCCCGTATGCACGCCCATAGGATCAAAATTTTCGATAGAGCAGACGATGATGCAGTTGTCGTTGCGGTCGCGGATGACCTCCATCTCGTACTCTTTCCAGCCTAGCAAGCTCTCTTCGACCAAAATTTCATGTATCGGACTAGCGTCCAGGCCGGTTTGGGCTAGTTCTTTAAATTCGTCGATATTATACGCTACGCCGCTGCCTGCGCCGCCTAGCGTGTAGCTAGCGCGGATGATGAGCGGGAAGCCTATGTTTGCGGCTGCGGCTAGCGCCTCGTCCATGTCGTAGGCGTACTGGCTTTGCGGTAGATCCATGCCGATCTTTTGCATCGCCTTTTTAAACTCCTGCCTATCCTCGCCCTTTTTGATCGCTTGCGGGTTCGCACCTAGAAATTTGACGCCGCCCAGCATGTCCGCTTCGTATAGCTGCATCGCGACGTTTAACGCGACCTGACCGCCCATCGTAGGCAGTATGGCATCGACTTTTTCCTTATCTATTATGCGCTTGATGCTCTCTTTGGTTATCGGCTCGACGTAGGTCGCATCGGCGAAATCCGGATCGGTCATGATGGTGGCCGGGTTTGAGTTAATGAGTACGACGCGGCAACCCAGCTGCTTTAGCGTCTTAGCAGCTTGCGTGCCGCTGTAGTCGAATTCGCACGCTTGCCCGATGACGATAGGGCCGCTGCCGATGAGTAAAACGGTGTTGATGTCGGTTCTTTTTGGCATTATTTTTCCTTTGTTACGACGTATAGATATGAGGGGATGGTTATGCTTACGTAAGGCTTTACGGCCGCACTTTTATATAGGCTCTCCTGGATCACGCCCGTGACCTTGCCCACTGAAATCCCGCTGAAAAATATCCCGTCAAGCCCGCTCGTGACGACCTCGTCGCCCTCCTTTGGGCTGAGCCACTGGGGGATAAATTTCACCGTTATTCCGTCTTTGCTCCCGTGCGCTATGCCCGGGATCTTTTCCTCGCCGATTGAAACGGCGAATATACTTTTTGGATCGTTTTGTAGCAAGGCCATTGGATTTCCGTCCTTGCTCACGACGATACCAGCGCTCTTGCCTTGGTAAATGAGTCCGTAAATTTTAGACTCGTCGTAGCCGCCGAATTTATCCAGCCAGACCTTGTCATAGTCGCTTATATTTACGTAGCTAAGGGCGCGCACGAGCTGCACTCTAGGCTCGTAAGCGGTCGAGTTTTTATCGACCAAAATTTCGTTTAGCTCCTTTGCGAAGCTTGAAAGCAAAGCCGCCGATTTTTCCAGTTCGGCGTTTTGAGCGCGAAGCTGCTTTATCTCCTCGCGTTGCCTAAAATGCTCGTTTACGCCGTCTTTTACAAATTTGACCGCGTCGTCGTAGGCGGCTACTATGCGGTTGTTTAAATTTACGACGTATCCCGAGATGAGCGCGCCCTTATCCAGCGAGAATAGTATCAGCGCGCCGATGAGAGCGACAAATAAAATCTTACTCTTCATTTACGAGTTGTTGCAGGAATTTAATCTCCTCAAGCGCTTTGCCCGTACCTGTGGCCACGGCTAGCAACGGCTCGTCCGCGACAAAAACAGGAAGCTTGACGATATCGCTTAGATATTTGTCGATACCGCGGATCAGCGCGCCGCCTCCGGTTAGTACGATACCGTTTTCCACGATATCTCCTGCAAGATCGGGCGGCATCATCTCAAGCACGGTTTTTAAGGCGTCTGCGATCTCTTTTAGAGGTTCGCGCATAGCCTCGCGCACATCCTCGCTCGTTAGCTCCACGCGGCTTAGTAGGCCGCTGATTTGGTCGCGACCTTTTACTACGATGCTAAGCTCCTCAGGTAACTGAATCGCCGAGCCGACGGAGATTTTGATATCCTCGCCCGCTCGCTCGCCGATTAGGAGATTGTATTTTTCTTTTATGTAGTTTACGATGCTCATGTCGATTTTATCGCCCGCGGTACGGATAGACTTGCTGATAACTAGACCGCCTAGGGACACTACGCCGATCTCAGTCGTTCCGCCGCCGATATCGACGACTAAGTTTCCTTGCGGTTCGCGCACAGGTAAATTTGCTCCGATAGCCGCAGCCATAGGCTCCTCAATCAAAAACACCTCTCTAGCTCCGGCGCTTAGAGCGCTCTCGCGTACGGCTTTTCGCTCGACTTGAGTTAGGCCGTAAGGTACTGAGATGATGATACGAGGGCGCAGGAAGCTCTTTCTGCGGTGAGTTTTTTCGATGAAATAGCGGATCATCTTTTCCGTCATGTCAAAATCCGCAATAACGCCGTCTCTCATCGGGCGGATTGCTTCGATATCGCCGGGAGTTTTACCAACCATCTCTTTTGCTTCGTGGCCGACGGCTAATATTTTTTGCTTGCCGTATTTTTCGCGCTGTACCGCGACGACCGACGGTTCGTTTATGATGATACCTTTATCTTTTACCAAAACTAGCGTGTTTGCCGTGCCTAGGTCGATACCCATATCGCTCGAAAAAAATCCTATTAACTGGTCTAAAATCATCTGTATCCTTATGCGCTTATTTTATTGTTTTTTACAAAAATCGGCTTTTCTTTGCCGTTCACGACCTCTTTGGTGATTACTACGTCGTAGCCCGCAAGCTCCGGCAGTTCGTACATTATATCGGTCATCACCTCTTCCATTATGCTTCGTAGCCCCCTGGCTCCCGTTTTTCGCTCGATAGCTAGTTTTGCGACCTCTTTTAGGGCTTCGTCGTCAAATTTTAAATTTGCCCTATCTATCGCGAAAAGCTTTTGGTATTGCTTTAGTATCGCATTTTTAGGCTCGGTTAAAATTCTCACCATATCGTCCTCGGTAATTTTATTTAGCGTGGCGACTACGTGAAGCCTGCCGATTAGCTCCGGGATTAGTCCAAAATGCACCAAATCGTCGCTCTCAAGCGCGTCTAGCAAATTTTCCTTGTCGTCTTTTGAGCGTTTATCTTGACCAAAGCCCAGCACGTTTTTACCGATCCTGCGCTCTATGATGTCGGCTAGTCCGTCAAACGCGCCCCCGCAAACAAATAGGATGTTTGAAGTATCTATCTGGATAAATTCCTGATTAGGATGCTTTCTGCCGCCTTTTGGAGGGATATTTACGAGGCTACCCTCGATGATTTTTAAAAGCGCCTGCTGCACGCCCTCGCCGCTCACGTCGCGAGTGATTGAGCGATTTTCGCTCATTCTGGCGATCTTATCTATCTCATCGACGAAAACTATGCCCTGCTCGGCGCGCTTTACATCGCCGTCCGCGGCCTGCAAAAGACGAGTCAGGATATTTTCCACGTCTTCGCCAACGTAGCCCGCTTCCGTTAGGCTCGTAGCGTCGCAGATAGCGATAGGTACGTCTAGAAATTTAGCCAGAGTCTGCGCCATCAGCGTCTTGCCGCTACCGGTAGGGCCGACTAGTAAGATATTTGATTTTGAGATCTCCGTATCGTCCTCGATCTCGCCTTTTCTAAAAATTCTTTTGTAGTGGTTGTAAACGCCGACGCTAAAGACCTTTTTGGCCTTATCTTGACCGATGACGTAGTTATCTAGCACCGCCTTTAGCTCTTTTGGCGTCAAATTTTGATAGTCTCTAGTTCGCTCTTCTTTTTCTTGCTCGCGGCTCTCCTCGCCGTAAAGCACCTTGTAAGCGGCAGTGATGCAGTGTTCGCATATAAACGCAGTCCCGTTTATATCGGCCAGCAGTCTCCTCTCGGCAGACTCTACCTCGCCGCAAAAATTACATTTTCTCGCCATTATTCTCTTCCTTTTGCTAATGGGATACCGCGCTTGGTGCTTAGTATAAATTCACACATGTTTCGCACCTGTTCTATCTGTGCTCTCTCTAAAAGCTCGCTAGCCGCGGCCTTTAGATCCCCGCTTTTTCTAAATAAAAATTTATACGCTCTGTTTATCTCTTCGACCGTGTCTTTGTCGAACCTGCGCCTGATACCGACCAAATTTAAGCTTCTGATGTAGGCTCGGTTGCCTTCAGCCAGGCAAAACGGCACGACGTCCTGAGATAGCGCGCTAGCACCAGCGATCATGCAGCTCTCGCCGACTCTCACGAACTGATGTATAGGCGTCATTCCGCCCACGACGCTGTAGTCTCCAAGCTCCACGTGACCGGCTAGAGTCGCGTTGTTTGCTAGGATGACGCTGTTTCCTATGATACAGTCGTGCGCGACGTGGCAGTAGGCCATGATAAATGCGTTATCGCCGATACGCGTGATCCCGTCGCCTTTGTGCGTGCCCGAGTTTATCGTGCAAAACTCGCGGATCGTGGCGTTTTTGCCGATACGAACGCCGGTGTTTTTCTCGGCGCGGTAGCTCACGTCCTGCGGGATGTCGCCCACGATGGCGTAGCTGTAAATTTTACCGCCCTCGCCGATATGCGTGTCGCCCACGATCCTAGCGCCTTGCTTTACGAGTACGCCGTCGCCTAGCACGGCGTCTTTGCTGACGTAGGCATAGGCCTCGATCGTTACGTCCTCGCCGATCTTTGCGCCGTCTTCGACGACGGCTTGCGGATGGATATTTCTCATTTTGGCTCGCTTATTTATCTACGATCATTGCTTTTAGCTCGGCTTCGCACGCTAGCGTGCCGTCCACATAGGCTTCGCCTTTTAGTACCCAGATGTTACCTTTGTGCTTTAGCACCTCGAGGCGGTACTCGAGCCTGTCGCCTGGGCGTATCGGATGGCGAAATTTCGCTCCGTCGATGCTCATAAAATAAACGACTTTATTTTCGATGCCCGCTTGATGCTCGTCGCTCATGCTCTTAAACGCGAGCACGCCGCCGGCCTGCGCCATGCCCTCGATGATCATCACGCCAGGATATATCGGATGACCCGGGAAGTGCCCCTGGAACACGGGCTCGCCGATCGTTACGTTTTTATACGCGACGATATGTTTAGCGGGCTCTAGCTCGGTCACTCGGTCGATAAGCAGGAACGGATACCTATGCGGGAGTATTTTTTGGATTTCAACGATGTCGATCACTTTAAACCTTGTGAGTAAAATTTAAAGCCGATTTTAGCCAAATTTTGCTAAGAAAAAGATTATTGATTCGGCCGGGGCAAAATTTAGCGGATAAATTTTCGCGCTCGCTTTTTATCTCGAGTGCGCCAAATTTAGCTCAAATTTGCGTTACCAAAACCTCGCGGCTATCGTTATAAAGCTCGTCTTTGGCGTAAATTTCGTATCTGCCGGCGCGAATTTCGTCCAGCACGATTATAGGATTTTGGCTAAATTCTCCGCACAGCTCGCGGCGGATTTCCAGCTCGCGAGATACGGCGATAGGCCGGCGGCAGAGTTCGTTTACGCTAGCGAATTTTTCGCCCGAAAGTTCGTTAAATTTAGCCAAATTTAGCAGCGTCACGCCGTCTCGCAGCTCGTCGCAAATTTGAGCCGACTCGCTCACGCTAAATTTGACGTTTTCGCGCTTAAAATGCGAGTAGAGCAAAAAATACGACGGCAGGGCGGCTTTGTCAAATTTGACGTAGGCGCGCAGCAAGCGGTAGTTTAGAAAATACTTGCGCGACAGATGAAACGGCGCGCCCGCAGCATCGCACTCTCGCACCTTTTCATAAAGCTCCAGACGCTCCTCGATGCCGCCCGGCATCACGCGCCCGCTAACCTCGCTCATAAGCTCGCTAAGCGGCAGTTTTTGCGCCTCGCGCTGCTTGCTAAGCCCGAAAATACAGCCGCAGTAGTTTTGATGATAGAGTTTATCTTTTTTAGCAAGCTCAAACTGCGCGTTCGTGCCGCCGCCCGCGCGGTAGTCCACAGCAAAGGCTTCAAGGCCGTATTCGCCGGCGGCTTTATTTAGCGCGGATTCAAGCTGCAAGAAGTCCTTTTTCGGACTCATCAGCAACGTAGTGGTGATGGTTTTTTCGCCGAGTTCGACGGCCTTTTTAGCCGAATTTCCCACGCGAAAATCAAAGCAATACGCGCAGCGCTTGCCCTTTTCGGGCTCGTTTTCAAGTCCCTTTGCGCCCGCAAGCCACGCCTCGTACTCGTATTCGCCGCAAATAAGCTCGACGCCTAGCTTTTCGCAGCTTCTTTTTACGTCGCGAAACCTCATCAAAAACTCGCTGTACGGGTGGATGTTGGGGTCGTAGAAATAGCCGATGAGACGCTCGTGCGGACGGTCGGCGCGCAGGCGTTGCAGAAAATAGTGGCTGTCGACCGAGCAGCAAATATGAACTAACATTTTACCTTTCTACGGCTCGTCTCGCGGCGCTATACGTCGTTGTCTTAAAATTTCGCTCGGTCATTACCAGCACGGTAACTCCCGTCACAAAATTTTCAGCCGCCTAGTCTAGCCATGCGATACTTCGCCTTTTATTTTATCATAGCAACCACGATCCGCTATTTTGCAAGTAAGAAACATCTATTAAAACTATGCCTATCGTGTCTAAATAATTTTTGCCGATTTTACTAAATTTAACTGCAAATTTCATTAAAGCTAGCGGCTTAAATTTAAAAAACGCGCAGCGCGCTAAATTTTGACTAAACCAAATTTAGCACCGTCAAGATGCAGGTCTCGGTGCGTAAAATTTCGAGTTAAATTTGCAAATTTGAGCGTAAAAAGTCAAGGCGAAGTATTTTGAGATGATTTTTGGGGTTGCGTAGATAAAATTTAGCGTAGGCTGGACAGATAGTCCGCCGAGCTAAATTTTAGCAAGCTCCGCAAAAAGCACTCAAAAGACGAGCCGAAAAATTTGCAACTTTATCCCTTTAAAAATTCTGTGATCTTCTCTTCACACTCCCCGACGCTGCCGCTAAATTTACCCTCAAACTGCGATCTGTTAAACGTCCGCTGGCGCTTGGCCAGCTGCGCCGTATGCGTGCAGATGAGCTCCTCTAACTCGGCCTGGGTTTTGATCTCGCCTCGCAAAAACTCGCCGCACTCTTTTAGACCGACCGAGTTTAGCGGCTTTGGTCGCTTCGGATACCGCGCAAAAAGCTCCCGCGCCTCATTCAGCAAACCCTGCTCAAACATCGCCCTAGTGCGCTCTTTGATACGCTCCCTCAGCTCGTCCCTATCCCAGCTAAGCTCAAAAATCGCCAAATTTGACGCAACGGGAGCCAGGGTATTTTCGCGCAGATACGCGCTCACGGCATCATTTCGCCCGCTAGAGCGCAAAAACGAGTAGATATCAAACCACTTTTGCAGGCGGTAGGTATCGTTTGCGCTAAATTTGGCGGCAAACTCCGGATCCAGGCTTGAAACGAGCTCGTAAATTTGAGCGTTGCTTAAACCGCTTTTTACGCGCTCAAATTTAGGCGTGAGACCCGATAGCAGCGCCTTTAGATAAAATCCGCTGCCGCCGGTTATAAATAAATTTTTACCGTTTTTTTGCGCAAATTCGCGAGCCGTTTTATAAACCTCAAAAAACATCCCGACGTCAAAATGCTCATCAGGCATGAGCAAATTTACCCCAAAATGCGGCACCGAGGCTAGTTCGTCCGCGGTCGGCTTAGCGCTTGCGATATCGATGAATTTATAAATGCAAAGCGAATCAAGACTCAAAATCACTCCGTTAAATTCGCTTGCGAGTTTTAACGCGAGTGCTGTTTTTCCGCTAGCGGTGGTGCCGATGATGGCGAGTTCTTTCATAAAAATGCCTTAAAATTCGTGAATCGGCTCAAATTTTATCACAATTTACGCTTTTATAAGATAAAATAAAGCAAAAATTTCAGGAAGATTATGCAAAAATTTATAAATATTTTAAAAGATATTAACGAACTGATCGTTTTTAAGCACTCGATTTTCGCACTACCTTTTATATTTACCGCGATGATAACGGCGAGCACGCAGGTAAACGGCACGGCTTGGTTTGGCTGGAAGCTGCTTATTTTGGGCGTTCTTTGCGCGGTTTCGGCGCGAAATTTCGCGATGGCGTTTAACCGCTACAAGGACGAGGATATCGACAAACTAAACCCGCGCACGGCAAATCGCCCGAGCGTGGACGGACGTATCGGCAAGACGAATTTGCAAATTTTTATCGCGGCAAACGCCGCCATCTTCGTGCTCGTCGCCTATCTAGTAAACGAGCTTGCGTTTTGGCTGAGCTTTCCGATCCTGGCGGTGCTTGGCGGATATTCGCTTTTTAAACGTTTTAGCGAGCTAGCGCACCTAGTTTTAGGCCTCTCGCTGGGGCTTGCACCAATCGCCGGAGCCGTCGCTGTTACCGGCGAGATACCGCTTTTTAGCGTGCTGCTCTGCCTTGGCGTGATGTTTTGGGTGGCGGGATTTGACCTGCTTTATTCGCTCCAAGATATCGAATTTGACCGAGAGCACGGGCTTTTTAGCATCCCTAGCGTTTACGGCGAAAAGGCTACGATGTTTATCTCGGCGATATTTCACGCCACAGCCGTGATATTTTGGTTGCTTTTTGCGTGGGCTGGATGGCTTGGCGCGGCGGCCTTTGTGGGCATTTTGCTTTGCGGAGGCATCCTAATAGCCGAACACCGCATCGTTAGGCGGGATTTTAGCAAGATCGACCGCGCGTTTTTCACGCTAAACGGCTATCTGGGCATACTTTTTTTCGTTTTCGTTTGGGCTAGCTTATGAGACTGGTTCCGGCAAATTTAGACATAGTTTTTGAGGAAGTGGGCGACCGCGAGAGTGAGTTTTTGCGCGAATTCGACAAGCTAAGCGGCAACGAGGACGATCCGCTAGGAGCGTGGATAAAGCGCGCCAAAGCAAAGGGCGACACGAAGGAAAGCGATCAGGTGATACTGACGCTGCTAGTCGAGCTTCACCGCAAATTTGACGAGCTAAACGCCTACATAAAAAATGAAAAATTCATAAAACTCGAGCTTGCGCAATCCAGCGTGCTAGACGGGATAAATTTTGAAAATTTTAGGATAAAAGAGGCTAAATTTAAAAACGGCGCCGGCTACTACGGACGCATTTTTATGCCTATCTTTCCGAAGCGAGACGTGGCGATATTTTTTGAAGCGCTAGATGAGAAAACCGCCAAAATCACGCGCATAAACGAGAGCGACGAGAGCGACTACAACGGCTACGTGACGGCCAGAGAGCGCGCTATGATAAGAGAACTAAAGGAGATGAACGATGAATAACGACTTGATAATATTTGTCATTTTCGGGCTGATTTTAACGGTGCTTTTCGTGCTGGTTTTTATAAAAGATTTAGAGGCTTCGAGGAAATTTTCAAGATACGAAAAAGCGATCGAAAGCCTGATACAAGAGCTTCACGCTGTAAAAAAACAGGTTGCGAATTTTAATCAAAGCGAGCCTGCCGAATTTGACGTAGTGCAGCTAGAAAGTAACCTCGAACAGCGTCTAAATGAAAAAATAAATCAAAAAATAACCCCGATAATAAACACCCTACAAGGCATCGAAAGCTCGATAGATAGCTTCCAAAGCCAGCAACAAGATAGACTTTTTACGCTTGAGGAGCGCACCAAAAGTATCAGCAAAATCTCCGCACCAAACGGCGAGGACGACGAAAAGCGCATCGTGCAGATGTATAGCGAAGGCAAAAGCGTCGAAAGCATCGCAAAAGAGCTGTGCGTGGGCGTGGGCAAGGTCGAGCTGACGCTAAAACTGCGAGAGCTGATATAGCGTTAAAACCCCGGCGCGAAATATAAAAAAATAACATTATTTTCATACGCGAATTTTAAAAAAATTTAAAGCTTAACTTCCTATAATGCCTTTTAACCAAATCAAAATTAAATGGTTTTGATAAAATTTAAGGGCGGAAAAATGTTAATAGACGGGCACGGACGGACGGTTGATTATCTGCGTATTTCGGTCACGCAAAGATGCAACTTTAGATGCAAATACTGCATGCCTAAAACTCCGTTTAGCTGGGAACCTAGAGAAAATTTACTGAGCTTTGAGGAGCTGTTTTTATTTGTCAAAGTCTGCCTAGACGAAGGCGTAAAAAAGATCCGCATAACCGGCGGCGAACCACTACTGCGCAAGGACTTGGACAAATTTATCGCGATGATAAACGATCACAGCCCGGACGTCGATCTAGCTATCACTACAAACGGCTTTATGCTCAAACACTACGCAAAAGCCCTAAAAAACGCGGGTTTAAAACGCATAAATATGTCGCTTGATAGCTTAAAAACTGAAAAGGCTAAATTTCTCGCGCAAAAAAGCGTCCTGCACGAGGTTTTAGCGGGCCTTGACGCTGCGCTTGAAGCCGGGCTAAAAGTCAAGCTAAACACCGTCGCGCTAAGAGGCGTAAACGATGATGAGATCGTCTCTTTGCTAGAGTTTGCGCGCTCTATGGGTTGTCAAATTCGCTTTATCGAATACATGGAAAACATCCACGCAAACGATGAACTAAAAGGCATGAAATCGGCTGAAATTTTAGACGTCATCGCGAAAAAATATCGCTTCGAAGCAGCCGAAAAGATCCCGACGGGGCCAGCCAGCATCTACAAGCTAGAGGACGGCTATACTTTTGGCGTCATCGACCCGCACAAACACGACTTTTGCGAGAGCTGCAACCGCATACGCCTCACGGCCGAGGGGCATCTCATCCCGTGCCTATACTTCGAGGATGCGATGAGCATAAAAGACGCCGTAAGAAAGGGCGATATCGCGGGAGCTAGCGAGATCTTGCGCCAAGTGTTGCAAAACAAACCCAAAGAAAACAAATGGGCGATCGGCGCTCAAAACGAGACCTCAAGCCGCGCCTTTTACCAAACGGGCGGCTGAAATCAGGGCTAAATTTACGTCAAATTTGCCGTAGGTTTAGCCTGCTTTTTACCAAATTTAACCGCGCTTGATTTTTATATTTTTATCCGTAAATTTGACGCCGTTTTTCTAACAAAACCCGCTCAAATTTGACGTAAAATCCGCCCAACTCCATAAAACTATCCTTCAAATTTTGCTATAATCGACCAAAATTTAAAAGGCGAAATTTGAGTTTAAACCTAGTCGAGAGTTTCCTAAGCATCCAAGGCGAAGGCGCAAGCAGCGGCCGTTTGGCGATTTTTTTGCGTTTTGCTGGCTGCAATCTAAACTGCGCAGGCTTTGGAGTGCGCGCCGTCTCGCCCAAAACCGGCGAAACGCTAACAGGCTGCGACACGATCCGCGCAGTTTTTACGGGGCATTTTTCGTATCAAAAAATCTTGCGCGCGGACGAACTCATAAAAATAACGCAAAATTTGAGCGCAAATTTACGCCAAAAGCCTATCATCGTAATTACTGGCGGCGAGCCGCTACTACATCACAAAAATCAAATTTTGCTAGATTTTTTAAATTTTGCGACTAGCGAGGGCTACGAGGCGCATTTTGAAACAAACGGTACGATCGAGGTGGATTTTGCCAAATTTGAGATTTATAAAAGATGCCGCTTTGCCGTCAGCGTCAAGCTCGAGAATAGCGGCGAGAGCGAGGCTAGGCGTATCAACGCTAGCGCTCTAAAAGTCATAAAACAAAACGCCACGGGCAGTTTTTATAAATTCGTCCTTGATAAAAAAAGCGCGGAAGACGGCTCGGCCATAGCGCAAATTTCGCGTATTTTAGAGATTTGCGACGCGGAAGTCTTTTGTATGCCGCAAGGTTATGATAAAATAAGCCTCGAGCAAAACGCCTTAGCCGTCGCGCAGTTTGCGATCAAGCACGGTTTTAGCTACTCAGATCGCCTGCATATCAGGCTTTGGGGCGCAAAAGAAGGGGTTTAAAGCCTAAATTTAGGCGGCGTTACCCGTATCTTTACGGCGCGAAACGGTAAAATTTAATAAACGGAGCTAAGATGATAATAAGAAAAATGTTTAAATTTGAAAACGCTCATATCGTTAGATTTTGTAGCTCAAAACGCTGCAAAACCAGTATCCACGGGCACTCTTACAGGGCAGAAATTTTACTCGAGTCAAATTTCCTCGATAACGCGGGAATGGTGTATGATTTTGGCCTGATGAAGCGCGACATCGGCTGCATCATCGATAGCTTTGATCACTGCACGACGATATTTAGCGGCGACGGAGCCGAGTACAAAAACGACCTCAAAAAGCACTCCGCGCGCTGGATCGAGATCCCGCTAAACCCGTCCGCAGAGCAGTTTTGCAGGATATTTTTCGTGATGATCGATAGGCTTTTAAAAACCACGCAGATGCAAAACGGCGAGCGCGAAGTGAAGCTTCACAGCGTCATCGTCCACGAGACCGACACGGGCTACGCGCAGTGCTTCAGAGAGGATGCGTATAACGCCAAAATGGGCGAGGTAAATTTGAACGAGATCGTCTTTTCCGAGGGCGTTAGAGCCGAGTGGGAGGACGCGGAGCTGTTTGAGAAGATCAAGCTAGGCAAAAAAATAGTAAATCCAAAGGAGGTCTAGCGCAAATGAGGAAAATTCTTGCGATTTTGACGCTAGCGGCGCTGTTTTTTAGCGGTTGCGAGGAGAAAAAGGAGCCCGCATCACTGGATCTTGGAGGCACCGTGCCTAGCGACGTACCCATCGCGCAAAGCGACGCAAACGTAAGTATCGACGAAAATATGCCGCCAGAGCCGGTGCCCGAAAAATGAAATTTAACGAGCATCTATCAGAACTCTACGAGCTAGCGCGCTCCATTCACATCGGGCTTGCTTTTGCGCTTTTGGCGCTAGTCGCGGCGCACTTTTGCCTGATAAATTTCGGCGTAAACTCGCCAGCCTACGCTAAGCGCATCAGGCTGTTTTTGCCTACCTACTACGCGTTTTTGGCCGCGATGATGCTTACGGGGCTACTTTTGATGAGCGTTTTTTACTTTTATCCGAGCCTTAAAGCTCTCGTTATGATCGCGGTTTGGGCGCTGCTTATCGGGCTTGGGGCGATGGAGTTTAAGCGGCTAAAAGCGGCGATGAAAACTAAAAATTTCGCCGCTTTTAGAGCCAAAATGCGCCTAAAAATCGCGGCCGATTTTGTTTTGATACTAATTGCAAGCGGGGTGAGATGAAATTTTTATATTCAAAAGAGGCCAAAAACGAACAGATCAGGCTTGAGGGCGAGGCGTTTTTGCACCTGAAGGCGCGGCGCGCTAAGGTGGGCGAGCGCATCGACGTGCGAAATTTGACCGATGGACAAAATCACATCTATGAAATCGTAAATTTAGACAAAAGGGGCGCGGAGCTAAATTTAATATTTTCGCACGACGTGGAAGTGCGAAATAGCGATCTAACGCTAGCTTGGGCCGTCATCGATCCAAAAACGATCGAAAAAACGCTACCTAGCCTAAACGAAATGGGCGTAGCTAAAATCGTCTTTTTTTACGGCGAGTTTTCGCAAAAAAACTTTAAACTCGATTTTTCGCGCCTAGAGCGCATTTTGATAAGCTCGTGCGAGCAGTGCGGACGAAATGATTTGATGAAATTTGAAATTTATAAAAGCCTGGACGAGCTAGCCAAATTTTACCCAAACATCGCTCTTATCGACTTTGAGGGCCAAAATCTAGACGGCTATGCGGGCAAGGAAATTTTAGCGGTCGGGCCCGAGGGGGGATTTAGCGGAAGCGAGCGAGAGGCGGTCGCGAAAAAATACGGACTGAGAGCAAAAAATATTTTGCGCTCGCAAACGGCGATTTTAGGCATAGCGGCTAAAATTTTAATTTAAATTTGATTTTTTACGAAGTTTTTTGTATAATCTCGCCTTACTTTAAATGAAAATTAAAAAATCAGACGATAAAAGGACAAAAAATGAAAAAAGAAATTCATCCGGAATTTGTTGAGTGCAAAGTAACTTGCGCTTGCGGCAACACCTTCACTACGAAGTCAAACAAAAACGAGATCAGAGTGGACATCTGCTCAGAGTGCCATCCGTTTTTCACGGGCAGCGAAAAGATCGTAGATAGCGCGGGCCGCGTCGATAAATTTAAGAAAAAATATAACTTAAAATAATCCTTTGTTATATTTCATTCCTACTCCGATAGGAAATTTAAGCGATATCTCGCTTCGCGCTTTGAGCGTTTTGCGCGAATGCGAGATACTCTTTTGCGAAGATACCAGAGTCGCAAAATCTCTCGTAAACCTGCTAAATACGCGTTTTGACGCAAATATAAATATCCAAAAATTTATCCCGCTACACACGCATAACGAAGATGAAATTTTATCCAAAATCGAGCTTGAAATTTTTGATAAAAACATCGCGTTTTTAAGCGATGCGGGCATGCCGGGCATCAGCGATCCTGGAGCCGCGCTCGTAAATTTCGCGATAAAAAACGACATCGCATACGAAGTGCTAAGCGGATCAAACGCCGCGCTCTTAGCCGTCGTCGCAAGCGGTCTTTGCGAAAAAGAATTTTGCTTTTTAGGATTTTTGCCAAACAACGGCAAAGAGCGAGCCGCAGCGGTACAAAATGCGCTAAATTCGCCATTTCCCGCAGTCATCTACGAAAGCCCCAAACGCATACTTTCGCTCATTTTAGACTTTGCTAAACTTGAGCCGAATAGAGAAATTTTTGCCATAAAAGAGGCGACGAAAAAATTTGAAATCAAATTTAGAGCCACGGCAAGCGAGTTGGCAAAAAAGCTACTAGAGGCGAATCTAAGCGGCGAGTGGTGCGTCGTAGTGCAAAAAAATCCAAATTTTACATCAGAAAAAATCACTCAAAACGATATTTTAGAGCTTGAAATTTCCCCCAAAGCCAAGGCCAAACTCCTAGCCAAAATCACCGGCAGAAATGCCAAAGAAATTTACTCCGAACTCACTCGCTAAAACACAAATGCGCGCTTAAACAAGCGACGAATTTATCCGAAATTTAGCTAAATTTTACCGATTTTTAGCTATTATCAGGCGATGATAATATACGGAAAACAGCTATTTTTGCACATCATAAAAAACTATAAAAAAAGCGTCAAAACGGTCTATCTCGCCAAGGAGTGCGACAAGGCGCTATTTTCGCAGATCGTAGGCGTCGGCGCGCCGATAAAACGCGTGGATAATCAAAAAGCTCAAGCTCTCGCACACGGCGGCAATCACCAGGGTTTTTTAGCCGAGGTCGAAGAGTTTGAGTTTAAGAGCATCGACGAGATAAAAAAACAAAATTTTATAGCGGTTTTATACGGACTTAGCGACGTTGGAAACATCGGTGCCATCGTCCGAACGGCGCATGCACTCGGCTGCGGAGGCGTCGTAGTCGTCGCTAAAAATTTAGCGATGGAAGGCGTGTTGCGAGCTAGTAGCGGTGCGGCCTACGAGGCAAATATCGCTCTCGTAGAGGACGGGCTTAGCTTGCTAAACGAGCTAAAACAAGTCGGATTTAAAATTTACGCCACGGCAAGCGGCGGTAAAAATGCCCACGAGGTCAAATTTAACCAAAAAGTCGCGCTCGTGATGGGCAGCGAGGGCGAAGGTTTGCACAAAAAAGTCCTTGCCAAAAGCGACGAAATAGTAGGAATAAAAATGAAAAACGACTGGGACAGCCTAAACGTCTCGGCCGCGTTTGCCATACTTTGCGATAGGATTATAAATGAATGATATAAGTTTGATAAAAGAGCTGGGACTAAACGAAGTCTCGAGAAGAACTCATATAGAGGCCGAGCACCTAGGCTACATCGCTGATAAAAATTTTGAAAAATTGGTACGTTTAAACGTTAAAGGCTTCATTAAAATTTTAGAGCGCGAGCTAAATATCGACTTTTCACAATGGATGAGCGAGTATGAGGCGTTTATGTCCGAGCGCAATCAAAAGAACGAACACAAAAGCATATCCGTATCGCCTAAGATATCCGCATACACCGCAGACGGCAAACACTCTAATACAGGCGTGAAACTCCTTGGTTTAGCGCTTGTTGCGGTTCTTGCGGGCGTAATATACGTACTTAACGAAGGTAATCACCTTAGCAATGTTTTAAACATTTTCGAAGACAAGAATAAAAGCGTTACCTACACGGGAGCCGTCGCCGTCCAACAAGCGGCCAAAAACCTAAACGAAGCAAAACAAGAGAGCAAAAACGCTACAAATGACGAAAATCTATATGCCATAAAAAATCTCGAGCCGATTTTACCAACCGAAGAAAATGCATCCGCAACCTTAGCTATGCCGGAAGTAAATTTAAGCGTAAATACCGACAAGAACGAAACCGCTCAAACAAATAAAGAAGAAAATATCACGCAAAATCAAGAGCAAAATACATCAAGCGATGCTTCTAAAGAGATAAAGCAAGCAAACGACGATAAAATTTGGCATCTGACGGCAAGCACCAAAGAGATAAAAATCGTACCGCGCAAAAAAACGTGGCTGGGCGTTATAAATTTGGACGAAAATAAAAAGCGCTCCGTAGATACGACAAATAGCTTCACAATCGAAATAGGCAAAAAGCAGCTCGCAGTAACCGGGCATGGCAATATAAACCTCGAAATAGACGGACAAACGATCAAATTTAGCGACGATAGGCCAAAAAGATTTTTAATAGAAAAAGACAAGGTTTCGCTGCTCACATACGACGAATTTGTAGCTCTAAACAAGGGCAAATCATGGTAAAAAAGCTCGTACTTTTAGCCGTTAGCGCGGCCCTTTGCCTTGCGGGCAGCGTAGTAGATATAGCAGGCGGCCTGCTCGGTCAAAATAGCGCAAAAGCGACTCAGCTCTTTGGCGACGGCTCGGCATATCTAAACGCAAGCGGCAAGCCCGATATCGCTAAAATTTCAAACGTTTTAAAGTCAAATTCGCTCCTGCGTCTATCCTACAAACAAAACGTCAAGGTAAATATCAAATTTATCTCGCGCCAAAACGACCCGCTACTTATCATGAAGATCGCAAAAGACGCCCTAAACGGATTAGGCTACAACAACATCCTAACGAGCGAATTTTCTAACGCCGGCGGCGTGCTTTGGGGCGTGACGATCGACACCAAATTTATCCCGGATCCAGGCTCGCTCTACGCCGCGCTTAAAGAAAGCGGCACCGAGATAACCGACATCAACAGACCAGGCGAGCTATCCTACGAGTACGTTATCGACGCGTCAAATTCCTCTATAAATCAAACTCCGGTACAGTTTTTGCAAGAAGTTCAGCTCTCAAAGCCGCTCGAGCCCTATCTAATCGACGCTAGCGGCGCAAAAAGCGCAGTTATAAGCGCTAGCGCAGAGGATCGCTGGTCCGCCGTCATGAGAATTTTGGATAAAAATTTAAATTTGCTTGACGAAAAGCAAACTAGCAAGCCCGTAAATAGCCTAAAAGTCTCGCTTCCTCAAAATGCAAAATACATAATGATCGACGATGCGGTTAGCCTAGAAAATATCAAACGGGGACTCAAAATCTACCTAGAATAAGGAGAAATTCATGTTTGACGAGATTAGATTTAATACGATAGAACGACTTCCAAACTACGTATTTGCCGAGGTAAACGCCATAAAAATGGCCGCACGCCGAGCGGGCGAAGATATCATCGACTTTTCGATGGGAAACCCCGAAGGCCGCACGCCTCAACACATCGTCGATAAGCTCTGCGAAAGCGCTCAAAAAGATAAAACCCACGGCTACTCGGCGAGCGCTGGCATCTACAAACTACGCCTAGCCATCTGCAACTGGTACAAGCGCAAATACGGCGTAAATTTAGACCCCGACACCGAGGCTGTCGCCGTTATGGGCAGTAAAGAGGGCTTTGTGCACCTAGCTCAGGCCGTGATAAACCCGGGCGACGTAGCCGTAGTGCCGGATCCTGCCTACCCGATCCACACGCAGGCGTTTTTATTTGCCGGCGGTAGCGTGGCGAAGATGCCGCTAAAATACAACGACAAATTTGAGCTTGACGAAAATAAATTTTTCGAAGACCTACTTCACACTATCCGCTCAAGCTCGCCAAAACCAAAATACGTCGTCGTAAATTTCCCACACAATCCGACGACCGTAACCGTGCAAAAGAGCTTCTACGAGCGGCTAGTCGCGATGAGCAAACAAGAGCGCTTTTACGTGATCTCGGACATCGCCTACGCAGACCTTACTTTTGACGGCTACAAGACGCCTAGTATATTTGAAGTAGAAGGCGCAAAAGACGTCGCCGTCGAGTGTTACACCCTATCAAAAAGCTACAATATGGCCGGTTGGCGCGTCGGATTTTTGTGCGGAAACAAGCGCCTTTGCGCCGCTCTTAAAAAGATAAAATCATGGGTCGATTACGGCATGTTTACCCCGATCCAAGTCTCCGCTACCGTCGCACTAGACGGCGATCAAAGCTGCGTCGAGGATATCCGTCAAATTTACGAAAAACGTCGCGACGTGATGCTAGAAGCCTTTGCAAGTGCCGGCTGGGAGATGCATAAGCCAAGCTCGAGTATGTTTATCTGGGCAAAAATCCCGCCGCAAGTCGGAAACATCGGCAGCCTCGAGTTTTCCAAACAACTGCTTACTAAAGCAAGCGTCGCGGTGAGCCCGGGTATCGGCTTTGGCGAGGGCGGCAACGACTACGTGCGCCTTGCTCTCATCGAGAACGAAAATCGTATCCGCCAAGCGGCGCGAAACGTCAAGAAATATCTGAAAGAATTTGCATGAATATAGCCATTTTAGGCGTCGGCACGGTCGGAGAAGCCGTTGCTAAAATTTTACTCCAAAACAAAAAACTGATCGCGGCAAGATGCGGCGAAGAGATAGTTCCGGTTATCGGCGTCGTTAGAAATTTAAGCAAAAAAAGAGACATCGCCATCCCTCTCACGGACGATATAGATAGCGTGCTAGAGCGCGAGGATATCGACGTTTTCGTCGAGCTTATGGGCGGCGTCGAGGAGCCTTTTAGGATCGTTAGTAAAATTTTAGAGCGTAAAAAAGCCGTCGTAACGGCAAACAAAGCGCTACTAGCCTATCACCGCTACGCCTTGCAAAATTTAGCGCAAAACACGCCGTTTGGCTTTGAGGCTAGCGTCGCGGGCGGCATACCTATCATCAGAGCCCTTCGCGAGGGCCTTAGTGCAAACCACATCCTAAGCATCAACGGGATTTTAAACGGCACGAGCAACTATATCTTAACCTCGATGATGAGCAAGGGTTCAAATTTCGCGGACGTGCTAAAAAAAGCCCAGGAGCTAGGATATGCCGAGGCCGATCCGACATTTGACGTCGGAGGCTTTGACGCGGCGCACAAGCTACTAATCCTAGCCAGCATCGCATACGGCGTGCACGGCAACCCCGAAGACATCCTGATAGAAGGTATCGAAGGCATAACGCCAGAGGATATCTTTTTCGCTAACGATTTCGAGTACGTCATCAAGCTACTAGCTATCGCCAAAAAAACAGGCGACAAGGTTGAGCTGCGCGTGCATCCGGCACTAGTACCAAAAGATAAAATGATAGCTAAAACAGACGGCGTGACAAATGCCGTGAGCGTAGTGGGCGACGCAGTCGGCGAGACGATGTTTTACGGTCCGGGCGCGGGCGGTCCGGCGACGGCGAGCTCGGTCATCAGCGACCTGATCGACATCGCCAGAGACGGCAAATCTCCGATGCTAGGCTACAAGGCGCCGTTTGAGCTAAATGCGCTTGAGCTCCTAGATCCGAGCGAAATTCGCACGAAATATTATTTTAGGCTCAGGGTCGAGGACAAGGTTGGCGTGCTGGCTAAAATCACGAATTTAATGAGCGAAAACAACCTCTCTATCGATAGTCTGCTACAAAAACCAAAGGACGAAAGTCCGTATGCGACACTATTTTTCACAACGCACACAAGCGTGGAAAAGGACGTCAGACGCACTATGGAGATTTTACAAGAGCAAGAGTTCGTAAAAGAAAAACCTTTTATGATGAGGATAGAAGAGTAAAATTTGGGACTTAGGGCGTATCTTTTCGGCAAGAGCTCGGAGGATCTGGCGTGCGAGTTTTTACTAAAAAACGGCTGCGAGATACTTGCTAGAAATTTTAGCTCCAAATTCGGCGAGATCGACGTCATCGCCAAAAGAGACGGCGTTTTGCGCTTCGTCGAAATCAAAGCCACGCAGGGCGACTATGAGGCCGAGTATCGCCTCACGCCCGCTAAATTTAATAAAATTTTAAAAACTATCGATTTTTATCTGCTACAAAACAGTGCAAATGCCGATTTTCAGGTCGATTTGATCGCGATAAAAAAGGGCGAAATAAAGTGGATAGAAAATATTAGTTTGTAAAAATTCTTATTTAGCTAAAATTTAGATACTTTCGTGTATAATTACAACTATCTTTAATAAGGAGAATAAAATGGGAAAATACGTAGAACTAACGACTGCGAATTTCGACGTCGCTAAAGAGGGCGTCGCGCTAGTAGATTTTTGGGCGCCTTGGTGCGGACCTTGCCGTATGCTTGCTCCGGTCATCGACGAGCTAGCCGAGGAGTTTGAGGGCAAAGCTAAAATTTGCAAAGTAAACACCGACGAGGTGCAAGACCTAGCCGTAGAATTTGGCATCCGCTCGATCCCTACGCTTCTATTTTTCAAAAATGGCGAAGTCGTAGAGCAAATGGTCGGCGCACAATCAAAACAAGCCATAGCCGATAAGATAAATTCGCTTCTTTAATGGTTTTTAGACGAGGAGGAAGCCTGCTTCCTCTCACCTCCGTTTTTGCGTCTTTTATCGGCGCAGCGCTGGTAGCAGGCGTATTTGCCTACAATAATTACAGATTTTCGCAGTATAAATTCGTAAATTTTAACGAACTGGTTTTTTATGAGCAGGCTCAAATTTTCGCGCCGCAGGACGATAAATTTTTACTCGTGGTTTTTAGCTCCAACCAATCAGATTGGAAGGAAATTTTAAAAACTTCAAGCAAGGATTTAAAAATCGTCGCCGTGGATTTACTCCAAAAACGCGCGCCTAGCGATGGAAATATAAATTTCGTCGCGTCGGATATAAATACGATTTTAAAGCTGATGCACGTCCTAAATATCACGTCTTTGCCCGCCAGCGTGGAGCTAAAGGCGCAAAAGGGCGGCATTTATAAACAAGATTCAAAAATAAATAAAATTTAAAGGAAAAAATATGTTAGATTTAGCAATCATCGGAGGCGGTCCTGCAGGACTTAGCGCGGGACTTTACGCCACTCGCGGCGGACTAAAAAACGTCGTAATGTTTGAAAAAGGTATGCCAGGCGGCCAGATCACGAGCAGCTCTGAGATAGAAAACTATCCCGGCCAAAAAGCTCCTGGCGAGAGCGGCATAGACTTCATGAGCACGTGGGTCGCACAGTGCACACGTTTTGGACTAAAGCACGAGATGGCGGGCGTCGAGCGCGTGGTAAAAAACGCCGACGGCAGCTTCACGGTCAAGCTTGAAGGCGGCAAAGAAGAGCAGGCCAAAGCAGTCATCGTAGCCACCGGCTCCACTCCGCGCCGCGCAGGCTTTGCGGGCGAGGACGAGTTTTTCGGCAGAGGCGTGAGCACGTGCGCGACTTGCGACGGATTTTTCTATAAAAACAAAGAAGTCGCGGTTCTGGGCGGCGGCGATACGGCGATCGAGGAGGCCTTGTATCTAGCCAACATCTGCTCGCGCGTCTATATCATCCACCGCAGAGACGAGTTTCGCGCCGCTCCCGTCACGCTAGAAAAGGCCCGCGCTAACGCTAAAATCGAGTTTATCACGAGCGCCACGATCAAGCAAGCTTATGGCGACAAAGCAGGCCTAGCAGGTCTAATCATAAACACGAAAGATGGCGAGCGCGACCTAAAAGTGCCGGGCGTTTTCGTATTCGTCGGGCTTAACGTAAACAACGACGTCCTCCGTCAAGAAAACGGCGAATTCGTATGCCAGACCGAGGATGGCGGCCAAGTGAGCGTCGATCTAAAGATGCAAACTAGCGTGCCGGGGTTATTTGCCGCGGGCGACATCAGAAAAGACGCGCCAAAACAAGTCATCGTGGCCGCAGGAGATGGCGCAGTAGCGGCCCTTAGCGTGCTTAGCTACATCGAGAGCCTACACTAAGATTTCTCAAATTTAGCCGAGCTTTTCGGCTAAATTTTTTCTTTATACTTCAAATTTTCCCAAATTTACCGAGTTTTGCCTTATCCTTTCAAATTTAGTCAAATTTGCCTTTATTTAAATTTTCCCGCATTTTTCAAATCCCGTGCCACCAAATTCACTCAAATTTAACCGCCCTTTGGCTAATATTTCGCAAATTTGACTTAAGGGATAAATTTGAACAAACTCGCACTTAGCCTCGTCGCTCTTTCCCTCATCGTTTTCGTAAATTTTATTTACGAAAAACTATCCGGCCCCACCCGTTTCGTCGTTACCGCCGATACCAAGATAATCCCCGGTTCGGAACTAAGCAAATACGTAACGCAAGAGGAGATAGACGACTTTGCTTTTAGATACTGGGATATAGATAAACAGATAAAGGACGACGCATTTGCTGAAAATTTCCGCAAGCTTTTAAAATCAAAGCAAACGGATCAAATTTTAAAATTTATGCAAGATAATAACATTAGCGTAGACTCTCCCGTCATAGACGGCGTTACTCCTTTGATGTACGCTAGCTTTTACGACGACGAAGTCACGGCAAAAAGGCTGATAGATATGGGCGTAAACGCTCACACGCAAGATAACTACAAACTCTCGCCTCTAGCCTACGCCATAGAAAACAACTCTACAAAGACCGCTAAGCTGCTACTTGATAGCGGGGTTAAATTTGATGAAGTAAAGGCGGTGCAGTGGTATAGAAAAACTCCTTTTTACTACAATATCGAAAAGCTTATCATAGACGGAGACGATGTAAAGATAATATTTGAAGACAACTATCAAGTTAACAAAGAATCCAAAGACGTAAACGATCCGATAGGATATATAGTAACCCATAACTACGTAGAGATGACCGAGCTTGCCCTTGCTAGCGGGTATAGACCGAAACTAGACGATCATCACAATACGTTTTTTCACGGACTAAGAGACGATTCCGAATTTATGCGATCTTTATATATCTTGCTAGATACTATCCCAAACTACGAACCCATGCTAGAGCTTCTTTTAAAATACGACGTCGTGGGGCAACCTACTAAAGAGGAGCTAAAGAAGGCGTATGAGGAGTGCTATAAAAAGCGCAAGGGATTGATTGATTATAAAGAAAACTATATCTATAAAATGAATCAAGGTAGAGACGAAGAGGCCGAAGAAAAGATACAAAGGACCAATAATAAATACAAATATGCTCCTTATTCGCTACTATATGAAGACGGCCTTTTACAATACAAACCAAAGCCGATAGACCCGAAAAAGATAGAAGAATTTGACAAAGATATAAATTTCTATAATCCGCATTGCCCCGATGAAAATGCTACGTTTAAAGACATTAGGGCTTTTATCAAATGGGCAAACGAAATGGAAAAGCAAGAGGGGATAAATAGCGCTATAGGTAGAGCCGAAAGCGGCATGGCTCAGGTGATTTACGTAGATAGCAACAGAAGTAAATCAGACTCAAACTCAAATTTACAAAGCAAATAGATAAAAGGAGATAAGGCGTCAGCGAAAATTTGAGTTAAATTTGAGCGAATTTAACTCAAATTTCGTTTGACGAGGGTTAAATTTAGCTTCAAATTTAACAGTCCTTAGTCAAATCTAAAGCCAAATTTCGCTCGTCGCCCGGGCAGCAAATCAAATTTACCGCCGAGGCTTAAATTTACTTCGCCGCGGCGGGATCGTTTACGCTTATCACGACGTTTTTCTCATCCAGATAGAGCTTCGCTGCGTCTTTCACGTCCTGCTCGGTGAGCGCATTTACCGCCTTTTCGTACTCGTCCAGGCTCAAAACCTCATCGCCAAAAACCAGCTCGCGCATGAGCGCGCGCGTCCAAAATTCGCCCTGAACGTAGGATTGGCGCATTTTTACGAGCGCTGATTTTTTGAAATTTTGCAGATAGCGTTTGACGTCCGCGCCGCCTTTTAGCTCGGCGACGTTTGATTTTATCTCGCCCAGCACGGCGTTTACGTTATCAGGCGCAGCCGTAAAGCCAAAATGCGCGGTGAAGCTTTCGTACGGATATTTTGCGAGATTCATATGCACGCCCAGGCCGTAAACCTGCCCGCGGTCCTCGCGCACGTCCTCGCGCAACATCATCGAAAGCACCGCAGATAGGGCGTTTACGCGCAGTAACTCTGGGCGCGAATACTTCACGTTTTCGTTTTTCATTATCATCGCGGCGTCGCTTCGCTGCGTGGTTTGGTAGCTTCGCTTAAACTCCCGCTCGCCCAAAATCGTCCTTACGCCGTCATCTACGAAGTTTTCACGCTGTGCGCGTGCGGGTAAATTTGCCAGATATTTTTGCAAAAGCGGCTCGGCTGCGGTCAAATTTAGATCGCCGACCACGATAAAATCATACGAAGCCGCGTTAGTAAATTTCTCTTTCACTATCTTTTTTACGTCGTTCATCTGCAGCTCGTTTATGTCCGCGGCCTCGAGCGGGTTTGTTCGCGGATTGTTTTCGTAGAAAAATCTCGCAAATTCGTCGCGAAATTTGCGCTCGGGCAGATTTTTGGTTTTTTCCAGCTTTTCAAGCTCGTTGATTTTTGTCTTTTTTAGCGCGTTTTCGTCAAATCTAGGCTCGCTAAACTCCAAAAACAGCGCGCGCAAAAGCCACTCAAAGTCCGCACTAGCCGAGCTCGCGCTATATCCTTGTGAAAGCTGATCGATAAATTTACTATAGCTTAGCTGCTTGCCGCTTAGGATTTTAGCCAGATCGTAGTTGCTAAACTCCCCCGCCCCGCTCTCGTTTGAGACCTCTACTGCTAGCGCGCCCTGCTTTGGTTTTGGCAAATTTGACGTGCCGCCGCGACTAACCGCGCTTAGCCAGACGACGTCTTTTTTGGTTTTTACCTCCTTAAATGCCACGCGCGCGCCGTTTGGCAGCTCGTAAAGATAAAAATCAAGCTTTTCGTTATGCTTTTTTGATACGAAATTTTTTGGCTTTAACGCGCCGTAGTCGAAAAGCTCGCTCTTTGCCTGATTTGAGGCTAACGTATCGTAGGGCTTTGCTTCCGCCCAAATTTGATCAAATTTAGCCTCGTTTAGCTTCTCTCCTTTGGCGCTAATAACGTTTAAAGTTTTTGCGTCGATGCCTAGTATCCGCCTAAATTCTGCGTTTACGTCCTCAAGGCTAATGCCCTCAAGCAGCGCCAAGGTAACGTCGCGCAGGTCCTTTTCGCCTAGCAACACGCCGCCGATCCTCGTCGTCTCCTCGATATTTGCCGCAACCACGCTCGAGCGCTTGTTGCCCGCTTGCAGATAGGCATTTTTAGCCGAGTTTATAAAATCTTTTTTCGCGCTTTCAAAGTCAGCCCGGCTAAAGCCAAATTTCTGCACACCCTTTAAAACGCCCGCCAGATCGCTAAGCGCGCCGCTAAAATCATCCTCGACGGCGTTTATCTCAAAGGCGTAAAGCACGTTTTGGTCTTCGATTATCGGCGAGTAAAATCGCCCGCGCAGGGCTAAATTTCGCTGCTCGTATATCATCGCGACTAGATCTGAGATGTAGTTTGCGAGTAAATTTTGCCTGAGCCTTTGGATCTCGTCGTCAAATTTGTACTTTTGCGTGAAGATCAAATTTATAGAGTTTAGCCCGATCTCGGCAGAGTCGTAGTTGTTTACGCTAAAGCCGCTTTTTATAGGGATAGTTTTATCGGGGCTCGCGTAGTCGTTCGTGTTTTTAGCCGAGCTAAAGCTTTGCTTTATCATCTCCTCGATGCGCTTTTTATCAAAGTCGCCGACTACGATAAATTTCATAAATCTAGGCTGATACGTCCGTTCGTAAAAGCCCTTTATGGTCGCTACGTCGACGTTTTTTACGATATTCATATCGCCGATAGGCGACCTTTTAGCGTAGATGCTATCGCCGTATAGCTCTGGCACGCGGTTTTTGATGTAAAATCTATACGCAGGCGTGTTTCTAGCGCGCTCCTCCTCGACGATGATGCCCCGCTCTTTGTCCAGCTCGGCTGCGTCAAAGCTCACGCCGTCGATCCAGTCGCGAAAAACGCGAAAAACGTCCTTTAAATTTTGCTCGTTTACGTGGATTTCCAGCAGATAGCTCGTCTGATCGTAGCTAGTCTGCGCATTTAGATCCGCGCCAAAGGCCACTCCGAGGCTCTCTAGCTTTTTCACCAGCTCGTTTTTGCTAAACTCGCGGCTACCGTTAAAGGCCATGTGCTCGGTAAAGTGCGCCAGCCCAAGCTCGTTTTCGCGCTCGTCGGTCGAGCCGATGTTTACGACTAGATAAAAATATGCCGAATTTGCGGGCTGCTTGTTTTCCTTGACGTAGTATTTTAGCCCGTTTGCTAGCTCGCCGCTGATGATAGCTGGATCCTGGGTCAAATTGAGCTTTTGCGCGGTTTTATCTTTCGCCGTCAAATTTGACGCGCTCAAATTTGCGTCCGCCTGCCGCATTTTAGCCGCCTGCGCAACCGGCGCTTGTTTAGCCAAAACGCTCGCCGCAAAAACGGCTAGAAATAAAAATAAAATTTTCCTCATCGTCGTCCTTTAAATTTAAAAAGTCGATTATATAGCGCGATTTTTAATATTTTTGCCCGCGCGCGGCGAAGGCGGCGGCCGTGCTAAATTTATTTTTTATAAAATTTATGCTAAATTTAGCCCAAATTTTAAAGGATAAATTTTGGTAAAAATAGGAATCCACGGCGCAAGCGGCAAAATGGGACGCATGATCACCCAGTGCCTAAAAGACGAGCCAAACGCGAAACTCGGCGCGGCATATACGATAGAGCCGCTTGACTTTGCGTTGCCCCAGGGCGCTATCCTCACGGACAAATTTGACGAGCTTTTCGCAAACTGCGACGTCGTTATCGATTTTACGATCAAAGAGGGCGCGATAAATCTGCTAAACTACGCTCGCACCGACCCAAAACCGCTAGTCGTCGGCACGACGGGTCTTGGCGAGGACGGCGCGAACCTGCTCAAGCTAGCAAGCGCGGCGATGCCGATACTTTACGCTACCAACATGAGCCTTGGCGTCGCGGTTTTAAACCGATTGGCGGCGCTTGCGTCAAAGGCTTTGCGCGATTTTGACGCCGAGATCGTCGAGCAGCACCACAGACACAAAAAAGACGCTCCAAGCGGCACGGCGCTAACGCTAGGTGAGCGCGTAGCAGCAGCTCGAGGGCTAAATCTAAAAGACGTTTTAGTAACGGGTAGAGACGGCATGGTCGGAGCTCGCAGCAAGGACGAGATCGCGATCCTGGCCGTGCGAGGCGGCGACGTCGTAGGCAGGCATACGGTCGGATTTTACAACGAGGGCGAGTTTATCGAACTAAATCATACCGCAACTAGCCGCGCGACATTTGCCAAAGGCGCGATAAAGGCGGCTATTTGGGTTGCTGGGCAGCAAAGCGGGCTGTACGGGATAGATGATTGCCTTGGGCTGTGAGACAATAACGGCTTATCTCGCGAGCACCTTTGAAAGGGCTTGAAAATTCGGGCTTGCGGCAGACCGCACGTCTAGCCTCGCCCAAATTTTCTGCGCAACTTTCAAATTCATCTCGCGATATTTCGCCTTATTTTTTATGTTAAATTTTGATATTTTCTTGAAAATTACAGAAAATCGGCGGCGATATTTTTGACTTAGGCGAGGCGAAATTTAAATTTTAAGCGTAGGCTAGACATAAAGTCTGCCGAGCTTGAAATTTAAATTTTAACGAAGCATAAGGCAAAAAGATAACGCCCTAAAAAAAGGAAAAAAAATGTGTGCGATAGTTGGAGTAATAAATTCTAAAGACGCTGCGCGAACGGCATACTACGCGCTATTTGCGATGCAACACCGAGGCCAGGAGGCAAGCGGCATCAGCGCATGCGACGAGGGACATATCGAGACCGTCAAGGGTCGCGGGCTCGTGACGGAGGTCTTTAACAAAAAGAGCTTTGAAGCGCTAAAAGGCGACATGGCGATCGGACACAACCGCTACGCCACCGCGGGCAAAAGCTCCGCCGCCGACGCCCAGCCAATCGCGGCAAACTACGCGCTGGGTTCGATCTCGGTCGTACACAACGGCAACCTCGTAAACAAGGACGAAGTCCGCAACGCGCTGATCGCCGAGGGCGCGATATTTCAGACCAACATGGACACCGAAAACATCGTCCACCTCATCGCTAGAAGCCACAGCGAACACCTACAAGACCGTATCGTTGCGGCGCTAAAACAAATCAAAGGCGCCTACTGCCTACTCATCCAGTCGCGTCACAAAATTTTCGCCATCCGCGACCGTTGGGGCGTGAGACCGCTCTCGCTAGGACGTCTAAAAGACGGCGGCTACATCGTAGCTAGCGAGACGTGCGCGTTTGATTTGGTAGGCGCGACTTTTATCCGCGACGTGGAGCCTGGCGAGATGCTGGTTTTCGAGCAGGGCAAAAGCGAGTTTGAGAGCGTGCGTCTTTTTGAAGCGGAGCCTAGGGTTTGTGCGTTTGAGTATATTTATTTCGCGCGCCCCGATAGCGTCATCGAGGGCAAAAGCGTCTACGAAGTGCGCAAGAAAATGGGCGAAACGCTAGCCAAAAAAAGCAAGATCGACGCGGACTTCGTCGTGCCGGTACCAGATAGCGGCACGCCGGCGGCGCTAGGCTACGCAAACGCTAGTGGGATACCGTTTGAGCTAGCTATCGTGCGTAATCACTACGTCGGCCGCACATTTATCGAGCCGACGCAAGAGATGCGCAACCTCAAGGTCAAACTTAAACTAAACCCGATGGCGAGCCTGCTCAAGGGCAAAAGCGTGGTCGTCGTGGATGATAGCATCGTGCGCGGCACGACCTCCAAAAAGATCGTCGAGCTACTTCGTCACGCGGGCGCGAGAGAGATACACTTTAAGGTTGCTTGCCCCGAGCTAAAATACCCTGAACGCTACGGCATCGACACCCCGAGCTTCGAGGAACTCATCAGCGCAAACAAGACACCCGAAGAGGTGTGCGAATATATCGGCGCGGACAGCCTCGAGTTTTTGGACGTGGACGAGCTAGTTAGCAGCATCGGCAGCGAGCGCAAGTACTCGCTGGTTAGCTTTGACGGGGATTATTTTATCAAGTAAATTCGGCTTTTGCCGTTTCAAATTTGACCTATTTTAGTAAATTTGAACTCTCCAAATTTGAGCGGCAAAACCCGCGCCTTGAAAATGCGAATTTTGGTTTTTGACGTTTTTGCCTCAAATTTGGATTTTTGTTGGTTTAAATTTGACAAATTGGCGCCCGAAAATCGCAAATTTAAATTTTAAAATTTGACTTTTGGGCGCCCTGCTACGCAAAAATGAAAATATTTTATCAATATATAAGCAAACGTTGAATATAATTGCGAACTTTAACGTCACGGTAGCTCAGCTGGTTAGAGCGCTGGTCTCATAAGCCGGAGGTCGGGAGTTCAAGTCTCCCCCGTGACACCAACAAGCCCTAAAATACGGGTTTTCTACGATTTTATATCGCATTTCCCTTTCATAAAATATAGCTTAAAGTTTGTAGCAAATTTAAAATTTATGTAGCAAAAATTTAAGCCGTTTGTAATTTTACCATCTTTTTTATAAAAAATTCACAAAAGTAAAAAGAATATTTGTATCCCACTTGGGCACTATTGGTTTGGATTTGTAGTATTTTAGCCCAAGCCGACCGCTCTGGTTCTGCTTGGGCATTCTAGTTTACATATCTACATATCGGATGCGCTGTCGTTCAGACTGGCCTCGTTATTCTTGTTTGTGGTTCCCAACAAAGCCAAAGGAGCGTTTTGCGTAGAGGTACTAGCTGGATAAGTCTCATCAAAGTCTTCGTATATCTTTCTAGCCGATACGCTCCAGTAATCAGTTATTTGAAATTCCTCTATTATAGAGTTTTTACTGGAGAAGAAATTCTTGACTTCCAAGACGTCTTCGTTATCCGTAGTCATCTTTTTCGTGCTTATTAGTAGGTTATTTCCTTTTTGTCTATAAAATAGCCCCTCTTCTAATCCTTGAAAGACGACCCTATCGTTTCCTCCCTTATCGTCTATAATCTTTCTTCCCCCGGTATAGATATATACGTTATCTTCTTTTCCTCCGGTAAGAACCTCTTGTTTGCTTTGAGCTACGGGATAGGTTATGCCAAAGTCCTCGTATATTCTTCTGGCGGTCACCAAAGAGTATTCGCTTAGATCAAAGTCTTCTATGATATGATTGGCTCCTTTAAAGAAGTCTTTTACTTCAAGGACGTTATTATTAGAAGCTGTTATCTTGTTTGCGCTTATCAAAAGATTATCGCCCTTTTTACTGTAGTTTACGCTATAAGTCTTGTTTTTAAAGATAACTTTATCGTATCCTCCGTTGTCGCTTATGGTTACTCTGCCTCCCGCATAGGTATAAACGTTATCTTTTTGTCCTTTATCTACCAGATTATTGTTGCCGCCCTCTGAGGTAAGATGAACGGTATTCATTAGTTTTAAGATATCTTTACGGCTCAATACGCTACCGTTACTTGCAAATTTGATTTGGTCTATAGCATAATCTCCTCCCAGGAAGTGATTTTTGACGTTTATGGTTTGACTAGAGTCTTTATTTACGGTAACTATTAGATCGTTGCCGTCTTTTTTAAATGAGACGTCGTCTTTAGATATACCGTAAGAGAACAATATAGTATCGTTTCCGCCTCCGGTGTTATCTATGGTATCGTTACCGTCTCCCATATTGTATTCATACGTATCGTCGCCTTCTCCGCCTATTAAAAGGTCGTTGCCCGCATCGCCCGATATCGTATCGTTTCCCTCTTTGCCGTAAACGGTATCGTTGCCTCCCCTGGCTATTATGACATTATCTTTGGAGTTGCCAATTATTAAATCGTCGGAGTTAAAACCGCTTATCGTTTCATAAGCATCCACCGAATCATTATTAACAAGAACGGTTTTTCTTATATCCTCAAGACTCAAAGACGAGCCGTCGCTAAATTCTATAGCTTTTATTCCTTGAGAATTGCTATCTATTTCATAGAGCATACCAGAAACCGTAATAGAATCGTCGCTATTTTTAAAGTTTATCTTTAAGTTGCTATATTCCCTAGTTATTAAAAGATCATCTTTAGAAATTCCCTCTTTAAATTTAATAATATCGTTGCCGTCCGCAGATATAATATCGTTACCGTCTCCTTTAGCAAAGACGTAAGTATCCGCCCCTTCTCCGCCGTCAAGCCTATCCGCGCCCTTACCGCCTATTAAAATATCGTCACCTTTATTACCTGCCAGATAATTGCTATCATCGTCGCCGTATATTTCGTCATCCTCATCGCTACCCTCATTGTTTCGCCAAAAATAGCTACTATGTATTATAACGTTATTATTTTTTAAGGCTAGCTGTATGGCTTCTAAATCCATATAAGAACCGTCGCTAAATTCGATCTTATTTATTTTGTATTGCTCGTTTAATATATGGTTATTATCCACAACGTTAAACATACCCGATACGCAAATCGAATCTTTTGTTCCTTTAATAGATACAACAAGATCGCCAACGCCATCCGATGTTCTAACTCTTTTAAATATCAAATCGTCCTTAGTTATATCCTCTTCAAATTTGATAATATCGTTTTGGCCAGAATCGCTATCGTAATTTATGATTTTATCATTGCCGTCTCCTCGTCCAAACACGTAGGTATCGTTTCCGCTGCCTCCTTGCAGCTCGTCATTTCCCTCTCCGCCGATTAAAATATCGTTCCCGTCGCCTCCCGATATAATATCATCTCCTTTATTACCTATTAAGGTATCATTGCCGCCTTTTCCATATAGGTATTCGTTGCCGTCCCCGCCTATGATAGTGTCGTCTGAATTAAAGCCGTAAAAAGTTTTTTGATCCGAGTCGGAAGATATAAGTACTCCTTTTTTTATATCTTCAAGATTCATAGATGAGCCATCGTTAAATTCTATGCCTTTGATACCTTGACTATTACTCTCGTCTTTAAAAACGTCTTTTATTGTAATTGAATCTAACGAGTTCTTTATCGTTAATATCAAACCGTCATCAAAACCGTCTTTTTGATATTCTGATCTCCTGAGTATTAAATCGTCTCGAGTGATCCCTGCCTTAAATTTAATAATATCGTTCCCATCCGCAGATACGGTATCTTGCCCGTCGCCTTTACCGAATAAATACGTATCTTCTCCGCCACCGCCGTAAAGAGCGTCGTTGCCGGTTCCGCCGTCTATGATATCATTACCGTCTTCGCCCTTTATAATATCGTCGCCATCGCCACCCGTTATCGTATCATTACCGCTTCCGCCTTGAATATTGTCGTTACCGTTTCCTCCGTCTATGACATCATCGCCGCTTTCGCCCCAAAGCTCGTCATTACCTTCTCCTCCTATTAGCGTATCGTTACCGCTTTCACCCCAAAGATTATCATTGCCCTCTCCTCCCATCAGCTTATCCTCTCCGTCGCCGCCGTAAAGAGCGTCGTTGCCGGTTCCTCCGTCTATAGTATCGTCACCTTCTCCGCCGTAAATCCTATCGTCTCCTTCGCCTCCCATAAGTATATCGTTGCCGGTTCCTCCGTCTATAGTATCGTCACCTTCTCCGCCGTATACGGTATCATTTAGCGCTCCGCCTTGAATATTATTGTTTCCGCCATTGCCTTTAATGATATTGCTAAAACCGTCATAGCCTCGCATATTATCATTTTCTTCGGTGCCTATTATGTTTAACTTAATGTCTTCAATCTTTAACTTTTCGCCGTTGGCAAATTCAAGGGCTTCTATTTTATTGGCGTTATTGATTTCTCCGGCTAAGATTATATTTTTTATGGTTATAGAGTCGTTTTGCGAATTAGCAAAAGTTAATACAATGTCTCCATAATAACCTTTGCCGATTTTAGTGGCAATCAAATCTTCTTTATTAATGCCTTGCCCGAATTTTATAACGTCCGTTCCACCCCCGTCTATTATCGTATCTTTGCCGTCGCCTTTATTATAGATATATACGTCGTCGCCTATGCCTCCGTTTAGAGTATCGTTACCCGCTCCTCCTATTAAAGTATCGTTACCGCTACCGCTTTCTATTATATCATCTCCTTCTCCGCCGTCCATAGTATCGTTCCAGCCTTGACCGTAGAGCTTATCGTTTCCTTCGTTGCCGCTCATTATATTATGGAAATGAACGTAGCCTATCAAGGTATCGCTCTCATTTGAACCCACTAAAGATAGCTTTTTAATATCTTCAAAGCTTAGCTTTTCACCGTTTTCAAACTCAAAGGTTTCTATTTTATTTTCTTCGGTTACTTTATTGCTAGCGATTATGTCTTTTATGGTTATGGAATCATTTGGGGAGTTTTTAAAGGATATCTTTATATCGCTATACTCTTTGCGGCCGTCAGCATTTACTCGTTCGCTTCGTTTGACAACTATGTCTTGTTTAGAGATACCTTGACCGAATTTGATAGTATCTGCTCCTCCGGTATCATAGATAGTATCGCTTCCGTCGCCTTTATTGTATACGTAAATGTCGTTTCCGTTTCCTCCATCTAGGTAGTCGTTTCCTTTGCCTCCGGTTAGGGTGTCGTCTCCATCATTGGCGTATACGATATTATTCTGATCGTTTCCTATTATGGTGTCTGAGTATACGGAACCGTTTGTTCGTTCTTGATCAGCTCTATTTATCACAAGAGGAGTATTTTTGTATATATCGTCGGTACTCATAAAAGAGCCGTCCGCAAACTCTATTTTATCTATGCCTCTTGAACTTACGGCGTCGCTAAACATATCTTTTACGGTAATAGAATCGTCGGTATCTTTTATTTTTATTAAAAGATCATGCCTATTAGCGCCCGCTCTTTCAAAGATTAGGTCGTTTTTAGTTATGCCTTCTTTAAATTTAATGATATCTGTGCCTTTGGAGTTTTGTTGATTGTAGTAGTATGAAATATTATAATTTCCTTTATCGTCTATATTAAATCGTCCGTAATCGGCGTCTAGCGCATAGATAACGTCTTGTCCGTCCCCTCTTCCAAATACGTAAGTATCTACTCCCGTATTGCCTACTAAGATATCATTTCCTTTACCGCCTTCTAGAGTATCGCTACCTCCTCCGCCGTAAAGCGTATCGTTTCCGTCGTTACCTTTTAGTATATCGTCGGAATAGTATCCTTGGATTATATTATCCTTATCGTCGCCTATCAGGGCAGCTGCCTTTGCTGCGTTTTTGTCTAAAGTAGTTCCGTCGGCAAACCCGAAACTCATACTAGACGACTCAGAGTTAAAAAAATTCATAATAGTTATTTGTTCATTAGTATCCCTTATCGTTACCAATAGACTGCCGCGGCTTTCCGTAAAAGCCACTTCATCTCTATTAATATCCTTAAACTCTACTATATTGCTACCTTGCAAATCATATATAATGTCATTGCCGTCGCCTTTATGGTAGATATATGTATCGTTGCCGGCCCCGCCGTAGATAGTATCGTTTCCTTTTTTGCCGTATATGGTATCGCTAGTAGTGTAACCCCTTAAAACATTATTCTCGTCGTCTCCGGTTAAAGAAAATTGTACGTCATGGATGTTCATAATACTTTCATCCATAAATTTAAAAGCAAAATTAACGTAATCTCTTTGGTAGCTATGCAATACATCTTTTATGGTTATAGTCTCATTGCTCTCTTTTATTTTAATAATTAGGTCATCATTATTTTTTAAGAACTCAATCCCGTCTCGTCCGATATCTTTAAAATATATTATATTATTGCCGTTAAGATCTCGTATAATATCGTTTCCATCTCCTTTTTTGTAAATATAAGTATCGTCGCCTTCTCCTCCCATAAGAGTATCATTGCCTTTTCCGCCTATTAATGTATCATTGCCTTTGTTTGTAATAATAGTATCATTCCCACCCTTTCCATCGATAGTATAGTTGGCGTCAAAAGCCCCCACCAGTTTATCATCGTTATCGGTTGGATTGATTAATAGCGGATCTATAAAGTCTTTTTCCAAGATTTCGCTACCATCCGCAAATACTATCTTGGATATTTTTGAATTTAATTGTGCATAATCGTAAGATAGATAAAAAACATCTTTTACGCATATAGAATTAGCGCCGGCTTTATCGGAAATAATCAAATCACGGTCATTTCTGTTAAATACCAAATCGTTTTTGGTAATATTGTCAGTAAATTTAATTATATTATTGCGGTCATAGTAGTTTTCTATTATAGTATCGTTTCCCCAATTTCTGCCGAATATATAGGTATCATTGCCACTTTCTCCGTATAGTTGATCGTTTCCTCGTCCTCCTATTAGCGTATCGTTGCCTAGATCCCCATGCAAGACGTCATTGCCTTCGTTTCCGTAAATCGTATCATTACCGTTATTTCCATAAAGAATATCATCGCCTCTGCCACCACTTAATGTATCATCTCCGTTACCACCCCAAATTTCATCATTTCCTGATCCCGCATCAAAGGTGTCGTTATCGTCCGTTAGATAAAGCTTGTCGTCTTTATCGGTAGAATTTAGCGGAGTCAGCTCAAGAATTTTATTGAAATCATAAACGGTTCCATCAGCAAACGTTATCGTTCTAACGGTGTTATTTCCTATCGCAGGGTTTACGGAGAAGAAATTTTGGACGGTTATGCTGTCACCGTCTGCTTCGCTACCGCTCTTTATTGATATTATGAGTTTGTCTAACTCTCTTTTAAAGCTCACATCGCCAGGAGCTATGCCTTCTTTAAATTCTATTTTATCGTTACCTGCCGTATCATAGATAGTATCTTTACCGTCGCCTTTAGCAAATGCATATATATCATTTCCGCCTCCACCATAAAGAATATCATTCCCTTTGCCGCCTACTATAAAATTGTTTTCAAAACTTCCATTGATCGTATTGTCATCGTCGGTTCCTTGAATATAGGTATTTAAGCATAGAGATAAGAATTTATTATCACTGCTGCAAAGACTTATCAAGTTTGTTTTTAGAGTTTCCTGAAACACAGGCTTATATGCGCCGGCCTCTCTGACTATATCCATTAAGTTTTTGATTTCGTCATGCCGATTGTCTTTATATAGTTGAGTAAGCTTAGAATTTAAAGCGTCGAATTTATAGCTTGGTTTTACATTATTTTCCAAGCTCATAGTTTCCGTATCCAAATCAATATCGGCATATGTAGTTTGAAGCTCTATCGTTGCGTAGACGTAGTGTTTAAAGACGTCAAATCTTTCTTTGATGATATTGGCAGATATTCTGATATTTTCATCATTAAAGTTTCCGTGCCAAGTAAACGGTTTCCCCGTAATCTTTTCATAAACATTTACCATCCTGCTATCGATGGATATAGTTCTGGAGTTTGGGTCCATATCATTTACCCCAGCCCATTCATAGACTATATCGTTTATGTGTTTCTTTCTATCTTCAGGGTTTAGCATCAGATATAGATTTATCATAGCGGCTAAAGTATCACTCTTGCTTGCCGCTATCTGAAGTGAATTTAGATTTCCGAATGCTTTGACCTGAGGAAGAGATCTTATTTCAAGCGGGATATTTATATCTTCTTCTTTTGTCTTATCCAAATTTACTTTAAACCATACGTCATTGGCATTCAAAACGGAGCCGTCTTTAAGAGTAACTTTAGAGCTTTGCTTTACCGTATTTGAATTCTCATCCATAGCTATCTCTTTATAGTTTAAATCTATGCTTTTGATATTGTTATGGGTAAGTGAGCTAAGCTCTCCTTCGTCTGTTATACCGTTTGAATTTGCATCCTTCCAAATTTTAAGCTTACTAAATATCTCATCCTTTTCATCTATGACATTGTCATTATTTAGATCATAAGCCTTTAAAGCTTCATATCCGTTGGTAGCTTTTTTATCCGTATATCTGTATATGGTATTTGAGATGGTATGATTTCCAAACAGTTCATTTCCGTTATCTATCTTACCGTTACCGTTTTTATCCAGTACCAGTAGTCCGTCATCCTTTTCTATCCAAGCCGTAGCTTCTTTAAAACCATTATTATCATGATCGAAATGCACCGTGTTATTGAGTTTGGTAGATGTTATACCGTTTTTATTGAAATCTATTACTATGGGATCGTATGTTTCGGGAAGATCCTCTTTTGGGTCACGGTCATCGTCCTTTATGGTTACTCCCAACGGAGTTATGGACTTTACCTTTATATTATCCGAGTGGGCATATACGCTCACGCTAACGGCGACATTTATGTCTTCATTGGACGTAGTATTTCCGTTCCAGCTCAGATATGTAGTATCGCCATATACTTTCTTTGAAAAAAGCGCATCATAATACTCCTTCGGGACGTCCCCGTAAAACACATATCTCTCTTCGCCGTTATCGTTTAGGACTTTTACTATCATCCATTCATTTTTTTCCAAGCTTCTATTCAGCTCTATCTTATAACCTTCACTATGTTTTCCGTTACCTTGCTCGGACAAGACCGTTTTGCCCCTTATGCTTATTGCTATATCGTCGGCCTCTAGTAGCGTTATTCCCAGATCGTTGTTGTCTTTATTAAATCCTTTTACGGTGATCTTATTGTTTATTATCAGATCGTTTCCTTCTATTTTATACCAACCGTTCTCCCCGATATAGTATCCCGATTTTTTATCAAACGTTCCTCCGGTATATTGTTTTTGGGTTGCGCTATCAAATATCCTTCCTCTTTTATCGCTATCGTCTATTATATCGCCGTTATTTACGAAATAATCATCTACTCCGGCTCCTCCTATTAAAAGATCTCCTCCCCCGTGTCCTATTAGGATGTCTTTGTTGGCACCTCCGAAGAGGACGTCGGGTTTATCTGAGCCCGATATAAAATGCATTCCGTTTTCGGTTAGAGATCTTGCGTATATAGTACCGTCGCGCATAGTTAGATACATCATACCGTTTTTTATTTCAGGCAGGTCGGTCGTTACACCTCGAAGTTCTTCTATCCTTTCTTTAAGCCATTTATTGATATCTAACTCTGGAGAGCCGGTTGCTTTGTTTATTAGATTTCCGATGCCTATGCCAGTAGTAAATAAACCAATTGCCCCAGATAATGGCTTATTGAAAAACCCTATAGCCAATTCTACACCAAAATCTAATCCAACATCTACTAATGCACCAATCATCATTGAATCAAGACCATCTTTCAGTCCGTCTTGCACGGCAGTAAAACCTATGCCCACACCCTTAAAGGAATTATTCAATTTCCTTATTCCTTCCTTAAGCGCATCTCCTCCTTCTAGTGGGGCTGCTGTTAAAGATGTCAAAATATCATAAACTTTAGCTACATCTTTCATTTTACCAAACTCTTCTATTATCAGCTTGGTTAAACCCGCATTTTTCAAAAGCCTCTCATAAGCTTTATCAAGCTCATGCTTTGCTTTGGCCTCTCTACTGCTTACATCGTTACTCATTGTTAATCCTTTCTATTAAAAATAAACTTTATCTATCTCATCGATATTTATGCCGTGTTTGGATAAAAAATATCCTTTTACTTCCTTATACGCCTCTTTATCGACTATCGTGATCGTGTAGTAGCTGCTATATGAAACACCCCAAAAACTACCGGGTTTGTGATAAGGCTTGTCTATGCGGATAATCGGAAAAGATGAAAATTTTATACCCTTTCCTTCGCTCAAGACAAGGCACATAAAAAACTTAGTCAGTAAATTCCCGACAATATTAAATACAACAAAACCAAGAGCAAAATATGCAACATATGAAGATAGCGTAATGACGTAAATAGCTATAGGCGCTACGGCTAGCCAATAAAGCCAATCCGTAGGTTTTTCACTGCCGATAAAAAACGGTTTATAAATAAACTTCCTTAAATCATCGCGTTTTGAGACAAAAACACTTTTGCCTTTTTCATAAAATTCTATACTGCCGTTTTTTATCTTTAAGGTCGGTTTATCCTTTTTGTAGTACATAAAACTTATTAACACAAAAAATAGTATTAGTAAAAGTATAGCCATACATCCCGCGGCAATATCCACACTGCCGGTATAATCGTAATCGGCACACAAAGCCGCCGCGCCAACCAGTCCAAGTATAAAAGGTATCATTTTTAACAAAATCTGATACGCTTCCTCGTAGTTTTTGAGAACTATCGGCTCTTTATCATAATCTCTCGCAAATTTGCCCGAGCCTGAATTCATCAAATTTGAGTTTTGAAGGTTGCTGTTTAAATTTGAGGTTTGTTCGTTTACCGTATTCAAATTTTACTCCTTTACTATGTTTTATTTACCAGATTCTTCTATGATCAGTTTTGGTTAAACCCGCATTTTTCAAAAGCCTCTCATAAGCTTTATCAAGCTCATGCTTTGCTTTGGCCTCTCTACTGCTTACATCGTTACTCATTGTTAATCCTTTCTATTAAAAATAAACTTTATCTATCTCATCGATATTTACGCCGTGTTTGGATAAAAAGTATCCTTTTACTTCTCTATACGTATCTTTATCGACTATCGTGATCGTAAAATAATTACCGTGCGGCACACCCCAAAAACTGCCGGGTTTATTGTGCGGCTCGTCTATACAAATAACCAAAAAAGGTGAAAATTTAGCATTCCTTCCGCCTAAGATAAGGCAGAAGAAAAATTTAGTCAGGAAAATCCCCAGAAGATTAAATACAGCAAAGCAAAGAGCAAAATACGTAACATACGAAGATAACGTCATAATGTAAATAAAGTAAAAAGCTGGGGGAGTTATGGCAAGCAAATATATCCAACTCCTAGGCCTATTACTGCCGGAAAAAAATGGTTTATAAATAAACTTCCTTAAGTCGTCGCGACTTGAGACAAAAACCCTTTTGCCTTTTTCGTAAAATTCTACACTGCTATTTTTTATCTTTAAAATGGGTTGTTCTTTTTTATAGCCGATAAATTCCAGTAGCACAAAAAATAGTATTAATAAAAGCACATATATACATCCCGTAACAATCTCTATGCCGCTAGTGTAATTATTATTGCCGCATATATATATCGCAGTAGTCATTCCGATCATAAACGGCGAAATCACTAATAAAACCTGATATGCTTCCTCGTAGTTTTTGAGAACTATTGGCTCTTTATCATAATCTCTCGAAAATTTGCCCGAGCTGGAATTTGTCAAATTTGAGTTTTGAAAGTCGCTGTTTGAATTTTTAGTTTGTTCGTTTGCTGTATTCAAATTTTACTCCTTTTTTGCATCCTTAGCTTTCCCAATTCGCTTAGTTAAACCTGTATTTTTCAAAAGCCTCTCATAAGCTTTATCTAGCTCAACTTTTGCAACTTCTTCTCTTGTCATTTTATGCTCCTTAAGTAAAATAATATTTTTTAATTTCGTCGATATCTATATTTTTTCTGTCCAAAAAGTAGGTTTTGATTTCTTGATATTCATCATCGCTAAAAATCTGAAACATAAAATATTCTCCAGCTAGTATAATGCCGTTGTATAGAAAATATTTTGGGTATATCGGATAATCCACTATAATACTAGGGAACAATGTAAAACGCTTAAGACTACCGACCAAAAGCAGCTGAGAGCAAATTTTGTAAATAATATTTGAGATATATAAAAGCGCCAAAAGCCACGCTAGCGTCCATCCTATCGCATAGAGTAATGCCATAAATATAATAAAATAAAAGATTTTATCACCCGAGTCGGACTTTGTCGGCCCAAGCTTCCAAAACGGCTTTACGATAATCTTATCCAAATCATTTCGCGCAGATTTACGTTCAAGCTTGCCGTCTTTATAAAACTCAATAAAATTATTTGTAAATTTCACTTCAAATTTATGCCTAACGACATAATAATAGTATGGAATAAATATCCAGCAAAATACAAAACACAGCCATAGAGTAACAAAAATAGTATTTGCCTGGTACTTATCAAAAATAATTAAAATCGTGATACAGAAAAACATAGGACATAACACGGATGTTTTAACAAAAAATCCTTCATAGTTTTTGATAACTATCGGCTCTTTATCATAATCCCTCGCAAATTTGCCCGAGTCCGAATTTGCCAAATTTGAGTTTTGAAAGTCGTTGTTTGAATTTTTAGTTTGTTGGTTTGCCGTATTCAAATTTTGCTCCTTTGAGTTGTTGTATTGACCTAGTTAGTCACTGTTTTTATACACCTAAAACATAATGTTATCTCTAAAAATACAAAAATATTTTTTGATAATGATATTCTACTATTGTGTATTTTAAGTTATCATTAAAATTTGATATAAATCTGCTTATTTAAATTCGTATGAAATTTAGGGGCAAGCCTTAATATTTTAGACCCGCTATTGTATGCTTTGGCGGTATCTGTTATAGTTCCAAAAGCGCCATATGAGTTTAAATTTGTATATTAAAACTTAAAGTTCTTAAAAACAATAGTGTCTAAACGCTCCGCCTACAAGGCTTAATGTTTCTAAATTTGTTTTTAAAAATCCGGACCGTAGCGGCTTGGAGCGCTCGGCTCATGATCGAGCAAATCGTCGGTCTCGTTCATTTTACTATCTTGTGCAAAAAGAATACCATTTAGTTTTTCTATCTTTTCGCCGTCGAAATTTAAATCCCTATCGTATTCGAAACTCTCGCCGTCAACGGATATGGCGCCATAATTCATATGTACAGTAGGAGTGAAATTCCCCGTAGTAAAATATGATTTTATCTTAGATTCTAACGCCTCCCGCTTTACGATACCTTGATCTAGCGCCTCATTTATTGCGTTAGCTACCATAGAGATGTTCTTTTTGATGAAAAAGTCGGCCGCTTGTCCCATCTTTCTTGCAAAGCTCTTAAATTTATCGAAAAAATTAGAAGCAGGATCGTTTTCTTCGACGAACCTAGCGACGTCGATCGCTTGACCGCTCATCTCTTTATAGTCGTATATTAGCTCTCGTCCGCTATTTGCGGGTATGATTAAATAAAGATTATCGCGGTTTGTTAAGCAAATTTGCTTTGAGGCGTTAAACTCGGGATTAAGTCCGTAAGCTTCTAGTGCGGTTTTAAAATCTACGCTATTAACCGACGTAAAATCGACGACTTTTGCGTATGGCGCTTTATCTTCTTGTGCCAGTGGAGCAAATTCGACTTCGTCGATATTAAATTTAGCGCATAAAGCGGCAATCTCACGAGACGAGGAAGTGTCTATTTTAATCTTTTGCGTTTGTGGGTTTTGGGTTTGCCTTTTGGCTAGCTTTTGAGTTTGCAGTGAGATATCCGTATCTATTTGGGGTTTGATAGTAGGTTCTACTTCTTGGAAAAATTTCAGACATGGAACAAGGGTGCGTCCGGGTTCGTTATATTTAAAAACCAAAGCCTCTCGCGCCAAAGGATAATAAAGCCTTGCGACGTCTCCTTTCGTATATTTATCTACATACTCGGATATGCCAAAAAGCTCGGCTATTTTATTGCGGACGGCAAGATAGCATCTTTTTATGTACTGCTTTTGGCGAGAGATATCTTTGTATTTTACGTCGAATTTAAAATTCGTATCCCCAAAAACGACTAGACGTATCTTATCGGTTTCGCCCTCTTTTTTTAATCGCCTGTTTTCCTTTTCGTAGATAGGCGATAACTCGTCTCGCGCCGATGTTTCAAGGGTTTTTTGTTTGATGTTTTCTAACTCCGTCACCGTATCGCTTTGACGACTTTGCGTCGCTACAATCATCGCTTTATAAGGCAAGCTTTTTATCTTTTCGGTAAGGCCAGCTAGCGTGACAGTAGAAACGTCACGAATTTTACCGTTTAAACTACCACCTATATCAAAAAACATAGCGCTAGAAAAGCTCTCTATAAACTCTGCGCCGCGGTAGCCGTATTTTTTAAGATGGGGCGCGCTATTTACTAGATACTTTGATATTTGCTTCCTGTATCCATTCTCCACCTCTTGCTGCTGCTGCTCATACTTCTTCTCGATATCCGTCTGCGTTAAAGAGCGAAACGTTGCATTTGAATATACCTCGTTTTTCATTACGCCTGCAAGCTCGTCCATGGATTCGATTTTTTCGCTAACAAAGCCTGACGCCAAATCAAAGTCTCCGAGCGGTAGTTTTTGAACTCCTATTTCAAAAACGGGAAGTTTATCTTGCAAGTCCACGGTTTGCGGTCTAAATTTTTCATCAAAAAGATAATTAACTACGTCGTTTAACTCAGGCAAACTTAGCTTGCAATCCCTTACGAAAAAATCATACAAACTGGGAGACGAAGTTCTTTTGGTTCTTTCGTTATATTTAGTTAATTTACTAGGATTTTCAAGATTCTCTTTATAGACGCAATTAGCCGGCAGCCAATCTTTTGTACGCGCAAATTCCAGCGCCTCTAGCGGAGAAATGGCCGAAATTTTAGCAAAAAACTCAGCCTTTATGCCATCTTTTTGCCCATCTACCTCATTGGTAGGTCGTTTAGATTCGCCGATACCTGACGGTATTTGAGCTATTTCTATGTTCTCGGTCAGGGCTTGAATTTCGACTTGATTCATAGTAATTTCTTTTTCGTCCTTGATATGCCTTTTTCCTTTGCGCGCTATTACGTCCTTAGCCATAGTATCCTTAAGCCTTTGAATAACGACTTCAAGATTATTACTTTGCCTAGGTTTTGGTATATAGTTTGGGTTTACGGCCGCAAAGCAGGTCTCAAACCCTTTACCGTAAAGCCTTATATACTTTTTCATATCGTTTGCTTTAATCTTATAATATGCGCCGTTTTTACCGTTTACTTTAGTATATTCCAAACCTAGCGAACAGCATAAATTTATTATATCTTTTTCATTTTTAACGTCTTGGAATAGTATTTCTAGATTTTTTCTAGTCATAGCCGTTTTTGTTTTAAACGGTTTTATGCGGTTAAATCTTGGGCTATTTTGCGGCAAATCTAGGTCGTATTTTTGGCAAAGATATGTTTGAAATGCGCTATCTACGCCTAAGTTAAACGGTCTAAACCTGATAGCCTTATCCAGCATGGGAGAATATTTAGCTACCGCAAGGTGAATATGATCTAATCTTTTTTCGCCTTTTTCATTTGTTTTAATCTTGGCAAGATGAGCTTCTGCATAGCATACTATCTCATCAAAATCATATCCGCTACAATAGAAGTCTAAGGTCTCTTGAACAAGTTTACGCATAAAATCTCGGCGAAATTCGTCTGACATATCATCTATTTTTTCCATATCTTGTTGCGAAAAAGATAGCGTCAAGTGGTAATAGTTTCCACTCTTATAGTCTTTATGAGTATGCATAAAATTCTCAATCTGTTCAAAAACATCAAGATTTCCTTCGAGAGGTATTATGGTATCTTTCTGCATTCTAGTCATAGTAGAATCCTTTTTTAAACCGTATCTAAGATAGTTTGAGATACCGTATTGTGCATCGCTAGTTATACGTATAATCATGACTTATTCTTTAATTGTTAGCTTTAAAATAGCGCTTAGTTGATAATGGATGTGCTTTAATAACGATTCAGCTTTAATACTATTACCAGAAAAATCTTTAGCAACTTTATTACTAGCTCTAGCTATTTGATTTACGTTATTTGCAATATTATTTAAGAGCATTAGATGCTTTCTTTGACGCTCTTTTACATCATTATCTATACCAAAACTAGATTGTATTTCTAATTCTATACACCGTCTAGCATACATGCTCTTGGATATTCCAAGCTTCATTGCTCGTTCAGATACTATTTCTAATAAAATATCATCAAGAATAATATCAAGATGGTGTCGTTTATTTTTATTACTTTTGGACATTATATAGCTCCTTTACTACTACATAAACCGACAAAAAATACTAGCTATTAAAAGTATAAATGATAGTGCATAGTTTAAATAGTTAGTATTATTAAAAACAAAAATAGCTTTTTGTTTTTAATAAGGGGCTCTAGGGGGCTTCCCCTAGGCGCGTGCCAAATCCGATCTTTGCGAAGCAAAGATTTGTCGGATATTTGGCTGACGTGCCTAAAACAATATATTTTTATACTTATCTACGACTTATTATAGCACTTTTTATTATAACTTGCAAATATTATCCGTAAATGCTATAATACATGTATTAAAAACTAAAACAAGGAGACTTAAATGAAAGAAAATAAAAACAAACAGTCCGAACCAAAGATGCTTAAAGATACATTTTCTACTTTATCTAAAATAGAAAAAAATCTCGACGAGTCTTTTGATAATTTTATTCCGGATGAGAAGTTTACGCCCAAAGCCTTTTTTGAACTTGATCGAGTTAGGAAAATTCTCACCAAACTAATTCAAAAAGGAGCCAATCCGACAAAGGCATATAAATATATAAATACAACCTTTAACTATACGTTCCCGCGTAGATATTTTAACGCTGCATGGGTAGAATGCGGCGGCAAAATTGAAGAGCCCCGCAGAAAAAGTAGCAATAAGAAACCCAAGGTAGTTAAAAATATTCAGGGGCAGGATATTGATGGTAATGAACAAACTAGTGCAAATAGTACTGAAAATATAAAATAAATCTATGGCGACACAAGGAGCATAACATGCAGGAACAACCAGAATATCAAAGCATGGAATTAATTTGTACCGAGCTACAGTCCTTAGTTGACAAAATTAAATCAATTACAGACGATCTTAAACAGGCTTTATCATCAAACAATCTTATTTCCTTGGCTGCAAGTCTCAAAGAGATTCACAAAATCTTAGACTTGCCACAAAAACTCGAAGAGCTTGATATCCAACTATCTAAATCCTTCAATAAAAAGTCTCAAAGTTTGGTAGATACTGACAATAAAATTAAAAGCACTGTTTCGCAAATAGAAATTAACGTATCGAATTTACTTAGCGAGAAATTTTCGGATTCGCAAGCCAAACAATATTTAGCCGATTTGGAAGCTAGCTTAACGAATTTAAAAACGACGATAGATAATCTTATTGAAAAAGCTCCCTTGCCCATTTCTAAATTTGAAAAACTAAATCAATCTTTAAGTCAAGTCGTACCTAATTTACAAAAAACAGCCGAGTCAATGAAAACGTTATCTATTAAGCGTGATATAATGATGGTCGGCATAGGATTTGCTATTTGTTCGATTCTTGGACTTTCTTACAATCTCTTTTTCATTAACTCCAAAATTAATGAATACATAAACAACGTAAACCAAGCTCAGGAGGAGATTTTTTTAAATTTCAAAAAATATTCTGACGAAATTTCGGAAAAATCAGTTGAGCTCAAAGATTACATGCTTTACAAAGAAATTTATGACCATTATGCTACAATACTCCAAGAAACGGACATTAACCTACTTAAAGATTTTAAAGCAACAAATGACGGCAGGCTGTACTTAAACCAAATTATTTCCAATATACACGTAGAAAAACCCAAACCAAACTCGGGTAATTCAACCTATTTCTTTATAAAAGTCCGACGTTGACTCACCGCTCTCACAAAAACCCTATCTAAGAGGCGATAATTAAGAGGATGCGCTAAACCTACGCCAGTCGGTTAATAATTCGGCAAATTATGCTTATATATAGACAGAATTTTAATGTGATCTGGTTTAATACGAAAAACTATCACGTAGCCTTTAAAAATTAAGTCTCTCGTATCCTCTCGTTTAAGTAGCTTGTTCTTGCGAAAGCTATAAGGCCTGCTTGGAATTTCTAGGATTTTGCCATACAAGGCATCGTTAAATTCGGTCGCTCTGCTAAGGCTATCTTGAGCGATAAAATTTAGCATTCTTTCCAGCTCATTACCAAATTTATCCGAAAGAACTATTTTCATAACGACGCGACGAGCTTTCCTAAATGCTCTTTGGAGCGCTCTCTCATTTCATCAACGCTATAATATTTTACCTCGCCCCTATCGTCTGCGTCGGAAATTTCTTGCAAATGTTTCGCATCCGCAAGGCTTAATTCTCCAAGGTCGTCGTCGTAGGTTACTTGAGCTTTTGGATCTAGCTGCAAAATAGCTTTTATGGCTTCTATTAGGTTACTATTATCGGTTCGTATGTTAATCGAGGTCATCTTGTCTCCTCAAATTTGATTTAAAGCATTATACCATATCCCCTAAAAAGAAGTCGCCTTGCGGTATGCAAGCGCGTAAACAAAGCAAAGAGGGGTAAGGGAGTAAAATAACATATCGTGGCACGTCTTAATCTCTCAAACGATTACGTTTGTGTTTGTCATAAGCTTTTAAAAACAAAAAATTCGCTTCTTACGCAAAGAACTAGGTTGTGTCCGTCTATTTAAAGGGCATTACTCGTTTTTACCCCTCTTCTTCCTTAACTTCTATAAAATTTATCTTTTCGACTAAGTTTTTTAAAATTTTCATATTGACGGGCTCTGCGTAAGTATTCATAGTAATCTTATACTGTTGCTCGTGACCCACTAGAGCCGCTATATGCTCTATCCTCTCGCCGCTTTGAATTAGCTTGTTTATAAAAGTATGCCTAAGAGAATGAAACGTCCTTGTTTTATCGTCTTTTATTACTCTCATGTTGATCTTTTTTCTAAAATACTCCGAAAAGTCTTTATTGTCGCAATTAAATAGTCTTACGGGCTTACCGTTTTTAGCGCCAGATTTCTTTTTACTATCTATTAGTTCAAAAAGTCCGATATCTTTTAATTTAGGGTGAGCAGGTACGTTTCTTATAGAGTTTTTAGTTTTTAAAGTTTTGCTTCTATCGGTATTTACGTCAATCTCCATATTTAAGCTAAAACAAACTACGCCGTCTTTGGTTATTATATCGTCCGTATTTAGCTGTATTATTTCTTTTAGCCTCATTCCAGAATACGCTGCGATATGGGTTACGAAAAACAGTTCGTCTTTATTTACTCTTTGACTTTTCGTATCGCCGTTTTCCTTAATATCGCCGACGATGGCTAAAAGAGCGTTTACGTCGCTATCTCGGTATGGCTTTTTATTTATAACGTCATCGGCGGTTAAGGTTATTTGAATATCCGTGGCGGGATTTTTAGCGAAGTAATCGCTGTCGTAGCAATATTTAAAAAATTCGCAGATTCTAACTATATATTTTTTGATAGTAGACTTGGAAATTTTCGGCTTATCCTTTGCTATAGCTATGATCTCGTCTAAGTTTTTGCCTTTATAGAGATTGTTTTGAGAGAGTTTGGTCGGGAGCTTAAGCAAGGTATTTCTAAATTTGAGCAAATCGTCTCTTTTTATGCTTTTGATGTCCGAATCGCCGCCAAAGTACATAAACATAAGCTTTCCTACGTGATTAACTAGCCCTAGGGTGCTATCGCTCCAGCTACTAGATACGCTAGTGTTAGATACGTAATTATTAAAAGCCGCTTTAAGAGTAATTATGTCCGTTCCGGCTTCATGCTCGTTTACTACGGTAGCTAGGGTTTTACTAGATTTTAGCCGTTCGCTCAGTGCTTTGGCTCTATCTGCGATAATGCCTTGAGATAATTTAATAGCTTGATTTAACGTAATGTCGTTAATATATTCAGTATCGTCGGCATTGGTAAGCTCTGGCGCCACATCCAAGTCGCTCTCTTCCAGGTCTTTTAAAATTATGCCTCTATCCTCATAATCGCTCGCCTTATACACTTTAACGCAACCTCCTAAAGTAGAGTCGCCTAGATTGCCGTATCCGAATTTTAAATCTCCGCTTGGTTTATCGTCTCCGTCCGGCAGCAATTTATGCCCAAACAGCCTAAAGATATCGTTCGTCGTCAATGCTCCTTTTTGCCTAGCCAGGGCATTTATCGAATCGGTTAGTTCCGAAACGCTGTTTTTTAATGACTTTTTAGTAAAAGGAAGCACCAGATCGCTATCTTTTAAAAGATCTATATCGTCTTGGTAGGTGCTTATATCTATATTTTCGGTAACTTTGGCTATCTCGTTTTTAACGTCGTCATTTAAATTTATATTTTTACGTTTTTTATTAAGTGGCACGAAGGCTTGTTGTTTCTCGTTTAGCAGTTTTTGATTTTTAGACATTTTATAAGATATATGATTTATGTTGTCGATAGTAGCTTCTAGTAGTCTTTTACGTAGAGCTTTCTTGATTGATATATCGGCGCAAGATAGCTTTTTGCATATCTCGTCAACCTCTCTTGATATCGTGCCGGGCAAGCTGTTTTCCTTAAGGCTTTGTTTTAGATATAAATTAAGCGACAATAATCCGTCTATGCTTATATATCTGCCGAGCAAGTCATGCTCTTTAATGCTTTTAGCTTCCTTGGCTTCCAAAAGCGTAAACACTAAGTGCTCTATAAATTCGCTACCCAAATTCATCTTAGCCGCCTTTTTAATCATACTAAAAATTCTAGAGTAAATCTTAGCATGATTTTTGGCTAAATCATAGCGTTTCGTGCGGGTAGAGTTTGTATATTCGGTTTTATTGCCAAAATACGGCTTTAAATATAGCGGAATGGCTATCCTAAAATGATATATGCCGTTTCGTTTTACGAGATATTGCATTATCGTCGTTATACGATAAAAATTGTAGCAAACTGTAGCAAATATTTAAAGAAATACTGGCTGTATACCGTTTTTTAGGTAATTTGGTGCGAATTTAAATAATCCCTCATAAGCCGGAGGTCGGGAGTTCAAGTCTCCCCCGTGACACCAAAACGTCGTATTTTAGGCATCGGAAAAGTTTCTTCCGATCTTTCCCTTTCTTTAAAATTTCCTTTAAGAGTGGAACACTTGTATAAAAAAGTGGAACACTATCTCAAAAAAGTTTAAAATTATATCTCACTCTTGCTTCATAAACAATGAAAAACGTCAAAAAATAAAAATATTTTGCCACAGCCAAGCAATCCAATAGTTTTATTTGGTACCGACAAATTATGTGGCTATTTTTAAACATAATGATACTTTTACAATGGATGCAAGGGCTTGCAGTTTATATTTTGTAGGTTTAGATTAACTTTTTTAGAAGTTTGCAGGATAAAAGCTTTAGGGTAGTTTTAGCCTGAACTATCGTCAGAACCCCCTAAGCTACTGCGGATTATAATACAATCAATATAAAAAAGTACTTAGGAAGCAGATGTTTGACATAGTCCAAAGCTTGTATGAAAAAATATACGATATATTTAAACAAGGCTACGATAGCTTTATGGATCAGGAATTTGAGGCCAGAATAAAAAGAGCGATATCGGTATTGCATTTTAAATATTTAATTGGAGCCTGCAAAGAAGCTAACGCCGTATTGCCAAAAACAAACCTAAACAACCTCAATCTATTTGATTTAATAATTTCAATCTACAATAAAAGACATAGAACCCATCAGGCCAAGTTTCTCTTGCTGCACTGTTTTGAGAGCGGACTTCGTAGCACTCTAGCCGTCAATTTTTCAAATTTATACAACCAAGACGCCGATGATTGGTTCTTTAAAACAGATAAGCCAGAGCTTGGAAGGATATTAAATATAGTAAAAAGGCGTTGCAAAAATGAAGACCTACAAAATCTAGGAACATTTGGCATATTCGATAAATTTTATATGATAGACCTAGAAGAGCTAAGCGATGAATATTGGCATACGGTAGAGCACATCTTTGCAAGTACGAAAGAATACAAGTCCCAAATACTTCCGGCTTACGGACGCCAACATCTAATAACCAAAATAGGGCAAATAAGAAAAGCTAGAAATGAAATATACCACAATAATCCTACAAAGATAAAATTCGCAAAAGATTTGGAAATATTGCTTTTACGAATGGGTTACAATTTACAAGATGCTATCGGCGGCTGCGATTTTAGAGGCGATATCAAGCTGCAATACAAATACGATTAGAATTATACAGCCCATAAAGACCATAATAATCATGCAAGCCTACAAAAAAGCTAAATTTGCCATTTTCGCAGATCTGCAGAACCTACTATACCAGCTTGCGTAACTTCATCCAAGTTGTCCGCTTTTTGTTCGTATAGGCACTTGCCCTGTAAGCGCTCGATCCGCCAAACTCGGCGAAATATTTATTTAAAATGCTTTTTAAACCCTTACTCGCGCATGGATTTTGGGCATTATGCGATAATATCCGTCTTGCCAATATTGCCCACTTTGCGCAGTATTTCCATTATATCCGTCCCCTTTTCCTGTTCGGCTTTTAGGAAATTCTCGAAAAACTCGCGCTTTATATCTTTATAAACATAGGTTTGGCTTTTACTCGTGGCCTGGATAGGTTTAAATTTATTCTCTCCGGGTGTTTCTTTAGGAGCTTGATCGCTTACTGCACTTTCTCTTAGGGCTATATTTTGCAGTATGTCTGCGATGCTCTCGCCTTTTTTAAATGCATCTTTTAAGAAATTTAAAAACTCTTTTTTAGTTGCTTCGTCTGCGTAGCTCACCTGTTTTACCATCTCTTGTCCCCAAAAGACCGCAGGTCGTTTTCCTGATATCCGGTCAAAATTTAACTTACCGTCTTTGAGTGAGATTTTAACCTTTGCATTCTCTCCTAGTATCTTTTCGGCGGCAACCTCAAGCCATTTATCTTTAAATTTTTCCAAATCCATATCGGAGTCTAGTAGCTTTGCCATATCGACCGCCATTTTAAGTCCGATACCTTTTGTGTGGCCAACGCCAAAGCTTCCTAGATCCACATTAAACGCACTCATAAACCCGTCTACGCTAAAAACATCGTTTTCCATGCTTGAATTGCTTTGCAAGACCTTCGTGCTATCTATAAATTTCTTTAGCTCTGCGACCTCGCCCTTGCTCATGTTTGGATCAAGCCCGTTTATCTTGCCCCAAACGCTGATTTTATCATCTTCCGTATAGCCGCTTAGCGAATACGCTTTACGCACAACCACGGGATCATAAGGTTTATATACCGGTTTTTTAAAGCCCATTTTTATAGCAAGAAGCCTATTTTGCTGCTTGTCGTTTAGTCTTGAAAACTCTACGTTTTGCGCCCAAACGGCAAGCTCGTTTTCGTCCAGTTCGTCAGGATCGAGAGCATAATAATCAATAGGTTCGGTCAAATTTGATCGAGACGGCGCCGAATTTGAGGTTAAATTTATAGCCTCTTTTTCCTCGCGTGCTTTTAAATTTCGCTCATGAGCGCTACTAAAATCATAATTTACGTTTGCGTTAAATCCGTTTACGCCGCTTATCATATTAATCCTTTATGCTTTTACGTCAAATTTGCCTAGTTTTGCTAGTTGATTTAAAATTTCAGTTATATCCGTCCCCTTTTTGCGTTCGGCTTTTAAGAAATTTTCAAAGAATTCTCGTCTGATGTCTTTATCTACGTATGTTTTGCTTTTACTTGTGGCTTGTATGGGTTTAAATTTGGCTTCGGCTCTTTGCTTAGCTAAATTTTCGTTGTATTCTCTCATCTCTTGATTGATTTTTGCTACGGCTTCTTTGTGGGCTTTCGTGGTTTTCTCGATATCTTCCGCATAGAGTTTTTTAAATTCTTCTATACTGATGTCGGTTCTTAACAGCAAATTGGCTCCGACGTCGCTCATCGTAGCTCCTTCTGGTAAAGAGTCTTTAAAAGCGATTAATTCCTCTCGTTCCTCTTTGGTGCCCAGCCCCAAAAGCTTACCTTGGATAGTCGGCTCGCCATCCTTTGAATACCTTTTGAGAGTATTCGCATAAAGCTGTAACACCAAATCTTTTGCCCCATCCATGGTCTCGGGTGGATATTTCATCGACAGCGCTCGCCTCTCGTCCGCAGTATATTTCTTAGAGAGTATGCCGTCTATTTTATCTATGGTTTTTGTTATCCAGCCTTTTTCGCTCTCGTCTATATCTATGATGCTTTCTACCGCATTTTTAATAGGTATATGCATAAGGGCGTCGATTTGGCTTTTTTCTTTTGCCTTGTCTTGTTCTTTTGCAATTTCCGTTTGCTCGTTCGCCAAATTCGTCTTAGCGGTTTTATCTGCAGGAGTTAAATTTGACTTGAAATTTGCCGTAGAAATGTTTAAATTTGAGCCGCTTATCATTTTAATACTTTGAGACTATATCGGATAAAAACGACTTTTCTTTAGCATAAACCAGGAAGCCAATTGTAGTAATAAAATATCATGCTAGATATTCGTTTCGCCTTTAGGGACGACTGCCTTAAATAGTTTGTAGTATTGCTTTACGGTATCCATTATATCGATACTTTCAAATGATTTTTGATCCGGCGAGGGCGTAAACAAATAAGTCTTATTGTTAAACCTGACCATCTCGCCGATAGAGCTTTTGTGGATTTTGAAATTTAATGACTTTTGTTAATATTTCTACTTTTTTCAAGCAGCACAATCTTTATTATTTTTAGTAACTTTAAAATGTGCGCTATACGTTAATTTTTATAAAAAGCCGATATTATGTAGCAAACACACCTAAAAATCTTGACCAGATTCAGACAAATTTTAGTTTATTACAAAATATGTTAGGTTTATTTAATGCAAATGATGCAATATACACTTCAATTGAGCTAATAAAATTAAACTTTTGTGCGCATATCGTACAAGAACAATAGTGAATTTTTGATATTTTCATACAGGTGTTCGATTCCATAGATATTTAGAATAGCCCTATCGAATTCTATCCTAATGTCTTTTTCTAGCTCACTATGTAAGTCTATAATCTGTTCATTAGTAAGAGGCTCAAACTTTTCTTTTATGATGGTTTGTTGCTCTGTTGTTAAACTTAATGGATTTAAAATTTTAAAGCAATCGTGAATTCTACTTGAGCTTAGATCTAGTGCACCTAGACCTCTACCAAATCCATTTGCTTCGAGAAAAAATAAACTCACGATACTATTTAATAGAGCATGAATAACGTCTATATCTAAATGATTCGTATTAGAAAATCTAATAAGCCTTTGATCTACAATGGCTGGCTCTGTCATTTTAGCTATAAATAATCTTTTATCACAATTTATACTAGTTACAAAATCAGCCAAATAACGATCACTCATACAATAGGTAAAATAAGAGGCTGGGATAAGATATATCCACAGCTTAGTATCTATTTTAGTGATACCTTAGAAAAGTATGAGTAAAATTTAGATGAATGGTTATAGGGTTAGGGGTGATTTACACAGATTGTTTGATACTCTCGACTTTTTAATATTTTGCTATATGTTATTTGATTTATCTTAAACGGATCGATAAACAACGAAAAACATAACCTAAACCAGCTTGGATCTGTATATATGGTATCTGCTATAAAAAAGCCATCTTTTATTTCATCTGGGCGAGGATACTTTTTGTCCGACAAGTCAGACAAAAATACCTCGTTAGGGATAGTCCCTAAAACCCCATATTTATTATACAGCCTAAAAAATTACTGTATTTTGTTCCATAAGAACCAAACACTAATAACTCAAACGCATCTTTATTTTCAAAAAATACCCTCCTTACTGGTTTGTCCAGTAAAGAGGGTACATATCAAAACCCTTCTCTTTTTCTTTTATAGAACTTTTGCGTTATATACTTCTTCGGGCTTAGCGGCCAATAGTCTTGCTGCCATATCTTTTTTCATCTGAATCAAAGTAGTCTCTTCTTCTTCACTTCTATCTTCTTTTCTTGATAATTCAATAAATTCTTTTAGTACAAAACCTGGCTTTATGGTTATAACGACTGTTTTATCTCTATACTTGAATTTAAAATAATATCTTCCATGGGGACTTTCTAGGACTTCTTCAGCTTCTTTTAAATTAACATCAACGGAAATTCTACCACCTGTTACGCATCTTGTTACCATTTCAAAAGCATCTAGCCCTCCCGGTCCCGGAAATGCTGTAATAAGATATATCTCTCTTCTTTCTAATAATTTCCCATCATCTAAAAGTGGAAAGGCTCTACTCATGACTTGAAATGCATGAGCTACTCCCCCGGGATAACCTACACCATGATAGTTTAGTAAATCATCAAAGCTATATTCTAATTCATGTCCTTTTTCTAATACTTTTATTTTATCCATGTTTCTTCCTTTCTTGTTAAAACTACTTCCTCAATATTGTAGCAACTTCATCATCTGATAATTTGTAATCATATTTCTAATACTTTTATTTATCCATGTTTCTTCCTTTCTTGTTAAAACTACTTCCTCAATATTGTAGCAACTTCATCATCTGATAATTTGTAATCATATACATATTCAAAGAAATTCTTTAACTCTACTTCCATGTCCATATCTGAAAACAATTGTGGATACTGTATTTTTGCAGCCCATTTAACTGTAAGCGGAGTTTCAACCCCAGGAGGATCCCACCTATAAACACCTATAGGAATTTTGTATACTTGTTTGTTAGCTACAGCTTTAATTGTTGACCAGTCTCTACCTTCCTGCTTATTTTCAATAAAGTCTTCCGGCATTAAGTCTGAATGATTTCCTAAATAAATGATATCAGGGTTCCATACAATCATCTGCTCCATGTCCACTTCAGCCAATTTACCCTTAAGCTCGTGGGCCGGATTATGGGCTCCACTTGGTTTCATCCAATGGTCGTATGTTTTTACAGCTATTTTCATGTCACTATAAAACTCTATAACTTTTGGTTTATCTTCATCTTTTATTTCAGCTAACTTTGATGTTACTTCATTAATTCCTTTGTCCATATATTCAACTAATAAGTCGCCACGTTCTTTCTTTTGAAGTACTTCAGATATCATTTTTATATTTTCTTTTATACTGTCAAATTCTGCCCTCTTTAAAGCTACTACCTTAAGTCCTGCAGCTTCCATTTTTTCAATTTCTTTCTCAATATTCGAATAAATAAACACTACATCCGGTTTTAGCTTCAATAACTCTTCCACGTTAACAACTGAGTCTTTTGAACACCATTTAGTATTCGCATTAGCTAGTTGTGGATACATGTTTTTTAAAACACTTTCTTCAAAAGCTTTAATAGAAGATGGGTTGCATCCTACAATTTTATCTGTCTTTCCATCAATTGCATATATTATAGACGGAAGAGGCTTGTCCACCGTTGCAATTCTTTCCGGTGTTTTTTCAAATTTAATCGTTTTTCCTCTAACATCAGTAACCGAGTATTCGCTTTCTTTTACCTCTTTAACTTCTCGCACTTGACTAGCTTCTTTTTCCTTGTTTTCACTGATTTCATTTTTATTACTTTGAGAGCTGCCGTCACAAGCATTTAAAATTAATGCTAGTACTAAAAATAATAATAAACTAATCCTTCTTTTCATTTTTCCTCCTTTGAAAATTATACACTTAGTGGATAAACTCCAAACAAATCTGCAACTTCTTCTCTTAATATATGAGGTCTTTGTCTAAGAGCTTTGCCAACTTCTATCTTTCTTTCTAAATCAACTTGATTAATTCTTTCTTTTAATTTTCCTTCTTGTTCACTCCTTTCTTTAGCAGAGTAAGGTTCTTGATATAGGGTTTTAATAGCTTCATTAATTTCATCTTTTGAATTAAAGGTTCCCAGTACAGAATCTATAAAAGGAAAGGACAGAATATATGCATATGCCGCTTGAACCAAAGTTTGGTCTTCTTTTATACGAATAGCGTTAAATATATCTTCATAAAGCAACAAGTCTCCTGTTGCCAGCGGATTCATAGCTATTGTCCCTATATCTTTTTCATGAGTCTTCATTATTCCTTTTAATCTGTATTTGGAATTAATTATATTAAAGCCCTGTAAACTATAATCAAATTTATACTCCCCAATCATCTCAATTAGTTCTTTATTTTGTAAGTGTGAAGAAAAAGTAATATGCTTAATAAGTCCTTCTTCTCTTGCTTTTTCCATCTCTCTTATAGCTCCATAGTTTTTAGCTCCTCTCCATTCTTCAAAAGATTTTACACCCCAAAGACAAGTAAAGGAGTCAATACAACTTATTCCTAAATTCTTCAAAGAATTTTCAAGATTTTTTCGAAATGTTTTAGAATCTCCGGCATGTGTCTTTGACATAATATAAAATGGTTTTTTATGCTTCTTCATTTCTTTTATGGCTGCACCTAATATAAGTTCTGAACAATTGTTTCCATAAGTATCGCCGGTTTCAAAGAAATTTATTCCTTGTTTATATGCATAGAAGAAATTTTCTGCATGTTTATCTATATCTTGGGGATTCTTTAAGTGATGACTTCCCATAGATATTCTTGAAATTTGTATGCCTGTAGATCCTAATTTTCTATATTCCATTCATTAACCTCCTTCTAACAGTTCTATATGGCTTTATAAGGTGCAACTGTTTTGTATTCAACTTCTTCTGCTTGAAAAATTAAAATTTTAGCTTTGATCTGAAAATACTTTTGTAAGTTATCTTCAGTAATGGCTTTCGAACTTTCATCAAAGGTTGTTTTGTAGTCACTACCGATAAACAAAGTTTTGTCAGATATCTGCAATGCATGACTAGGAAAATGAGTGTTTATTATGCAAGCAGATTTTTTATTTACATTTATATGTTTAATTGCCTCTATGATTCTAATTTGATTCTTCATATCCAGGTTTGACTCCGGTTCATCTAAAATAAGAAGTTTTGGATTAGAAACAAGAGCTCTCGCAATCATAACCATTTGAAGCTCTCCTCCGGATAGCTCATCACAGTATCTATTTGATAGCTTTTCAACTCCTAATTCTTTTAAAGTTTCATAAGCTTTATCATAATCTTCCTTCGTAGGGATATGGAAAAAACTGTTTTCCTTGTCTAAACCCATCACAACCATTTCTAAAACCCCATAACTAAACACACTTTTCTTAACTTGAGGAACATAACTTAAGTTTTCCCATAATTCTTTTTCTGCATATTCATTTATATCTTTGCCGAACAATAAGGCTTTTCCCGTGTCCCATTTTAAAAATCCCATAAGACACCTTAAGAAAGTAGTTTTACCCACCCCATTGGGTCCAAGAATGGACATTACTTCTTCTTCTTTTAAATCAAATGAAATATCTTTTAAAATTTTTCTCTTGTCATATGAAAAAGTACCTTTTTTAACTTGGAGTATCATCTTCTTTCTCCCGAATTCTTTCTAAGTATAGTTATGAATAATGGCGCACCTATAAATGCTGTTAATATTGAAATGGGAATTTCATTGCTTGTAGCTGCTCTTGAAAGGGTATCTATCAGTAATAAATAAATTGCTCCCATAACACAACAAGTTGGAATAAGGTACCTATTATCATTTCCGATAACCATTCTCGCCAAATGGGGAATTATTAAACCTATCCATCCTATAATTCCACATACAGAAACTGTAGTTGCAGTTATCAATGTTGAGAGTAAGATAACCACAATACGTAATTTTTTTACATTAATTCCTAAAGACCTAGCCTCATCAGAATCTAGAGATAAAAGATTCAATTTCCACCTTAATAGAAAGAAGCCGAAAATACAAGGTATTATTATTATTGAACAAATAACAAGATCTCTATAGGATACACTTGCTAAACTTCCCAGCAACCACATAGTGATAGTTGGAAGCTTATCTTCCGGATCTGCTATATATTTAATAAATGATATTGAAGCATCAAATAGTGACTTTACAATTACTCCGGATAAAACTAACACATACAAATCTGTTCGTTTTTTTACTCTGGATAGGTTTAAAACTATATAAACTGCTAAAAGCCCCAGAAGCAAAGAAACATGCTGAGTCACTATCATGTCTAGGGATAATAATATAGATAAAGCCGCCCCAAAACCTGCTCCTGAAGACACCCCTAGTAAGTCCGGGCTAACTAAAGGGTTTGAAAAAACAGTTTGATATGCTGCTCCTGCCAGTGATAGCCCTGCACCTACTAAAACTCCCATAAGTATTCTAGGTAGTCTTATGTCAATTACTACACTAGTTTCATGTACATCTAAGCCGCTAACATCTCCGGTTATTGTTTTGTATATAATCATAAATGCTTTATAGGGGCTAACCTGATATCTTCCTAAACAAATACAAGTTAGTATTAAAAGCAATAGCAATACAAAGAGAACCAATATGCATAATTTTTTATTCTTAAAGAAACCTTTCCCCATTTATCCACTCTTTCTAATTAATAGTAAAAATCTTTTATATAGTCTCCTATCCTCAATATAAAGAAGTTAACAAAATTTTTTTAGATATTTGCTCTAAATTAGGACTTAAGGATAAGTCATAAGAGATTATTTCATTTGTATACATATCAAGTATTGGTGAAATGTTGCATTTACCCCATGAAAAGTTAAATTGAGATACATCAGTACTCCATTTTTGCAACGGCTTATCAGCTTTAAAATTTCTGTCTATTATATTATCAGCAATCTTGCCTACTTTACCTTTGTATGAATGATATTTTTTCTTTACACTATTAAGAATCCTATTATGAGTTACTTCATAATCTCCGTTTGCCATGATTTGCCCTCCTTTTTTTAAATATAACTTGATTATATTATAGCACTTGTTATATTTGAAAGTCAAGATATTGATACACATATTCATCTTTAAAATGGTCATCATCATACTCTTCATATACATAATCATAATTTAACCTAAAATGCACATTACCAATGTACGCATCTACCATTGTTGTGTTAGCAGTCGGTTTTTTAGTGTAGGCTTCGATAGTTAGGCTTGCTGGCAAAAAAGATTCTTGGTAAGTAAATTCACTTTTGGCAATAACACATTTTTCATTTAGGTATGAACTACAAAATTCTAAAAACTTAGCTCCTAATTCATCTGCTAGCTCTCTTTGTGTGCTAGCCAAATCTACAAACTGATGTGCCCCGTGAGGTAGATCACGTCGCCGATCTTGATATCTGCTAGATCCTCGGGCGCGATCGGCGTGGTTAAAATTTTCTTACTCATAGCGCGAACTCCTTGTGCGATTTTACGGCAAAATTTAGCTGCTCGTCCCAGACGATATGGCCTTTGCGGTGCGACCAGCAGCCTACGTTTATGGCGACGGCGATGACGCTAGGGTGGCGGGCGCAGTTTTCGATATGTACGCCCATCACTGAGCTCGCGCCGCTCATGCCCTGCGGGCCCAGGCCGATTTTGTTTATGCTCTCTTCGAGCAGCTTTTCGGTTAGCGCGGCGCGTTCGTTTGGATTATGCGAGCCAAGCGGTCTCATCAGCGCTTTTTTGGATAGCAAGGATGCCACGTCGATAGAGGTGCCCACGCCTACGCCCACTAGCAGCGGCGGACAGGCGTTTATGCCGTAGCTCGTCATTATGTCCATGACGAATTTCACGACCCCCTCGTAGCCCATGCCCGGCATCAGCACGATTGCCTTGCCGGGTAGACTACAGCCGCCGCCCGCCATATAGGTGTGGATCTCGCACTCGCTGCTTTGCGGCACGATCTCCCAAAATACGCTCGGCGTGCCCTTGCCGACGTTTTTGCCGGTGTTGTACTCGTCAAAGGTCTCGACGCTGTTGTGACGCAGCGGAGCCTCGCGCGTCGCTCGCAGTACGGCCTCTCGCAGCAGCTCCTCAAGCTCGCCGATGAGCGGGAAGTTCGCTCCGCAGCGCACGAAAAACTGGATCACGCCCGTATCCTGACAAGACGGACGATCTAGCTGCTTAGCTAGGCGCTGGTTTTCAAACATCGTTTTGTAGATCTCTTTTGCCAGCGGCTGCGTCTCGCGTTCGCTAAGCTCCCGCAGTTTTGCCGTCACGTCGTCAGGCAGCACCTTGCCCGTGTAGCCGACGAATTTCGCCATGACTTCGGTCATCTTTTGGGCGGCTTTTTGTTTATCCATCGCTTCTCCTTTGTGAAATTTTGAGTACATATTTCCAATGCCTGGCATATTAATTTTAGTTCAATATATCGAGTTTAATTCTAAGTAATGTATAGGTCAAAAATTATGTTTATATATCTAAAATTGCAATTTAGCATTTATGATTGGATATTAAAATAAAACGAATAATTAAAATTTAAAAAATAAAGCTACCCTAGCCAGGTCGGCTAGGGTTGAAATTTATTTTAGCTCATAAAAATCGCTAACTACCTCCCACGCGGCTTTTTGGAGATATGTTGCAGTTTCTTCATTTAGGCCGGCATTGTTTTTGATGCCTTGAGCTGATCGCTTAAATAGTGTTGCATATACCGTGCAAGCGGCCAAATAAGTACCTTCAATTGTTGGGTGTCGTTTGTCGCCTATGCGTAGTTTAATGTCGGGGCGCTCTTTGGTTACTTTCTCAAATGCAAGTGCGGCAGGTATTACGATGGCATTGTTTCTTGCTGCGGCATTTACATATCCGTTTTCAAGCTCTTTTGTCATCCATGGCTCGCCCTCGTAAGCCCAAGACATAAAAAGAATTGGTTTTACTCCATGTTTTGAAACTATTTTGCAGTTTTTATCGACCTCTTTTTCAAAGATAGGTTTTAGTCCCGGATGTACTGGGCCTTGTGAGTTATCTTGCATGATTGCAACTTCAAATAGTTTTTCACTTTTATCACGAAATTTAAGAGTATTCTTGCCGTCATTTGAAGTTGAATACGAAGCGATAGCATTTGGTCTAAAGTATGAATTTACGTCGTGCCAGTCAAGACCGGCTCCACTTATAGTTACCATGGTGGAACGAAAATTTATCCCTGATTTTTTGGCTAAGTCATTAACATAACGATGTATGCCGTTATTAAAGTAAAAAAAGCTGTTGCCTATAAAAATAGCCGAAGTCGGGATTTCTCTAAGGCTTTCTTCTTTTGATACTGCTTCATATGGCGTTAGCATACTTGTTTTTGTAGGTGTGCTGGCGCATCCTGCTAACAATGCGGACAATATCACGGTTGTGAAAAATTTGAATTTACTCATGATTTCCTCCTGTGGTAAATAAAATTTGTTTGATTATATCACTTTATCAAATAACATTAGATTATTTTTTAAGATATTTCAAGTATTTATATATACAAGCGTATATAATTTGAGCTAATTTTATATTTTTTAGAAATTAGTCCGAGTTAAAAAATTAATGACAAGTGTGAAAATATCCATATATTGATAAAAATACTTGAAAATTAGTAAAATTCACAGATGATTTATCAGGCTCGCGTTGTACGCGGCGCCAAAGCCGTTGTCGATATTTACGACGCTGACGCCGTTTGCGCAGCTGTTTAGCATCGCTAGTAGCGCCGCTAGCCCGCCGAAACTCGCGCCGTATCCCACGCTGGTGGGCACTGCGATCACCGGCACGCTAACAAGCCCTGCCAGTACGCTAGCTAGCGCGCCCTCCATGCCGGCTACCGCGATCACGACCTTTGCACCGCGTATCTGCTCTAAATTGGCGATCAGTCTATGCAGTCCCGCCACGCCCGCGTCGCTAAATTTGCGCACGTCGTTGCCTAAAAATCGCGCCGTCTCGTACGCCTCCTCCACGACCGCGCCGTCGGCGGTGCCGGCAGATACTATCGCGATGTAGCTTTGCGTGAGCGCAGGCTCTTTAAATTTGACGCTGATGACGCGGCCGCGAGCGTTAAACTCCGCCTGCGGCAAGATTTCGCGCACCAGCTCAAAAACCCGCTCGTTCGTGCGCGTGATTAGGATATTTTGCCCTCTCGCGCCGATCGCTTCTGCGATGCGTAAAATTTCATCATCAGTCTTGCCCTCGCCGTAGATCACCTCGCCTGCGCCGTTTCGCAGGGCGCGCTGGGTGTCGATTTTGGCGCAGCCCACGTCCTCGTAGGGGTAGTTTTTCAGGTATTTTAGCGCCTCTTGCTCGCTCACGCGGCCGCTTTTTATCCCTGCGAAAAGCTCTAAAATTTCATCCTCTCTCATGCAAAACATCCTCTCTAAGCCCCTTTAGATCGAGCGTCACCTCCGCTGCGCCAAGCGTCACGAGCTGCCTAACGACGCTTTTAAATTTCGCGTCGTTTAGGAAGTCCCCCATGCTAGAAAAGGGCATTTGCAGCTTTATATTTTTGCGGTCGCACCGCGCGCGGACGTTTGTGTAGCCGCTTGCGATGAGTAGATTTTCCGCCGCTTCGATCAAATTTAGCTCGCTCAGCTCGATCTCGCGCCCGTGCGGTAGGCGCGTTAGCAAGCACGCGTAGCCGGGCTTTTCGGCGGTGGGTAAATTTAACTCGCGCGAGAGCTCGCGGATATCTGATTTGGTTAAATTTATCAGCGGCGAGAGTACGCCTAGCTCCTCTTTGGCTTTGAGCCCGGGGCGATGTTCGCCCAGATCGTCTCGGTTCGTGCCGTCTGCGACGCGGCTAAATCCAAGCTCGCGGCTAAGCTCTCTAATCTCTGATTTTTTGAGGCCTTTAAGCGGCGAAAGTACGCCAAGTTCGTCTTTTGCTTTAAGCCCGGGGCGGTATTCGCCAAGATCGTCTAGGTTCGTGCCGTCGGCGACGTTTGTAAAGCCTAGATGTTTTGCTAGCTCGATTAGCCGCGTAAAAACCGCCTTTTTGCAGACGTAGCAGCGATCTTGCGGATTATTTTTTACCGCTTCGGGTGCGTCTAGCTCTAAAATTTCGTGCCTGATGCCGTAAGTACGGGTAAATTCCACCGCCTCTTTTATCTCGCGCCCCGACATATAGGGCGATTTTAGCGTGATAGCTACCGCGCGCCGGCCTAGCGTATCGGCGGCAACGCGCAGCAGTAGCGAGCTATCCACGCCGCCGCTAAACGCTACGGCTAAATTTTCCAGCTTTTTTATATCATTTTTTAGAATTTCTAGTTTCGTCATATTTTTTTAAAGTCTCGTTTCTAACCTCGCGGATCGTCGTTTGAAATCTCTGCGCGGCTTTTTTGCAGTCCTCGAATTCGGGCTTGATTTTTAAAATTTCGGGGTAATTTCGGGCTAAATTTTCGTCCGTTAAATTTTGTTCGGCGTTAAAACCGCAAACTCGGCCGCGCGAAATTTTAAGCCTTATTTTGCCGTATTTAGTCTCTACCTCGCAAAACTCGCGCGCAAGCTCCGTTTTCCTCACGGCGCACTCTCTAACTCCGATCGCCGTCGTATGCGCGAAAATTAGCCCCTTTATCCGCGCGGCGTCCTGCTTGCGGCACAGCGCGTTTAGCTCAAAGCCCGCGCGCCCCTTTTTCATAAAAATAGACCTGCTAAATACGTCCAGCGCGCCGCTATCTCGCAAAATATCGCACGCAAAGGCAAAGCTCTCGGCGTCCATGTCGTCGATATTAGTGGAGATTAAAATCCGCTCGCAAAGCTCGCCATAGCCGATCTGCACGCTCAAATTTGGCTCATCTCTCAAGCCTAAATCCTCGCTCGTTTCGCAAAGTATCACGCGAAGCGCGTTGGCAAAATCTGCGACGTCTTTATCGCCAGCGCCGTAGCCCGTGCTTAAAATTTTAAAATTTCGCGGCGACTCGCGGCGGTCTTGCTCCCTTAAATTTAGCGCGCAGGCCTTTAAAATCGCCGCTCCTGTGGGCGTAGTCATCTCGAAATTCGCTCGCCCTAGGCTTACTTGCGCGCCTTTTAAAATTTCGCAAACCGCAGGCGCCGGTACGGTCAGCCTGCCGTGAGCGCAATGCGCAAAACCGCCGCCAAGCTCGATAGGCGAAGCAAAAATTTGCGGCGCGCCCAAAGCCTCCAAGCAGATAGCCGCGCCCACTACGTCCGCGATGCTGTCTGCGGCGCCCACTTCGTGAAAATGTACTTGCTCTACGCTAGTGCCGTGGATTTTAGCCTCGGCTCGCGCGATAATGCTAAAAATTTCGCTTGCCGTTTTTTTTACGAAAGCGCTTAGGCTAGAGCTCTCGATAAGCTCTAAAATTTGCGCGAAATTTCGCGGATGCGGGCGGTTTTGGGCGGGCTTATCCGCTCTAAATTCGGCGCCGTGAATTTTGCCGTTTAAATTTTGACGCGGGCTAAATTTAGCGCCTAAGAGGGCAAGCGGAATTTGGCCCTGATTTGCCGCGCAAACGACGTCTATTTTGGTTGCGGAGATACCGCATTTTAGCACTTTGCGCTTGCGTAGGTAAAATTCGCTAGCTAAATTTAGCTTAGCAAGCTCGGCGCAAAGATAGCTAAAATCCGCGCCCAAATCCACCAGCGCGCCTAAATTCATATCGCCGCTAATACCGCAGCTAGCATCATAGTATAAAATTTTAGCCATACTTAAACCTTAGGCACAGTCATAGAGCCAAACGGCAAGATGATGATCCCGGCGTCCGCGCCCTTTTGCGCGAGCGCGTCGTCTAGGGCCTTTTGCAAATCATGATACGGTTTTAGGTGTACGGCTCGCATCTCGTCGTCGCTGAGATCGCTCACCGCCCAGGTCTGCGCCCAGAGCGAGATTTCAGCCATTTTAGCGGCCTTGTGGTAGCCGAGCTTAAAGCCCGCGCTAATCTTTTCTAGCACCTTTTTAGGCGTATCCGCGGAAGCCATCAGATCAAAAAACGGCTTTGGTCCGATGCCGGTGCGGCACTTTGCGACCATTATTAAAATTCCGTCCTGCGCGAGCGCTAGTTTGCCGTTATCTAGGGCTTTTTGCGCCTGATAGAGATCGACGTCCATCGGATAGGGCGCAACCGAGATCACGATATCGGCCTTGCACGGGATATTTACGCAAAATACCTCGTCGGCCTTTTTTACGCAGTCGTAAAAGCTGTTGTTTAGATCGCCTGCGCTTGCGTAATACACGCCGTGCTCGCTGTCAAGCACCGTCTGGATCGAAAAAACGTCGATGTGAGCTAGCACTTTCATCGCGTCGATCATATCCTCGTGCACGGGATTGCCCTCTAGTCGCAGAGCTTGCGCGTCGGCGCTAAGAGCGAGCTTGTGGTTTTGCGTGATGCTCTCATACGACGCAGTACCCGGCAAAAATGCCTTTCTGCCGCCCGTGTAGCCCGCGAAATAGTGCGGCTCGACAGAGCCTATGACGATTACCTTTTTGGCTTCTGCTACGATTTTGTTTAGATACATCTGCGTGCCGTTTTTGGACTCGCCTAAAAATACCATCTCGTCGTGCTTGGAGTCGTGATCGTGAACTTCGTTTTTGGCGTTAAGCTCCGCGTAAATTTCTTTACCGAAGATCATCTCGTACTCATCGAGCGTGCCTTCTCTGTGGCAGCCCGTGGCGATGATGAAAATTTTCTTTTTATAGCGTAGCTTTGGGTAAATTTGCTTTAAAACTTTTGCCGTCGGCGTCGGTCTCGTGCCGTCGTTTACGATGATGACGATCTTTTCATCGCCCGCGATAAACTCATCAAAGCTTTTTTGATTTATCGGATTTGCTAGAGCCTTTGCGATTAGCGCCGTTTCGTCAAATTTAGCCACGGGGTTGGGGTTAAAAACTCCCAGTAAATTTTTTTCCGGAACGCTTAGGTCGATGATATCATCTTTGCCGTAGCGAATAGGAATTTGCACGTTTGCTCCTTAAGTATAATTATTAATTTTTTATATTAGGATTATATATAAATTTTTCTTTTAAATGTATTTAAAAAGGGTATTCAATTTTTAAATTTATAGAGCGGATAAAATTTATTATGGTTCTTTGTCAATAGTGGGGGTGTAAAAACACCTCTATCTATTGCAAAGACGTAAATATATCAATTTTCTAAATCTTTCATAGTTTCTTAGTCCATAAGATACTCTTTTTATTACTTTTATTTTGTTGTTATTTCCTTCTACAAACCAATTGTTTATTTTATATTCTACTATATTTATTATCTCTTTTTTCCAACTTGTTATTGCATCTGCTAGTTTTATACTTTGCTTTATATTAAATACTCTCAATTTTTCAATTAATTGCTCTATTCTCCTTCTCATTGTCTTTACTGTCTTGCTCTCAAACATCTTGTAAAATTCTTTTATTATTCTATACATCTTTTTCAATGTCTTATCTACTTTTAATATTTCTTTTAATATTTCTTTTTGTCTTTGACTAAACTGACTTATTGGGCTTTTACTTAGTATTTTCCAATATTTTTTTAACTTCTTATACTTTTCATTGTCTTTGTTAAATAATTCTACTCTTAAATCTCTTAATGCCCATATCCCTTGTCTTATTACATGATATTTATCTGCTACTATTTGGGCCTGAACTATATTACTATTTATTACGCTTCTAAATGGCTTAAACATATCCATTACAACTACTTGTGGTTGTATTTCAAATTCGTTTATTATATTTTTTATTGTTTGTGAATGTCTATTTCTTAATATATCTACTAGTTTACGGTTTTTATCATACATCGCTAGCTGATATTTCTCTTTTTCTATATTTCCTTTAAATTCGTCTATATATATGACTGATGTATCTGGAGAGGTTTGTCTTTTTAGGGCGATTGCATTTTATGAGGGTGATATCAAGCACATTTATTTTGTTGCGGAGACTAAAGGGTCTATGAACTCTATGTAGCTTCGCCAAATCGAAGAATCTAAAATCCACTGCACAAAGGAGCATTTTAAGGCTATAAGCAATGATAGCGTGGTCTATGACGTAGTGGATAGCTATAAATCGCTACTGGATAAAGTTATGAGGTAAAATTTATTGGGAAGTTAGGTCGCAGTACAAAAGAGCCTGTGCAATATTCCAAAAATGGTTATTGTGCTGCTCCTTTTGAGGGAAAATTTGACTGCCATTTGTCAATATGAAAATCTGAGGTGATATTGCTTAAAACTCTACCAATAAAATACTCAGTATGATGGAAAATCACAGTGACTGACTTAATCTTACCAGTTTTAATTCGAATTAAATTTAAATATACAATTATCTTAACCAAACCATCCTTGTAAATTTATATATATTGTAGTATTGTACTCCTAAATTTTTAAGGATAAAATACTATGTACATCAAACGAGCCATAAGCGATGAAATAAAAGAGTATATGAAAAGCTTTCCAGTGCTTTTGATAAGCGGAGCTAGACAGGTTGGTAAATCAACCCTTGCTTTAAATTTAGATATATCAAACTACGTGACGCTTGATGATATAAATATCTATGAATCCGCAAGAAACGATCCTAAGGGCTTTATAGAGCACTGTAATAAGCCTATCGTGATAGATGAGATACAAAGAGTGCCCATACTGCTTCTAGCCATAAAAGAATTTATAGATAAAGATAGAACAAATGGGCAGTTCATACTAACTGGCTCTGCAAATTTAAAGGGCTTTAAAGATATTTCAGACTCGCTTGCCGGTAGGATAGGCATAGTAGAGCTTTACCCGCTTTCTCAAAAAGAGTTAAGCCATAGTGATGAAAATTTGATAGATATTTTAAGTGGTGATATAAGCCATTTAGCATTTAGAAAATACGACAACGACGGCTTATCCGAGAAGATCATAAACGGCGGTTACCCAGAGATCACAAAGATAAGCTCAGAGAAATCAAAATATCTCTGGTTTAGCTCGTACATAAGAACATATATAGAATCAGACGCCAAAGAGATAGGTAACATCAGAAATAGAGAGTGTAAATCCATCCGTGTAAATCCTTTTTAAAACCTATTTATCCAAAATAAGTTACAATTTAAAAAACTAAAAGGATTTACTATGTCATTACTTGACAGACAAGAGTTGGCCAAGAGATTAGCTAATGGAGAGAATATAACTCCTCAAAGCATAGTTGATGAGTTTAAACTCATCTTAAAAGATGTCATAGAAGAAGCTAGTAATGCTGAAATAACAGAGTATTTAGGCTATGATAAACACCACACATCAGATAATACAAACTACCGCAATGGCTATAATACCAAGACATTAAAAACAAACTACGGTGAGATATTAGTTGATATACCAAGAGATAGAGATGGCACATTTAACCCTAAGCTAGTTAAAAAGCGTGAAGTAGTCTTAAATGGCACAGATGATTTAGTTATCTCGCTTTATGCTAAGGGTATGAGTGTTAGAGACATTAAGAGCCATTTAGAACAACTATATGGCTTTGAGCTATCAGAACAAACTATATCAAATATGGCTGAAAAGATATTGGATAAAGCCAAAGAGTGGCAGAATAGACCACTAGATAGAATATATCCCTTTGTAATAATAGACGCTACTATACTTAAAGTTAGAATAGATGGCAACGTTAAGAACATAGCCACATATATAATGCTAGGAGTTAAGCTAGATGGCAGCAAAGAAATTTTAGGTATGTGGATTAGCAAGGATTGCGAACAATCAGTATATTGGCTAGATATATTCAATGAGATTAAAAATCGTGGAGTAGATGATATATTAATAATATCTACTGATAATCTAAGCGGTATAAGTAAAGCCATAAACTCATCTTTTCCCAACACCCAAATTCTTCTGCTTGCAGCTACGAGTGCGTAGCGCGAAGTAGAAAAATGCGTAATCCATCAAATAAGAAATAGCCTTAAATATGTAAGTTATAAGGATAAAAAGAGAATATCTAGTGAGCTAAAAGCTATTTACGAAGCTGATACAAAAGAACAAGCCTTAACCAATCTACAGGATTCAGGTCCTTTTTAAGAAGGTCTCTTCTTGCAATTATGATGGCTGCGAAGGATATGCTAATCTTGTAAATATCGAGAAATTTATAGGCAATGCTCCAAGAGTAAAGGTGTTTTCAAAACTTAACGCATAAAACTTATAGCGTCCGAGCTCTTCGGGCATTTTTTTACAAATTTTTTAAAATTATACTTTTATTATAAACCATATCAAATATACCATATTTAAATGGTTGCTTTATATCCATGTTTTGCTAAAATTTCTCTTAACTTTCGCATTGGCTCTTTTTTGTTTCTACTAATAGGGCGAGCATACTCTACGTGGCCACGCAACGTTACCGTTTTGGCCCCGCGAGAGGCTCGCAAGGAGAGCTTGCTGCTCCCTTGACCCACGCTTTAGTCTAGACCATATTTATTAAAATAGCCGAGTTAAGTAGGCTATTTTAATAAATATTTAAGCTTACTGGCGTATCTCCGCAAGAACTCGGGGGGGGCAGTCGATTAATTTTTTATTTATAAGTGCGCATAACAAGATAATAAAATTAGTCTGGCGGATCGTATTTAATTAAGCATAAAACCCCCAAGAGCCTAGAAACCAAAAAGTATATTTATGCGGCGGCCGGTTTGGCGGGATACGCCTAGACTAATCCAGGCGTATCTGATTTTATAGTATTTTCTTTATTGGTATTTTTGATAGAGTGACGCATGTTTATCATTCTTGCATATTCACATTCCTCTATAAATTTTCTATATCTTTTTTCAACTCCTCGTAGTCCATCTGCAAAGCATCGTATTTTACCCTCAAATTTTGCAATTCTTCTTGCAAGCTTATTAATTTCTTTCTTAAAGACTCCAAAGATTTCTCGTATCTTTCTTTTTGCGCTTGCGACAATTCGTGTATCTTGTTCACTCAATCGTTCATCAAATGTTGCATGCGATCTATCAAATTTGTCTTGTCTTGTTGCAAACTCGTTATCTCTTTCTCGTATTTTTCGATCAAGGCCTTCTTTTGCAATTCGTGTTCGCTCCTTTCGCTCTTGATCATCTGCGTCAAGTTCTCGTTTTCTTCTAGCAATGCTTCTTCTAATGTTGTCATCTTCTATTCCGTTCTCATAAGTATGTAGTATTTGTTGTTTTGCTCGAAGATCTCCTTGCTTCGAGGGATCGATATATAGTACCGCATCCTTCCGTCCGCTTCTGGCTCCGAATGCCTCCAAGCTTGCGGTATCGTCCAAACTCTAATTGATTCCATCTCTTTTGTTTGTTCGTCCAAAAGCACCTGCAGCTCCTTGATGGCATCCGGTCTCATTTTCTTGATTTGCAGCTCCACCGAATAAGAGCGCATATGATATCCCGCCGCCATTCCGATTATCAGCGCTATCGTAGCCGTGAGCGCTAATATCCATCTTTTGTTCTTGCTTTGGATCGATATAATTTCTTGAAGGCTGGATTCCAAATTTTTGCCTATTGAATTTATCTCGCTTTCTAATGAGCTCTTCAAGTTTTTGCCTATTCCCTTTAAGCTCCTCTTGTGGATTCCTATTATGGAACTCTCGAATTCTTCTGCTTGAGCTTTGGCTGAGCTCTCCAAGTGCTTGAGCGCCTGTGAAATTTGCATCGTATATTCCTCCTTTGAGACGATTTTTTGTTTTTTGATTAGGTAGTACTACAGTTATGCTTTTCTTTGTCGATCTAGTTACTTCAATGCCGCTTTGATTAAGAAGCTCTATCATATGATCTCTATTTTTGATGTAGCCCTCTCTTACTAGTTCGTGTAGCTTTTTATCAAGTTCTTCTAATTTTTGATAGTGTCCTATGTTTTTCTTGCTAGCCGATATCGTTTGCTCTCTTGCGGGATCGTCGGGGCTTGAAAGATTATACTCGTCATTAACGATTCTTTTAAACAGATCGATTCTACCTTGATCATACTTGTCAAAGTAGGGGTTAAACGATTTGCCGGTTACCAAATCGATTTTCGGGATCAAGAAATTTAACTCGAGTCTTCCGTCTTTGTCGGAATGTTCGACCCAGAGCACATTTACCCGCTCTAGCATATAATCCCCGAGCAATGCGCGCTCGAAATCTTTTATTATTTTTAGCTTTTGCTCTTCGGTTAAGAAGTCATGCTTCTCTTCAAATGACAAAACTCCAAAGCATGTTTTTTGCTTAAAGTCGATTCCTTTAATAATAGCTCTGGTTAAATTCTCGTCGCCTTTTACGACCTTAGCCGTTCCAGCCGCTTTTCTTTCGTTTAGTAGATAGTTTATACTTCCAAGACCGCCACCGGTGTAGGTTGGAAGGAATTTAACTAGCATAGTTGTTAATAGCTTTCTTTATGTTTGTGAGGTAGCGGTCTTGATTGATATAGTTCACTATTTCCCCAATCTTTTATAAATTCGACGCAATACAGAGTTATTCTCGGCAATAATTATAAGACCCACTCTATCTAAACTCTCGCCGCTGTTTAGCTTGGCGGCCACTTGGTTTAGGTTGTTTCCTTGCTTGGATAGCTCGGTCAAAAGCTCCCTTTCGATAGGAAGTCTAATTCGCCTGGACAGCATTGAACTTAGGGCAAATTTTGAAAAGGTCATCCCTGTTTCTTTTAGCTTCTTTTCGATAGCCGACCATTCGGCATCGGTTAGTCTTAGTTTTTTGATTATGTTCTTAGTGATTTCGCGTTTTTTGTTTTCCATCTTTATCTTATATAAAATTTTATTTTTGGAATCAGTATGCACACATTTTTTCTTTATCCGCAATTTTATGAAATTCAAAAACATAAAACAAGGGTTTTAGTAAGTTAGGAAACGGGTCGGGTAAAATTAACCTAGTTTTTAGGTTTTAAAATAAGACGAGCTGGTTTAAATTTTACAAAGTCTGGGTCGGGCAAAATGCCGCTCTGCCCGCATATTCAGCCACTTAAAATTTCCCTTTTCTTTTTTACGAGCTTTATAAATCTTAGATTTTGAATGTTTTTTCTTTTTATAAATTCTTTAATCTCATCCTCGCTTTTATTTAGACAATCATTTATTAGCTCGTGCCTTTTTACGAGCTCTAGCGCTCCGCTAAAGCGTTGAGCCTTGTTTTTAAGGTTTTTTGGCGTACTTGAGGTGTAAAACAGCAGATAATCTAGAAATTTAGTATCGCTCAAAGCATAGTAAAATATGTCGCATTTGTTAAAATTTTCGTAACCCAAGTCGGCCTTGGCCTCTAAAAGGTCGATTTTGTATAGTTTTTGCTCCATTTTTATCAAATAAAGCTCCATAAGCAAAGAGTTTCTGCTTAGTCCGTATTTTTTATTTATATTGGCCTTTATTTCGTTGGTAGAAAAGTTAAATATTTCCGCTCTTTCTTCGCTTAGCCTTTTTACTTCGTTTTTTAAAAACTCACGAATAGTCTTTATATCGGTATCAAATTTAGCTTCTATTATGCCTTCTTTATCTATAAGCCTATGTTTTAAAAGCAAGTGCGCCATAGCGTTTTCTGCAATACCCATAAGTTTTACGTGATAGCGGCAGACGTCTAAAACATCTTCTAGTTTTAGGTTAAATTTTAACATAAGGTATTTTAAATCGTAAAAATCCCTTGCCTTGCGGCGATGCCTTAGTATAGCGTCTAGTTTGATGTAGGCTAGTTTTTTGATTGAGGCTACGTTTATATTTTTGTATTTCCTAGCATCGCTTAAAATCTCAATCGGATAAGCTATAAATTTAACGCTCACGCCGTCAAATTTATAAAATACCCGCGCTTTGTCTCCTTTGACGAATTTAATCTCGTATACATTTTTTAACTTTGAGATTAAAGCTTCTATTTTTGATAACGACTGAGTGCTTAGCTCTTCTTCATTTACAAAAAAATATAGGTCTTGAGGCTGCCTGTGAAGCTCATAAAGCGTTATAGCCATACCTCCAACCAAAACAAAGCCGTTTAGCTCATTGCCGCGAGCGATATATTCAAGTAGTGCGACTACCCTAGGATATAAATTTTCGCTCATATTCCCAAAAAGTCCTCTACCAAAGGCAGTCTTTCGCCTTTTTGATAAAACTCGTTAAGATACACTTCAAACACCTTAGCATCGCCGAAAAGTTTGCACAGGTAGACCAAATTCATAGGCGAATCATTATCCATTAGCGCGGCTATATAGTTGGTTAAGGGTATAGAACCGCCTGGGTTGCTCCAAAAACGGTATTTAAACAGCGGATACTTATACGTGCAAAGTTCGTTTTTTCTTAAAGCCTCTTTATCTTTGGGATGGTTTGTTATTTTAGGGGCCGCCTTATTTCGATCCTTTAATGCTCTTTTATAAAATTTCTCCTTGCTTATCTTGATTATTTCGCCCTCTTTGGCGGATTTATTTAGATACTTTCTGACCAAGGCTTTTTCTTCGTTCTTAAATATATCTATACTATATACTTTATAGTTTCTGAGAAATTTTATCTTTCTAGGTATGTGGGTCATTTTTAACCCCATACTCAACCATTTCAATCTTAGCTTTTAATATATCCGGGTTGATCGGCTTAGCGTAGGTATTCAGTAAAATTTTATACTGTTTTTCGTGGCCTACTATTTGAGCTATGACGCTTAGCTGGACTTCTCGTTGCACCAGGTAATTTATAAAGTAGTGCCTGAACGAATAAAACGTCTTTTTAGGATCTTCGGTTATTAGTTTTCTTTGAATTTGTTTTCTAAAAATTTCAGAAAAGATTTTATTATTTACGCTAAATATCGTCTTGCCGTTTTTTCTAGTATCGATAAATTCTATTAAGCCAAGCTCAAGCAGCTTGGAATGAATAGGCATCACCCTTATAGAATTAGTATTTTTAGTGGTTTTACCCTCTTCTCTGTTTATATTAAAGCAAAGTATTCCGTTACGCTTTACTATATCTTTGTATCTTAGCTGAGTTATTTCGTTTATCCTCATCCCGCTATATGCTGCTATCATCGTAATATAATAAAGATTGTTAGCGTTTATTCGCTTACTTGGAGATCTATTGGTATTTTTAAAATCTTGAACTATCTTAAAGATAGTTTGCGCTTCCTCTTTGCTGTAAGGCAATACCTTGCGATCCGTGGGGTCTATTTCTATTTTTACGTTAATATTATTCGTAATGCTTTTACCTATATAGCCGCTATCGTAACTGTAATTAAAAAATTGAGCTACCCTTATCATATATTTTTGTACGGTTACTTCCGACAGCTTGCTATAGTTTTTACCCAGATGCAGTATCTGCTCTAAATTTTTACCCTTATACTTGTTTTTTTTGATTTAGCTTAGTTGGCACTTTAAATAAAATATCGCGAAATTTTAATAAATCATCTCTTGATATAAGAGACACGCTCCTTTCCTCGCCGAAGAATTTAAAGAGCAAATTTTTAACGCTATTTACTAGCTCTAACGTGCTTTTAGACCATTTTTCGTTTTTACTCGTGTTTTGTATGAAGGTATCGAACGCAACGCGCAATATTATATTGTTTTGCGACCAGGTTGGTATTTGGCTAGCAAACGGGACTATCTCGTATTGTTCTACGATATTATTACCTAGAGTTCCCGCGCCAAAAGTTTCTTTGCCTGCGCGTATAGATTGAACGATATTTTGCTTTTTACCGAGCATAATATCTTTTGTCTCTCTTTCATCGGCTTTAGTTTTTACTAGCCCTAGCTGCGTATTTAGTCCGTGTTCTTTTTGGGCAGCTACGACCATAGCGTGAGTAAAAGTATCTATAAGATCTTTAACCCCTTGCCTATTAAGCGGCAATTCGCCGATTTCGTCAAGAACGCCGATATCGTCTTGAAAGCTTCGTAGTTCTTTACTTTCAAATTTACGGCTACTATCTTGCTCGCTTAAAAATTTTAATCTTTTGGCCGTAAGGTTTGCGTTTTTCTCAAGTTTTGCGATTAGATAATTAAGAGAAAGGATATTTTTCTCAAGCAAAGCGTGAGTTACCGCAGCCCTATCCTCATCACCGATCGGGCCGATATCTTTTTCTAAAATTTCCACGCTAGGCTCTAGAAGTTTAGGCATTTGATTATCTTGCAAGGCTTCTTTAAAATGCCTATTTAGAGCATCGGCAAAGTCAACGTCTATCTTTTTATCGTATAAAGAGTGCTCTTTTATACTTTTATTGACCTTTGCCTGCATAAAGCTATCCACGAGAGAGTCGATTATCTTGCCGTCCAACTTCATGTCCACCGCCTTGGTTATTAGATAAATGTATCTATCATAAATTCTAGCAGATTTTTTAGCTTTTAGTATGGAGTTTGTGCTTAGCGTAAAGCAAATTTCTCTTTGAACGCCGAAGATTTTCCTCGTGCTAAGAGGCAGAACGCTTCTATAGTAGTATGTTCCGTTGCGATTTTTAATATGCGTCATAAGGCGGTGTAACAAAAGTGGAACACCTTGCCGATGCCTTAAAGTCAAAAAGACTTAAAACAGCGTAGTATCAGCGCTTTGCAAGGATTTAAAATAATTCCTCATAAGCCGGAGGTCGGGAGTTCAAGTCTCCCCCGTGACACCATAAATGCCCTATTTATCGGTATTTAAACCGCCTCTTTTTCAGTTTCCCTTTCTTTGAATTTTTTCTTAAACTATGGTACGCTTTTGATAAAAAGTGGTACAATGGAAGCATTTTACAAAAAGTAATCCTATAAAATGACCTTAGCGTAGCATATATCCACAAATTTGATCCTCATCCCCACTATTGTCATGCTCTCATCTAGCAAATTTAGACCTGACGTAGCCGTTGGCACTAGCAGCCTTCTACTCTCATCCAAGCTCTAACTTCTTGATTTTTATTACTCCCACTATTTTATAGGCTTATCTAGAATATTTAACGAAAACAAGAAAATGTTTTTACTAAACCCTCCACCTAACCAGCAATCTCCTTTTGTCTTCGACGTTTAAATTTATAAAATCGATACCGAAAAGTTTGGTTAAATTTTCGCCCTTTAAAATTTGATCCGTTGCGCCGAATTCATATCCTAAAGGGCCGTTTAAAAGCAAGGTTTTATCTGTTGCCGCAAGCGCGTGATCGGGATGATGCGAGGTAAAGATCACGCAGGTTTTTTGCTCGCTATTTAGCCTTTTGATTAGGCTTAAAACGGCGTTTTGATGAAATACGTCGAGATAGGAAGTCGGCTCGTCCATGATTAGAATTTTGGGCCGTAGTACTAGCGAGCGAGCTATTAGGACTAGCTGCATCATGCCGCCGCTTAGCTCGTCTACGTTTAAATTTAAATACTCGCTAACGCCTGCTATCCGTGCGGCTTCCTCGGCCATCGCCCTATCCTCTGTGCTCGGCCTTGAAAACATACCGACGTTTGCGTTTACGCCCATTAAAATCAGATCTTTTACCTTAAAGCTAAAAGCGATATTTTCGCTTTGGGGCACGTATCCTACGAGCTTGGCGCGTTCTTTGCCGCTAAGAGAGGCATGATCGCGACCATCGATCAAAATTTGACCGCTTTTTGCTTTTAAGAGTCCTAAAATAATCTTTAAAAACGTAGATTTGCCTATGCCGTTAGGGCCCAAAATCGCAAGCGTTTCGCCGCTTTTTAAATCAAGGCTCAAATTTTGCAAAATTTGCTTACGCTCGTATGAAAAGCTTAAATTTTCTACGCTTAAGACCATCTTTTGCCCTTTTTAACGATGATGACGCCGATCATAGGAGCGCCTATAAGCGCGGTTAGGATACTTAGCGGGATTTCAGCCGAGCTCACGCTTCTAGCCGCAACGTCGGTTAGCATCAAAAATATCCCGCCTAAAATCGCAGAAATCGGAACTAGCTGCGAGTTATCTGAGCCGTAAATCAGCCTCGTAACATGCGGCATCAAAAGCCCGACCCAGCCGATGATACCGGCGATGGCTACGCTTGCGGCCGTTATCAGTGTAGCAAGTACGATAAAGATAAAGCCTAAAAATTTACTCTCGCCCAAAATGCTTGCATGTTCGCCGCCTAGGGATAAAATATTTAGTTTCCAGCCCATTAGGCTCAAAAGCACGAGCCCGCTAACGCAAACGGGAGCAAGCGCCGCTACGTCGCTCCAAGAGATGGCGCTTAGGCTTCCCATCAGCCAATATACGATACTAGGAAGCTTTTCTTGCGTGTCGGCGACGTATTTTACAACCGAGATCAGCGCCTCAAAGATAGCACCCGTGATGATGCCCGCAAGCACCAGCATAAGCTTTGAGTTTTTGTTTGCCAAAACGCCTAGAGCGTAAGCTATCATGACGGCTAAAAAACCGAAAACGAAAGCGCCTATTTGCGTGGCTATGGGACTGCCGAAGGCTAAAATGCAAACTACCGCGCCAAATCCAGCTCCACTGCCTACGCCCAGGATATTCGGGCTTACCAAAGGATTTGCAAACATCGCCTGAAATATCACGCCCGCCGCGCTAAGGCTGGCGCCTATCAAAAACGCCGCTATCAGCCTTGGTAGGCGCAGGTCAAATATCAAAGCGTAAAGCGTCTCTTTGTCGTTTTGATAATAATCAATTAGCCCCTCAAGCGAAATCCTGCCCGCAAGAAGCGAAAAAACGACCGCAAAGGCTAGAAAAAGCGATAAAAACAGATACTTTTTCATTATCTAAAAAGCTCGTAAAATTTACTCTCTCCGTTTAGATCGAAGCGTAAAATTTGAGCCGTCTCATCGTCATTTAGATCGTAGCCATAGAGCAATTTGTAGCTCTTTTTCATCTCGTCTTTTAAATTTATATGAGCCTGCCCCGAAAACAGCACGCTAAACCACGCCCAGCCCAAGTGCGATTCGCCCGTAGGCGGCTCCCACATATCGCCTCCCAGAGGCATTTTATAGACGGCTTTTTGTTTGACGGCTTTTACGTTTTTTAAAATTTTGTCGTTAAAAAAGTCCCGCGGAGTTAGCTCGTCGAAGTTGCTAAGCAAGATAACGTCCGGATTTTGAGCGAGAATTTCTTCTTTATTTAAAATTCTAAATCCCCCAAAATTTGCCGCATTCTGCCCACCGCTTAGCTTTATCTCGTAGTCAAAATACGTCCCACCGCCGGCTGCCTCGTAGCTTTTATCCCTGCCGAATATAAAAAGAACCTTCGGTTTTTTGCTAAGCCCTTTTACGAAATTTTCGATCTCAGCTCTTACCTCGGCTCTGTTTTGTAAAATTTGCTCCGCTCTTTGCTCTTTTTCATAAATTTTACCCAGCATTGCAAACCAAAAAAGAGGATCTTCCTCCGTGCCGCTTAAATTTACCAAAGCTACGTTTAGGCCTACTTTTCGCAGCGGCTCTATGATCTTTTCGCCTCTCATGCCCCACTGCACGACAAGATCGGGAGATAGTTTTAGTAGCTCCTCGATGTTTGGAGTAAAATCCTCTCCGATACCGCCTGCTGGGATACTAGCTGCGCCTTTAATCATTTTTCCCAGCATTCCGCGCTTGATGTTTTTCTTGGCCATCGGATGGACGGAGGCTAGGCGAGATACGTTGTTTTCGACGCTAAGAGAAAATGAAGCTAGCGGCACGGGAAACAGCGCTACGCTCTTAACGGAGCGGTCGAAGCGAAGCTTATTGCCGTTTTGATCGGTAAATTCAAGCGCGCCCAGCGTCGCTGCCAGTAGCAATAAAGCAGGCATGATTTTTCTCAAATTTGATCCTTAAATTTGTAAATTTTAGGGTTTTTGAGCGGGCCGGTTTAAAACCCGCTCGGTAAATTTAAATTTTAAAAGCTAGCCTTAAAGCCTAGTTTGAAATTTCTACCCGGATTTATTAGCGGGTTGCTAGCGCTTCTAGGCTGGCTGATTAGCTCGTAGCTTAGGCTTGGGGCGTATTCTTTGTCAAAGATATTTTCGACGCCGAAATTTAGGCTAAAATCTTTTAAGAATCCTAGTTTGCCCAGACTCTTGCCAAAGTATAGGTTATGTACGAAATATCCCGCTCGCTCGCGCTCTACGCTATCATCTATGCGTGTCTTTCTCGCCGCCCAGTCGCCGCTATACTCTATGTAAGAATTTGCCAAAAACTCCGGCGAATAAGAAACAGCCACGCGTCCGCTAAGCGGAGCGATCTCTGGAAGCGGTTTGCCGGTTTGCTTGTTTTTGCCGCGCGTGTAGGCAAGATTTGTTTTAAACTCCAAATTTGATAAAATTTTATAAGCAAGGTCAAATTCCGCTCCGCTTATCTTGGCTCTATTTACGTTTTGCGACTGATAGTAGGTCACGCCGCCGCTTTGCCAGTTTCGCTCGACGATCAGGTCTTTATAATCTCCCGTGTAAAATATCAAATTTGATCTAAGCGCTTTATCCGTATAGCGAAGTCCAGCCTCGTAGGTAACGCCTTTTTCGATATTTAGATCAGGGTTTGGCAGATACGCCTCGCTGCCTGAAAACGTAAGTATCGGAGCAACCTCGCCGCTCATAGGAGCCCTAAACGAAGTCGAGAAATTTCCTACGAATTCAAGCCCCTGGGCGACGGGATAAATAAGCCCCAGACCGTAGCTAGCTCTGCCGTCTTTTCTATCGTTGGCGTTTTCGTATAAGGCTTTTACGGCGGGGCTCATCGAGCTATCCATATCAAAGGACGTTTTTATGCGGTCGTAGCGTAAATTTGCGCTCAAAATCGCGTCGTTGCTAAATGCGTATTCAAGCAATCCAAAGCCCGCGACGTCAAGCTGTTTGGTTCTTAGCCTGTTGCGTACGCTAGGGCCTTTGTTTACGCTTTGATACACGCTATCCCAGTCCTCGTAATAAAAATCTACGCCGTAGGTTTGGGTTAGGCTGTCGCCTATAAATTTGCCGATAAATTTGCCGCCGTAGACCTTCGGGCCGTTTACGTAGTTATCGACTTGTCTAGGCGACATAGCTCCGATATACGGCCTTATATTTAGGTGTGTATAAAGCTCTCTGTAATACAAGCTAGAATCTAATATAAATTTATCGTTTATGTTGCCTTCGTAGTTTAGCGCTACGTATTTTTCTCTAAGAGGCGCTTCTTTTATGTATTTTTGAAAGCCTTTTTTGTTCGCCGTTCCGGGAGCGCCGACCGCCGTACCGACTACGCCGCGCTCGGACTCCGTATATCTGGTCACGAGCTCAAGTCTGTGAAAATCGGCAAAGCTATATCCGCCTTTAAAATCAAGGCTTCGGTAGTTATACCTTGTATTTGGGATTTTGCCCGCCGGAGTGTCGTAGTCCTTGCCATGTTTGTAGTTTAAGCCCAGCAATGCATCAAACCCGTGTCCGACTACGCCGAGTTGTAAGCGGTTTTGCACACCTTTGTTCGCGCTTTGATACTGGGTGCTTAGATACGTATCCGATAACGCCCAGTCGCCGTGTACGTCTCCGCTAGCTCTTTTGGTGACTAAATTTACTATGCCGCCAAAGGCATCCGTGCCGTAAAGCGTGCTAGCGGGGCCCCTTATTATCTCTATCCTTTCGATTTGATCGGGCGTAAATATCGAATACTCAAACGCCGGCCTACCTCTAAATCTAAGTCCGTCTACGAACATCGGCACGCGGTAATCAGACGAGCTAAAACCTCGCACGTTTACGGTACCCGAGTCCATGCCTTCGTTTACGATTGAAACCCCAGGCGCCTCGCTGATTAGCTCGGGTACGCTTTTGCCAAGCTTTCTTTCTATTGTCTCTTTATCTACTACCGAGACGCTTTTGCTTATCTCGTCTACGCTTTGAGACGATCTTTGCGCCGTGACGGTTACGCCTTCTAGCGATTTTAGCTCTACTTCGTTTTGCGCGGCAGCCAAAACGCCGACCAAAGCAAGGCTAAGCACGATTTTCCTCTGCATTTAAACTCCTTTAAAAATTATTAACGGGCAATTATACAGAAATATATAATGATTTTCAATGATTAAAAATAAGGTTTTAGTAAATAATTTATGTAGCAAAAATTTAAGACGTTTGTAATTCCAGCACGTTTTTATAAAAAATAGTAAAAAATATTATTCCCCCGAAAATATCACGAGCATTAACGAATAAGAATAGTGTCGTTAAGTTTTAAGATCACAAATTTAAAATGCATTTTTTTCAGATTTTAAAAATTAGCCTCTACTCAAGCGATAAAAACGCTCTATATGTAATGGCTAGTATATGATAAGATGATTTATAAATAATTATTTAAGCACTATTGATATATACTCTTGTTTTTATTTTAAAATCAGGGGAGAATAATGAGACTTAGTATTTTTGCTTCAGTCGCTATTTTGGCTACTTTTGCCGTCGCAGAGACAAAGACGGACGGCTACTCGGTGATGCTTCCAAGCGTAGAAGTCGAAGGCATTTCCGAGCAAGATAACCTCAAAGGCTATATAACCTACGATAGCGCGGAAGTAAACAGAAACGGACTTAGCAACAAGCAAACGCCTCAAACCATCGAAACTATCGATATCCAGAAAAATCGCAACTACGGCACGAATGATCTTTCTAGCATCCTAGAAGGAAACGCGGGCATAGACGCAGGCTACGATATGCGCGGCGAGAGTATCAAAATAAGAGGCTTTAGCGTAGACGGCGGAGATATATACAGAGACGGCGTGAGAGACTCAGGTCAGATCAGGCGTAGCACCGCAAACGTCGAGCGCGTCGAGATTTTAAAAGGACCAGCTTCTATCCTATACGGCAGGAGCGACGGCGGAGCGGTTGTAAATTTAGTCAGTAAAAAGGCAAATTTTGCCCCTGTTTATAAGGTCTCGGGTAGATACGGCAGCTGGAGTAGATGGGGGCTTGGCGCAGACGTAAACCACGCGGTAAATAATCAACTAGCCGTACGCCTAACCACCGACGGCGAGCGCGGTAAATCGTGGCGCGAAAGTATAAAATATAAAAATTTTATGATAAGCCCTAGCGTCATCGTAACCAACCAAAGCGGCGACGTAAGCTTCGAGGCGCAGTATACGTACGACAACGCCTGGCGAGTACCCGATAGAACTCCGACCAAGGCCGTCTACGATAAGCTAGGTATCGACTACAAAAAGGGCTTTTCTCACGAGGGCGACTTCGTGGAGGATAGACTGCACTTTTTCCGCACGGAATTAAATGCCGAGCTAGCAAAAGAGCTAAATTTAAAATGGGTTTTCGGATACAGAAAGGCTAGCCAAAATTTCGACCACTATTACGGCGGATCAATCGTTAGCGGGAACAAATTAAGACAAAACTACGCAAAACAAGAGACGGATAACGAAACTATCTCAAACGCTTTTACGCTTACCAAGGAGCTAAATTTCGAGAGATTTAAGCACAACATCGCAGTCGGCTACGATAACAGCGTCGAAACTCGCCATCCAAGGCTCTGGTATAGTAGAACCCATATGCAAGATATCGACCCGTACGCATCTAGGGGCAGCTGGGCGTCAAACAGAAACGTTCCGCTCACGACCGATAACAAACACCGCGCGATCAATCATGGCGTGTTTTTCGAGGATCTCATTAGCCTTGACGACACGTATAGGTTGATGCTCGGCGGTAGGTTTGATTTTTATAAATTTAAGACCAGAAACATAAGAGGCCAAACAAACAGCTACACCGGCGACTCGTTTAGTCCTAGGGTCGGCTTTTTATGGGACTTTGCGACCGATCACACCGCTTATATCTCGTATTCGCAGAGCTTTGCGCCCTACGGCGGTAGAGGCAACATCGGCATCAGCACTGAAGATACGTCAAAACTTGATCTAAAACCGCAAAATAACGTCCAGTACGAAATCGGACTAAAAAGCACTTGGGCGGATAATAAATTTAGCTCAAACATCGCGGTCTTTCAGATCGAACATAAAAATATCCGCTATCAGCCAGACCCTACAAACGACCCATATACTTGGGCGGTTCGCGGCAAAGAGCGCAGCCGTGGTATCGAGCTAAACGTGCTAGGGCAAATTTACGAGAATTTATACCTGCGCAGCTCGCTTGGCTACACGAACGCTAAGGTTACCAAAGATAACTCAAACTCGCTAAACGAAGGGCTTAATCTAAATGAAACCACGCGCTGGCAGGGCAATGTCTTTTTACGCTACGTAAACGCCGACAAATGGTACGTAGAAAGCGGCGTTACCGGCTACTCCAAACGCTACTCCTACTCTACTAGCGGCGGTAGAATTCAAGAACAACACTTGCCGGGCTTTGCTAGAGTGGACGTGAGTGCGGGATACAGCTTCACCGAGCATGCGCAAATGACGCTAGCGATAAACAATCTCTTTGATAAAAAATACTGGCGTTCAAGCTCGAGGCTAGGCGACGAGAGATCGTTTATGGTGAATTTTCACTACAATTTTTAACTAAAACGTAAAAACGATAGGATAACCTATCGTTTTTACTGATTTTAAAACCGCTTCATTCATCGCGCTCCAAAAGTTAAAAACTTAGTGTCAATGACTTGGCTTTGACTGCGGTATGGATAAAATTTCAAATTTAACATATCTTATAAGCTTTAAAAATTGCCTCAAAGCCATCTTATTAAATTGATCATCTCGTCTTTAGCGGCAAATTCTATCTGCATACGATAATTAATATTAAATTTATTCCATATTAGTTATTATTCGCGAAGAAAGATTGATAACTTAAATCAATATTAAGTATTCTAAAGGATTTTATATGATCGTTTCAAAAAATAAAGCTTTTGCGCCTATCGTTTCGCTAGTGTGTGCAATAAATTTACAAGCCGTAGATAATATAAATTTAGAAGAGGTCGTAGTCACTGCTAGCGGTTTTTCGCAAAGTATTAAAAACGCACCCGCCAGCATATCAATCGTAAAAAATGACGACCTGGCAAAAGATAGCTTCACCTCGCTTCACTCTATCGCCTCAAAAGCTCCAGGAGTTAGCGTTATAGGAGGCGAGGACGGACCCGCCAGCGGTATCTCGATCCGCGGCATGGAAGGTTCGCAAACGCTAGTTCTCATAGACGGCAAAAGAGTAAATTCAAGCGCGGCCAATCCAAAAGGCGGCGCCGGCGATATGAACTCAAATTTTATCCCGCCAGTTGAGGCGATAGAACGCATCGAGATCATCAGAGGACCGATGAGCTCGCTTTACGGTAGCGATGCGGTGGGCGGTGTCATAAACATCATCACGAAGAAAAATTTTGATAAATTTAGCGGCTCCGTGAGTATATCGGGTATCGCGCAGGCTCATAGCGGCATCGGCTCGCAGCGCCAAGCGGACTTTTATCTTAACTTTCCGCTTCTTAACAAATACCTCGGTCTTCAGCTCTGGGGCTACAAAAAATTACGCGACGAGGATAGCTATCCGGGCGGCTATCAAGAAAGCGATAAGAAAAACTTTAGCGCCAAACTATGGATCACGCCCGACGAATACAATAAATTTTATCTCCTAGCCTCCCAAGAACGCCACGAATACTCTAGGACCGTCGGCAAGACGGCAACGGTAAGGACAAACAGGCTACTAAATAGCTACGACTACAAAAAAGATAGCTACGGAGTAGGATATCTGGGAAATTTTGAAAATTTAAATGCCGACGTGAGCTACATTTACGATCAGACGAAGCGAACGAGCCTCTTTGATAGCTTAACGCCAGCCGACGTCAAAAACCACGACTTTAACTCCAAATTTAGCACCTTTCTGGATTCGCATACGCTAACTTTCGGCTATGATTTCAGTAAGCAGACGGTTAAAACCACATTTATCGTATCAAATTCAAGTAGAAGCGTGCTGCGAAACCCGAAAGCCTACTCTATGAAAGAGCATGCGGCATTTTTAGAAGACGAGTGGGAGATTTTAGACGACAAGCTTTATTTGACGTTGGGCGGCCGCTTCACGCATAACGAATTTTTCGACGATCATCTCTCGCCGCGTGCGTATCTAGTTTACAATCTAAGCGACAACTGGACGCTAAAAGGCGGCGTAGCGACAGGATATAAGACGCCGAACGTCAATCAGATCTCGCCGGAAGTAGGCACCATACAAGGCGGCTGGAGGATAGTAGACTTCGGTAACGCAGACCTAAAACCCGAAAAGAGCTTAACTTATGAAATCGGCGCTTACTACGATAGCGGTGAGGATTTTAGAGGTTCGGTTACTCTATTTAGAAATGAGTTTAAAGATAAAATCCTAGATACCGACGGCAGCAGCATTAACCGTATTCCGGCATTTGGCTCATGCGCTACGGCTCCGCACGTAAACTGCCCGGGCTGGGGAACTTACTTTAACATCGACGGTGCAGACGTCTGGGGCATCGAGCTTAGCGCAGACTACGACATACTAAAAAATCTAAATTTGCGCGGCAACTACACATACAACAACTCCAAAATCAAAACCGGCGATCCGACGATCAATACCCCAAACGGCCCGGTCAAATTTAGCCAGACCAATCTTAGCCGACTAGACGGCAAATCTCTAACCGCAACGCCCGAGCACGCGGCAAATTTGACGCTTACGTATAAGCCTATCGCAAGCGTTAGCACCTTTGCCGGGGCAAACTACGAGAGCGAGCTAACCAGCGTCAAATTCGGTCCCGGCAATAAAGTAAGCCAAAACGACAAGAAGCTTTTTACCGTCGATTTGGGTGCTAGCTGGGAAGTAAATAAAAATTTAAGCTTAAATTTGACCGCTTATAATATCTTTGATAATATCCGCTACGACGAGGGAATGGCCGATGACGGCAACTACTACTGGTATCCTGAAGAGGGCAGGAGATTTTGGTTTAAGGTAAGCGCGAAGTGGTAAGGATTGTTAAATTATTTTTGGGAGCTTTGATTATGATTGCTGCAGCCAGCGCAAAGCCTACTCAATACATAGAGCCGATAGATGAAAGCGTTTATCGGCTTTTTGATGTAAAATACTCCATAGTAGAAAGCGCGGGCGGAGAAATATATAAAATTTTTCAAGCCGTCCCGAAAAACCGCAACGTTTATCCAAAAGCGATTTTTATGCTCGATGCGAATGCGCAATTTTCCGTATTGCTTAATTTATTTAAAAATTTTACTTCTAGCGGTAGCGTGCCGCTTATCATAGGCGTCGGATACGATACTCCGCTAGCTTACGATACCGCAAGGCGAACAAAGGACTTAACGCCGTTAGCCCAAGGCGACGAATACGAACAAGGCGGCAATGCGGACAAATTTTATAAATTTATAAAAGAGCGGTTAATGCCGTTTGCAGACAAAGAATACGATATAAAAAATAGCGAAAAAATATTTTACGGCCACTCTTTCGGCGGACTATTTTTAGTTTATTCGCTTCTACAAAACGACGGTATATTTGATGAGTTTTTTATAGCTTCTCCGTCTCTTTGGTGGGGAGATTCAAAAGTTATAAAGGACGCCTTAGATAACGACGGCAAACTAAAAATTAGATTAAAGGCGAGTTTTATAAGACTTAGCGTAGGAGAATCAGAAAAAAGGGCGGGCAAAACAGACAAAGAAAATATACTAAAAGCGGCGGATTTAGCTGAAATTCTAAAAAAGTCGGGCGTCAAATACGAATTTAAAATCTACGAATGGCAAGGACACGGCGACGTAATACCGCTAGTGCTAAAAGATATCGTAAAGCATGTAAGCAAATAATTTAAAGACATTGTTAGAGGCGATTCTTTTTTAATATCTAAATTTTATGCCAAAATACCGAACAGAACAACAAAAGCAAATTTTCCCATAAACCCAAATTTACCTTAACCTAATATACAATCTTAAAATCACGGTACTACAAAAAACACCGAAAGCACACAACCTAGCTATATAGCAGCTTAGATTTATACAGTTTAGCTTATCTTAAGCCGTTTATACTCACAGAGGAGACTAATCCGCCCCAAGCGAGGCGGATTAAAGATTATTTTTCGCTAGGCAAATACATCTTCCAGCTACTATCTACTTTCCAGTCTATCGGGTGACAAGACATACAAGTATTTAATTTTTGCGGATGATGCACGGCGTGGCATGACTGGCACTCTAGCATCTCATTATCTCTATTGTGAGTGCCGTTGTGCGGGTTAGACAAGCCATAGTGTGCAGTCTTTTTCCTAATATCATCTATCTTGTGACAGCTGACGCACTGCTCGTTTTTAAAGCCCCTTTGCTTTGCCGGCATCTCAAAATCGCCGGTTACATACATCCTGACTTCATTTAGCTGCTCTGCTATGGTTGGGACGTGGCAGTCATGGCATGTTACATTTGCATCATTATGTTTTTTGGCTAACATATTTCCTTTTGTAAAAGAGTCATACTCGGGCTGCATGTTGTGGCACATGATACAAAACTCAGCTTTGTGGCTAGCTGCCTCTATCTGATGAAACGATATAAAACCCACGATAGCGGCTACTATTAGTCCTATTATCGTATATTTTCTTCTCTTGCTCATGCTATTACTCCTTTTGCGTTTGCCGCAGCCTGATAGCCTGCTAAGCGTCCATAGCATAGACATGTTCCGTGGCTAGTGCCGGCTAAAACCACCGGATAATCGCCCAAAAAGCGTCCGCCCATAACATTACCGCAGGCATAAAGTCCTGAAATTTCGTTATAGTCAGTATCTAGTACATTTGCAGTACTTGGCTCAACAGTAAAGCCTCCCATGACGACCAGGCTCGCACCCACACCCATTTTGCCGGCATAAAACGGCGCGTGGCGAACCGGAAACATCCTTTTGGCTATCTTGCCAAAGTCATCATCATGACCTTTGTCACATAGCTCGTTGTAGCGTTTTATAGTCGCCAAAAACTGCGTTTGCGCTTTTTTGTTATCAGGGTAGAGCTTACTAGCTAGCTCTTCTATAGTGTTTGCTTTTATGACATCAGGCATCTCTTCAAGATCTTTTACTGATATATATGATGTTTTGCCTATCGCCCACTGGCAGTCAGGTGGAAGTTTTGGATTGTCTTCCACGCAGTGGTTTACGCTGCCGTGTGATACGCCCATGAGTCCGACTTGCTCTGGGAATTTAGCGTCAAACACCTGCCAACCAAAGCCCCCCGGCTGGCGAGAGAGCGGCTGGGTTACTTGTTGTCCGCTTAGATCTTCGTTTGTAAAGCGTTCTCCCTTTGCATTTGTTAGTAAAAACGCATCAACGCCAAGCGGTCCGCCAAGAGTGTGAGCGACTGGTGCGTGAGGTCCATCTTCAAGTTTTGCGCCTATCCACGAGCCAAGCTTGTGTCCATCTCCCGTATTTGTCGGATGGTTTTTATAGTCCACATTTGGAAATGGACAGAAGAAATTTGCTACCCACGGCACAAATGTCTTTACCATCTCAGGATCATTCATGTAGTCTCCCGTGGCTAAGATTACTGATTTGGCATTTATCTTTATATATGAGCCGTCAGCCATATTTTGCGCGATAGCTCCTTGCATTTTGCCAGTCGTTTTGTCGCGAAGCAGCTTTTGCGCGCGAGTTTTAAATATATACTTTGCGCCTTGCTTTATAGACTTTTCATAAACTAGCTCCATCATCGGCTCTTGACTAGGCAAAAACGTCATAACGGTTGGATAGCTTGGGCTATTTTCTTTATTTGGATCGTATCCGGCTGGGAGCGGATAGTGCATGAGCATCAAATTTATCTTACTTCTATCAAGCTGCGTATCGGTCTCTTTCATAAAATGCACCGCAGGAGCAAGCTCTATCATCCAGTCAAAGTCCTCGCCGCTGTGATCCGCCCAGTAGTTCCATACGCGCTGATCGGCGCGGTATCCCATCTGTTTTAAATGCTCGTTGATAGCCGCATGCTTGTCGTACTTGATGCCAAGCTCCCTTTGAAATTTATTTCCTAGAGTGCCGTACTGGCCGCTTCTAACCTGAAAGCGACCGGCTTTTTCTAGGACGATAACTCTAGCGCCTTTTTCAGTAGCGGCGCGAGCAGCGTGGAGTCCCGAAACGCCAGCACCGATGATAAGAACATCGGTTTCAAGCGTCTCTTTGATATCGCTATCTGGAATTTGCGGCTCAGCGCCCAGCCATTTTGGCACTTCAGGGGCTTTTGCAACTTCCTTTTTTGGATGGATGAGGTGATTGTTCGGGTTATCACAGCCTGTTAGTAGCGCAGATCCAGCCACAACCGAGCCAAGCGTGAGCGCTCCGCTACGTTTTAAAAACGAGCGGCGTGATAGTTTATTGTTTTCTACCATTTTATACTCCTTGCTTCAAATTTTATTTTAATATATCAAAGTCGTAAGACGCTCTTAGCCAAAGCTCTTCGTCTCTTGTCTTGCCGTTAGAGTCGCCATTGGTATATTTTAGCTTTCTATCCATAGTTTCGTAGATAGCAGATAGTTTTAGACCTTTTACCGCAGGGACTTTGTAGGTTACTTGCACGTCCCAGCCCTCTACGTCTATCCTGGTTCCAGGCGCTTGACCATGAAGGCCGCCTGACCTGACGTTGCTACCGTTGCGCTGCTTGCCATACCAGTAGTCAGCGTCCACTCTAAGACCGTCGATGCCTGCATTGCTAAAGTCGTAGCCTGCGCTAAATTTATGTAAATTCATACCAGCAAAATTCATAAATAAAAACGGACCATAGATCGGAGTGGCCGTAAATGAGCCAACATCGTTGCCTACGCCTTGAAGCGCCATTTGATTTTTGCTAACGGTTGAGTATGCATATCTAAAATCAGCGCCGTAAGCGTTATAAAGCCCTATCATGCCTGCGTAGTAGTCGCCGTTAAAGTCGAAATTCTCTTTTAAAGTACCGTTTGTTCTTGAGCCTTTATACATAAAGTCTATGCCGACTACCGCGTTTTCAAAAAGCGTAGGCGTTTTGTAGCCGGCTGCCGCAAAGTAAAAATTTATATCGCCTTTTGAGTTAGCCGCATCGTCATATTCAAGACCAGATACGTTTGCATAACCGGCCGTGAGCGAGACGCCGGGAAGGCCGCTATATGTTACAAACGAGTTAAAGATGTTGTCAAATTTATAAGCGTAAGGTCCAAAGCCGCCGATGATAACTCTATCTTTAAATCTCGGCGCGCCGTGATCGCCGCCCGTTACGGCGCTTGATCTGCCGGCAAATTTCCAAAAGTCGGCTAAGCCGATAACGGTATCGATGCTATCAAGCTTTATCCTAGCGCTCACACCTTCAAATGCCTCTTTATATCCAACATCTGTGTTTGTAGCGACAAGTGGTGGTACAAGCCCCGTATATTTTGAGTTGTAGTACTGACGGCCGAGTTTAAAGTCTATGTAGTCATTTTCATATCCTAAGTAGGCTTCTGAAAGCGCTATGCCTTCGCTATTCCAGTCGTATGCAAAATAATCTTTCGCGGCCTTTGACGGACCGAAATTTACCAAACCCTGAGCCGTAAGACCAAGCCTAAAGCCATAGTAAGAGCCGGTCAAAAATCTAAGCTCGGCACCTAGGCCGCCGATATGCTCACGAATTCTATTTGTTCTGCTAGCCGGCGGGAAGTACTCGGTCGAGTCCATATCGTAGTATGAAAATACTGTCGCGCCCATCGTGCTTGTTTGCAAAGCCTCTGCCAAGCTCTCGCTAGCGCAAGCGCTAGACGCCATAGCCATAAGCGCAGCCAAACTAAGAGCAAATTTACTCTTGTCCATCGTTAAAAAATATGTTTTCACTATAACCTCCTTTAATTTTATTTTTAAGCATCTTTTACAAGAAAACCGTAAGCCGGTCTTGTTTAATAATGCCGCCTTTTTGAACCTGCTTTGTCGCGTTATCGTTACTACCGCATAAGATCGAAGCCGCTCCACGTAAATTTATATTTTGTCGTTTTTGCGGCATCTTCTTTTGGTCTTGTTGGCAAAATCATAACATGTAGGCCTATCAAAAACGGTAAGATTTTGGTAACATTAACTAAAAAATATTTTTTAGTTTTAAATTTTAAATTTGATATAATTGCTACTATGATAGAAATTTTGCTCATAGAAGACGATCTTGAACTAGCCGAGCTTTTAAAATTTGCATTATCAAAAAGCGAGATTGGCGTAACCATAGCCACAAACCCGCTTGAAGGACTTAAAATTCTAGACGCAAAAAATACTTTCGACGCATTGGTGCTTGATCTTGGCTTGCCAGATATGGACGGTCTTGAAGTGTGCAAGCACGTAAGACACAGCTATCCATCTCTACCTATCATCATATCATCGGCTCGCAGCGAAACGCTAGATAAGATAAAGGGATTTGAGCTTGGGGCGGATGACTATATGGCAAAGCCGTACGAGCCTATAGAGCTTGCATTTAGGCTAAGAGCGATTTCGCCGAGGGATACAAACTAGCAACGACTCCAAAACCTTTTGCGTCGATAAACAAAGGCGTATCGTCATAAAAAACAAAGAGGAGATAGCGCTAACGAAAGCGGAATTTGACATCTTTATCTACCTTTATGAAAAAGAGGGGATGGTTATACCAAGAGAGGATATTTTGATAAATTTGGGCCAGGCGAAATTTCAAAGCGGACTAAAAAGCATAGATGTGGCCATAGGGCGCCTACGCCAGAAAATAGGAGACGATCCTAAAAATCCGCGATTCATTCACCCCGTGCGCGGTATAGGGTATAAATTTATCAATGCGTAATATATCCATAATCAAACTAATATCGTTTTTCTTTTTTGCCGCATTAGTTGTCGTAAATTTAGCATTCTTCATCGAATCAAAAAGACAGGTAAGAGACGCGGAGTACCTTACTTATGAGCGCTTTATGCTGGGTATGCGTATACGAGGACAAGTAGAAGGTAACGCAGCTAAGCAGCTAGCGCAAATCGGCCTTAAAAATAGCGAGCTTGATCCTATTAAGATCAGGCAAGGGGGCGAGAAAATTTTTAGCGACTCGTATACCGACATGATAAGGTATAACAAAAAGTTTTATTTTGTACCTAGATTTTCTTCTATAGATCCTAAAATGTTTTCGCGCATTATGGATGCGGCAGGGCTTAATATATCAAGTGAAAATGACATCGCGAAAAACGATGTGCCTTTAGAAAATTTAGAAGAAATTTCTTCGCATAACATTTGGATACTTTGGCTTATAGTAAATATCGTAATGGCTGCATTTTTCATAGTCGTCTTAAAAAAATTGCTGAGACTCAGAAATTTAAAAAATATGATAAGAAGAGCGGGAGAAGAAGATAAATTTAGGCTAATAAAAGTAGAGGCAAACGACGAAATAGGCCAAATCGCTAGCGAATTTAACACGACTATGCAAAAAATAGATGCGATAAAGCAGGCTAGAGCGCTGTTTTTACGTAACATCTTGCACGAATTTCGCAACCCGATAATGAAGGGGCGGATCATGGCGGATATGATAGCCGAAATCTTACAAGACGATAAATTTAAAAGTAGATTAAAACAAATTTTTATAAGGCTTGAAATGATACTGGGCGAGGTTGTCAAGGTCGAAAAACTAGTATCTAATCAATGGGAGCTTAAAAAGAACAAGCACCGAGTCATAGACATCGTCGATCACTCGGTAGATATGCTTTTACTAAAAGACACGAGCCGCATAGAAGTGCTAGCAGACGGGGAAATAAGCGCGGTTGAGGCTGATTTTGAACTTTATGCGACCGGAGTTAAAAATTTGATCGATAACGCCTTAAAATACTCTAGCGGCAAAGTCCTTGTAAATATAAATAAAAACGCCGTCTGTATAAGCAGCATGGGAGACGAGCTCGAACCGGAAAGGCTTGATTTTGAAAGAGCTTTTAACAGAAAGGTAGAGACGTCAAATTCAGGACTAGGCCTTGGGCTTTATATAGCAAATCAATTTTTTTAAAAAACACGGTCATGCCCTAAAATACGAACACGAAGACGGTAAAAATATTTTTATGATTTGTTTCGCCTAATTCCTAAATAAATTAGGGAAGTATTTGTAAATTTGCATAATCAACAAAAAATAGTAAAATTCCAAAAACAGACAATGATAAATTAGAATTTCAAAGGGACAAATTTGAAGATAAGCGGGCAAATAAAAAATACCGATAGTTCAAACTATCCAAATTTTAATACAAAATTTGCGAGGGATTATGATAAAGAGCCGATAATCATCAAAGATTACAATCCCGAATTTGCCTTCATAGCTTCCATGGTATCTGTGCCGTTGATAATTTTAATGTTAATTTATTTCCCGACTAGCAAAGAGAAAATCATAAAGGCTCTTTTTTGCACCCCACTTTTGATTTCGCCTATCGTATTTGGGTATTGGTTTAATGACAGACTCATCCGCTTTAAGAATGACAAAATCGAATATCTCATAAACTCAAAACTCAAACGCAGCATAAAAATCGGCCAAATCTCAGACATAAAATGAACTGCTGACAGCAGATACGAGTATTTCCAGCGCACGCCGCTGATTTGCGCGGCACTGGTCTTTGTTTATTTGATTTTAGGCTGCTTGGTGGAAGGGACGGCGAGGTTTGCCCTGGCACTGGGATTTATCTTTTTATGCATTCTTATTTTGTATTTTGCGGCGAGAATTTTATTTCAAATTCTCGGTAAAAGAGGAAAGTATAGGCATTTTGAAAATATCGTAGTTTACGGCGAGTCTGCTAAAAATTTCATAAATATACTGCCAAAAACCGACTCGCAAAGGAGTGAACTAAAAGCTTATTTTCTTAGAAAACTAGGCAGAAATATCAATGAATTAGGCATAGATTTTTATATTTTTCGATAAAAATAGAGCATTCGGGCAAATTTACCCGCGCCTACCTACACTCCAGCTTCGTTATCGTTTGGGTATTTGCGAAGTACGACGGGTACGGCATCGAAACGCTAAAATTTCGTATTTGTTTAGGCGCGATATTTTTAGCGACGCTAGCGGTGATCTCCGCGACGTTTGAGCGCTCGTCGCCGCGCGAAAAGAGCGATAATCCGCTAGGCTTAAAGATGGAGCCCGCGATCGTCTCCTTGCTCACGGGGTTGTTGATGAGTTTGACGGTCAGATCGCAGTTTGCGATGCTAAACTCGCCCGTATTTCGCAGCGAGCCCTTAAACACGATGGTTTCGTTTCTTAGCACGCGGTGGCCGGAAAATTCCATGAGCACGGCCTTTTTGGTGTATTTATCCACGATCATCATGAAAAAATATCCGAGCATCAGTGTAGATACGACGTTTATCGCGACATAAATTTTAAAAAATTTCGGGTTTTTTTCGCCGCGCGATATCAGCGCAAAAAGCATTGATAGTAGCGCCAAAACCGCAATCGCGATGAAGTGAAATATATTAAAATACCCTTCCATCAAAAGCACTCCGAGCTCGTCGTGACGTTGTAGTCCTGCGCGCGAAAGTTATTTACCGCGTGCGTGATCTCGCGCGTTGCATTTACGTCTAACGCGTCTTTTAGCACGATATTTTCTCTCAAAAACGGCTTTAGCTCGTTTGCGTATCGGCGCAGCGTATTGCCCGAGTTTTTATAAAAGCTAAGGCCGATTTTGCAGTAGTTAAACGGCTTTTTCGAGAGATTTGTTAGGCGCAGATCCACAAGCAGCGTGTTTGAGTACTCAAGCTGCTTGGTCAAGACTAGCTCGAGCGAGCGGGTTCGCAGATTTTCGTCTAAAAGCTTAGGCATAAAATACGCCCCGCATCCAAGTCCCGCGATAGTGACGATCATCAGCGCAAAGCCTGCAAAATAGGACTTTGACGCGATATAAACGCAAAGCGAAACGAGCGCTAAAAAGGTCAAAAACATCCAGATATAGGCGGCAAAATCCACCCAGCTAAGGTGCGTCAGATAGAAATTTAAGCCCTGTTTTAGTTCGTTTATCATCTTGCCTCTTTGCTTTGTTTGCCTTGCGGCGAGCCAAATTTGAAGTCCGCCTGCATAAAGCGTGCCAAATTTGACCGACCTAGCCTTTTCGCGAGTTTTTTTCCTCGATACCGCTTAGTCCGAAACGGCGCGCGAGCTCGGCTTTGATGCGGTCAGGATGAATGCCGTGCAGCGCCAACGCCACTAGCGAGTGAAAACATAGATCCGCCGCCTCGTAGACAATCTCCTCGGTCGGCGTTTTTGGCTTTTGGTTTTGAGGCGTCTCGGTTTGGCTGTTTTGGTTTGCGGCGTTTTCGTTTGAAATTTTAGCAAAATTTTCGTTTTGGGTTAAATTTGACGAAATTTGACCGCCGTTTGCGGCAGAGCTAAACTGCGCAATTTCATTTTTGCGCGCCGAGGCATCCTTGCATGCCATCACTAGCTCCGTAGCCTCCTCGCCGACTTTTTTTAGGATCGCGTTTTCGCCCTTTTTAAACAGGCTAGCGACGTATGAAGTCTGCGGATCGGCGTTTAGCTTGCGGTCTAATATCGCGTGATAAACATCGTCGATTATGCCGTAGATCGGCCTTTTGGCTTGGTTCAAATTTTGCTCTTGCGTCAAATTTTGCCCGTCGGCGCTGATTAAATTTGACTCGCCGCCGTCCCCCGAAATCTTTCTAAAAAAGCACGATTTTGCGCCGGTGTGGCACGCTACGCCGCCGTTTTGAACGACTTTGAGCAGTATCGTGTCGTTGTCGCAGTCAAGGAAAATCTCGTCTATAGCCTGCGTATTTCCGCTCTCCTCGCCCTTTTTCCAGATGCGGTTTTTCGTGCGCGAAAAATAGTGCGCAAAGCCCGTTTTTAGGCTCAAATTTAGCGCCTCTTCATTCATATAAGCAAGCATTAAAACCTCGCCGCTCGAGCTTTCTTGCACGACGGCTGGCAAAAGGCCGCCCACTTTTTCCCAATCTATTTTCATTTTATTTCCTTTTCGGCCGCGGATTTGGCTTGGCGTGCAAGCAAATTTTAGCTATACGAGGGATTTTACCGCCAATCGTCTTAAATTTAGCGAATTTTTTTATTTTACTCGCCGAGACCCGCAACTTTATGGTGCTAAATTTATTTTTCAAATTTGTCGCATCATTAAAAACTATTTTACTTCTTTGTTAAGTGGAAGGGTTTAAATTATATTCCGATTTTACTCTACAGTTTTCTTTTTCTTTCCTTTGGGAGAGGAGGGTCTACTTACGGTCTGCTTACAGCTACGAGCGAAGCGGTCTAAGCCCATAGGGCGACGGTAGCAAACGTAGTGAAGCTAAAGTAGAGCGTCGCCTTCCTTTGCGTCGTGCTATGCACTCGCCTTGTGCTTGCATTCTCTTTGAGAGCTGCCGAAGGCAGACCCTCTCCCGTCTACTTGTGGCTGCTAGCGCAGCGACGCAGAAGCCCTCTCTAAAACCTACTGCACGTGAGAAGTTGTTGCGCTATGCGCAGGTTTATCTGGCGCTAATGCGCCGCACGGTTTTAAATTTTACAAGGGGCAAAATTTGACGTTTTCAAGATACGGGTCTCGGCGGGTAAAATTTGAAGTTAAATTTATAAATTTAGCCAAATTTGACTTCAAATTTGAGTATAAAACGATAAGGCGAAGTATCGCGAGATGGATTTTTACTTCGCTATGCTCGTAACGCTAAAGCGAGAAAAGGCTTTGCTTCCCTTACGGTCGCAGCTGTAAGCAGAAGCGACGTAAAAATTTAGCGTAGGCTGGAGAAAGTAGTCCGCCGAGCTAAATTTTTACTAGCTCCGTTAAAGACGATCGCGAGACAAGCCGCTTCAAGCAAAAGTTATTGCGTTATCGCGCTTTGCTTCGCCTTATCCTTCGTATCTACCCAGATATTTGGCACCGCTCCGCCGGGCGTTAAAAATATCTTCGCGTCGTTGTTTTCGCGTAGCGCCTCGTTAAATTTACCCTGCGTCTCGATCTGCTTTAAATTTAGCAAATTTTGATCGAGGCTTTTTGCGACCTCTTTGTTTGCGTAGGCTTGCGCGTCGGCTTCGATCTTAGCAGCATCCGCACGACCCTGAGCCTCGATGATGGCGGCCTTTGCCGTACCTTCTGCGAGGGCTGCTTTTTTGAGCGCCTCTTGATTTGCGCGCTCTACTTCGTATTTGGTTCGCTCGGCCTCTTGCTTAGCGATTTGTACGCGCTCGATCTGCTCTTTTACCTTTTCAGGCAAGATAATCTCGCGCAGCTGCACGGTTAGCAGCTCGACGGGTTTATTCGGTTGCGCGTCGATATCCTTGCGGATACCCTCGTCGATAGCCGTGGCTAGGTCGTTTCGCTTCGTCGGTAGCTCCTCGGCGGTGTATTTACCCGCGATGCTGCGCACAACGTCGCGTACGACGGGATCGACGATCTTGTTTTCCCAGCTAAGCCCCCAAGACGCGATCGTTTGAGGCGCATTTTCCGGATTTAGGCGGTACTGCACGGTGATGTCGATGCTAACAGGCAAGTTTCTCGCGTCCAAAACGGAGATCGAGTTTTTGCGTATGATGCCCGCTTGAGCCTGTGCGCCGTACTTTTGCGCAGCCTCGCCCATATCTTCGCCTGACGTGTAGTTGATGAGGCGAACGCGCGTATCGACTACGATGACCTTTTGCAAGAACGGGATAAAGAAGTGCAGTCCCGGCTGCATCGGAGACGGGTCGTATTTACCCAAATTTGATTTGATGCCCACTTCGCCCGAGTTTATCGTGACGAAAGGCTGCGTGAGCGCGATCACGGCCACGAGCGCGATGATGACGTAGGCAAAGGCCGAAATTTTGCCAAATCCTTTAAAATCAGGCGTTTTAAAATTTACTTTTGGGCCTTTACTCTCGCCGCCGTTATCGTCTCCGCCGCCGGAGCCTCGTTTTTTATTAAAATAATCATTCAAATCTGCTGGCATTTCGTTCCTTAAATGTAAGTTAGCATCGAGGCGTATTTTGGATTGCGTCCGTAAACTACGTCAAAATACGCGTCTTGTAGGCGTTTAGTTACCGCTCCGCGCTCGCCCGCGCCGATAACGCGGTTGTCGATATTGCTTATCGGAGTGACCTCGGCCGCCGTACCCGTGAAAAACGCCTCGTCCGCAGTGTATGCGCGGTCGCGAGTGATGCGCTCTCTGCGCACCTCGATGCCTAGATCGTGAGCGATTTTGATGACGGTGTCTTGCGTGATGCTAGCTAGGCTGCTGTCGTTTGGAGGAGTGATTAGCGCGCCGTTTTCCACGATGAAAAAGCACTCGCCCGGCCCCTCTGAGATGTAGCCCTCGCTATCAAGTAGCAACGCCTCGTCGTAGCCCGCCTCTTTGGCTTCGTAGTTTGCCATTTGCGAGCAGAGGTAGTTCGAGCTTGATTTCGCGCGGCTCATTTGGCCGCCGACGTTTAGTTTAGCAAAGCTCGAAATTTTCACGCGGATGCCTTTTTTAAGCCCCTCTTCACCTAGATATGCACCCCACTCCCATGCGGCGATTGCCGTATTTACGGGGGCTTTGGTGTGAGCTAGACCCATGATGCCGTAGCCTAGGTAAACGATCGGCCGCAGATAGACATTTGATTTAAAATTATTTGCGCGAAGCAGCTCGACCTGCGCGTCTTCAAGCTCTTTTTGCGTGTATTTGACGTTTAGGATCGTCATTTTGGCTGATTTTAGCAGGCGCGCGGTGTGATCGCTAAGGCGAAATATCGCTAAGCCCTTATCCGTCATATAGGCTCTCGTGCCCTCAAATACGGCGTTTGCATAGTGAAGCGAGTGGGTTAGGACATGAACTTTAGCGTCCTCCCATTTGACTAATTTTCCATCCATCCAGATAAATTCGGAAGGGTTCATTTGGCATCCTTTTTTATAAAATTTGCTGAGTGTAGCTAAAATATCTTTAAAATTTAATATCCAAGGCCAAATTTGGCTCTGTTTGCGGTCAAATTTACGCACTTTTTGTGAGACTTTTTGAGTCACTTAGGGTCAAATTTGAATACAAAACGACGGGGCGAAGCATATGGCAAAAACTGCTATTTTTCTAAAATAATCCTAGTCGCAGCAGGATCTACGCACTCTTTATCCATTATAATTTCGCCTATCTCCCTTGCTCTTATCACGCCCGAGAGCGGGTTTTTCACGCTAGCTATGCCGCCTAAAATTTCTACGTCCACGCTTGAGTACTCAAAGGCTAGCGTGGTATCTAGCGTCTGGCAGCCGCGCAGTACGAGATTTTGCACGTAGCAAAGCCCCTGCAAGCTTTCTATCACGCAGTTTTCAAAGGTCACGTTTTTGCTGTTCCACGCGAGGTATTCGCCGCTGATGAAGCTGTTTCGCACGGTCACGTTCTCGCAGTTCCAAAAAGCGTCTTTGCTAAGCAGTTTGCTATCCTCGACGAGCAGGTTCTTACAGCCGTCAAAGCCGTAGTTCCCGTCCAAATTTAGCCCGTAAACGCGCACGTTTTCGCAGTTCATCGCAAAATAATCCCCGCGCGCGCAGACGTTTTTTATTTCCACGTCCGCGCAGCTCCACAGCGTCTCCTCGGCCTGGGTCAAATTTACGTTTTCTAGCCTCACGTTTTGGCACCTGCGGAAGGATTTTGGCGCCTGGATTAGCGTATCTTTAAAGCTCACGTCTCGCGCGTACCAGATGCCCGCGCGCGCCGTTTGCATCAAAAACCCGTCCTCCACGGCGACGTTTTTGATGTACCACAGCGGATATTTCCACTCGAAAGTGCAGTTTTTTAGGCGCAAATTTTGCCCGTGTTTTAGCGGGGACTCGCCTGCCGCAAACCCGCACCGCTCAAATTCCGCGTCCTTTGCGTCAAACATCGCGCGCTCGCCGATAAATTTTTGCTCGACAAATTTTTGCATATTTCGCCTCCGTCGTTTTTGTTGATTATATCGGTTTTACGGCAACAAGGGTGTAAATTTTAAAAATCTGAGCAAAATTTATGAAGCAAACGGGTAAATTTAAGCAACAGTAAAAATCCAAGCGTTCAGGCATTGCTATTGTCTTTCGGAGTCCTATTTTCCTAAACGCTTGGCAGGAAAAGGTAAGATTTAGACTAGCGCAAAGGATGGAAACGCGAGCCTAAATTTTACCTCTTACAAGATCAAATTTGATCTAAATTTAAAGCCTGCGACCCGTCAAATTTGAGCGGGCAAATTTAACCCGGCCGCAAGCGCAAAATCCAAATTTACCAAAAGCGACCCCGAACCGAACCGGCCGGGAGCCGCTAAATTTTACTTCTCAAACGCCTTTTCTAGGCTAAACGGAAACGCTTGATAGCCCATCGCGTTTGTCATTTTGATTTCTATCGACGGCTCTTTTGCGCCCCATTCAAACTCGTTGATGTGAGGACTAGGCACGCCGACCGGGCGACCTTTGGCGATGTCAAACTGCATGCCCGCGACCGCGGAGTAAACCATCACGCTATCTAGGTCGTCTTGATACTGCGCAAGCGATGTAACAGAGCTGTACCACTCGCTACCGCGCTGTTTGCCGTATTCCCAGACCTGCTCGACGGTCTTGGCGTTCTCGTCGATTTTATAAACGACCGCGCGGGAGTATTTCATACCCGCCATCGCAGGCTGCTCCATACCGCGGGTGTCGCCGTTGTCAAAGACGGTGAGATACACTACGCCCTTTTTGGACTTGCTATCGATACGGAATGCCGTGTGCTGCGTCCACTGCCAGTCAAATCCGCCCTTCTCGCTCTCATATCCCGGGCATTTTGAGTATTCGTCCTCGCAGACTATTTTTTTGCCGTTTTTATCCACAGGCTGAAGCAAATAGCCCTTGAACTGATCTTTCCAGCCCTTGTGCGCGCCCATTATCCACTTGACTTTTTTGTCGCGGCCGATCTTGATGACGGCATCTTGGTGGCGGCTGGAGATGATGATACTATCATCAGACGGGTCGTAGTCCACGCTATTTACGTGCGCCCAGTTGCGTCCAGGGCCCGAACCCACGATGTCGCCCCATTTTTCGTTCGTATCCATCGCGGCTAGCTCGTCCGTGCTCGCGGTGTGGCCCGCCTTGCTAGCGTCGATATTTAAGCATACCGCGCCTTGGTCGAGCGTTTTTAGCACGATGTCGCGGTACGGATCTAAAATTTCATACAGCCTAAAATCATCTACGACGTTGCCGTCTCTATCGACCTCTACGATGACGTCGCGCACGGTGCGGACGTTTTTGCCGTCGGCGCGCTTATAGTTGGCGTTTGCCGCGCGGAGGAAATAGTGTCCGTTTTGCGCCACGTCCATAGAGTGCGAGAAGTCGTTGTAGCCCGCAGGTAGCTCGCGGTTAAAGATTTCTCGTCCCATTATGTCGTATTTGGCGTATCTTTGGCCATATCCCCACGTCATCGCGCCGTCGTCGTTTTGCTTAAAGCCCATCATGACGCCCGCGCTAAAGGGCTGCTTGAGGTCGTAAATTTTACTAGGTTCTAGATACCAGCGCACCTCGCCTTTGGTGTCTAGCACGAAGTTGTTTGGGCTGTAGTTCCACTCGATCGCGCCGCCTGCGGGGTTGTTCCACACGACTTTGGTGCCCTTGCCGGTTTTATTTACGAAGTTATTTACGTAGTAAAGACGGTTAGCAAATTTCGCGCTCGGAGCTTTTACGACTTCGATTTTGTCAAACAGCGCGCCCTTTTGAGACGGCATACCCGAGCTCTCTAGATAAATCGCCGGAGCGTAAATTTTATAGCTTTCTTTTACGTGCTCGGTTTGGCCCTTATAAATTTTATCATACTCGACCTCGACGGTATTTTGATAGTCGGGGTAGAGCCCGAAAACCGGGATTCCGCCGTGCGTGCGAAGGTGCTTGTCCGCGACTTTATAGCTGATAACTTGACCGCCCGGTTTTGGCACGATAGTGACTTTCGCGTTTGCTAGCGTGTAGCCGCCGTTTTTGATCACCGCCGTTAGAGGCGCGGTGTCGTACGGGTTTACGACTACTTCGCCGATTTTACCCGGGATGCCGTAGTCGATGTGCGAGCCGCTAGGTCCGCCGATAGCTAGCGCGGCCGTGCTTAGACCGCCCAGAAGCGCCACAGCTAGCGCAAATGAGGAAAGAGTTCGCTTCATCTTATTCTCCTTTGAATTGGTTTGATATCGTAATTTTAATCAACCTCGCTAACGTAAAAATCACGCGTTTATTAAAACTAGCTTAATTATAAAAAATAATTTCAAATTTTAGCTTTTGCGCCAAAATTTAGCCGAAATTTCATAAATTTAATCTAAAATTTATCTTAGCGTGAGTTTTGCGGCGGCGAGAGGATATAAAATTAACTCAAACGAAATCATTTTAAGGAGCACTCCATGAACCTACTTTCTAAATTTAGCAAAGGCTTTCTAGCAGTCGCGATGTTTGGCGCCATAAGCGCAGCCGCGTTTACCGAGGGCGAGGACTACGTCAAGCTAGAAAAACCGCTATCAGTAGAGCAAAACACGCTAGTTAAGGTCTTTAGCTACGCTTGCCCGTTTTGCTATAAATACGACAAAACCGTAACGCCAAAGGTAGTTGAGAAAATTTCCGGCTTAAAATACGTACCGTTTCATCTAAAAACCAAGGGCGAATACGGCGAGCTAGGAAGTAAAATTTTAGCCGTTTTAGCCGTAATGGACGAGGAAAAGGGCGTGAGCCTGCTAGATGAAAACTCGCTGTTTAAAAAGGCTAAATTTGCCTACTACAAAGCCTATCACGATCAAAAGCAGCGCTGGAGCGACGGCAAGGACGAGGCTGCGTTTTTAAAGACGGGGCTTGATGCGGCGGGTATCAGCGAAGCGGACTATCAAAAAAAGCTAGAGGATCCGAAAGTCGCCGAACTACTTAAAAAATGGGACGAAAGCTACGACGTAGCCAAGATCCAAGGTGTGCCGGCCTTTGTCGTAAACGGCAAATACCTCATCATGACGAAGTCCATCAGCTCCATCGACGGCATGGCGCAGCTAATAGAAGAGCTGCTCAAAAAATAGGGCGCGGGCATGAAATTTGCGGAAAAAATAGCGAAATTCGCAGACAGCCGTCTGCCGTGGGCGATCCTCGTAGCGGTGAGCGTGGGACTCGTGATCCTCGCGCACTCGCTGTTTCAAAACTACGTCTATATGCCGCCTTGCGAGCAGTGCGTCTATATCCGCTTTGCCTTTTTGTGCATGGCGCTAGGAGGCCTGGTCGCGATCGTAAATCCTAAAAATTTACTCCTCGCCGCACTTGGCTACCTGTTAGCGTTTTGGGGCGCGATCCAGGGCATAATGTATAGCGCCAAACTAATCAAAATCCACGACGCCGTCCACGGAGACGATCCCTTTGGCGTGCAGGGCTGCTCGACCGAGCCGCACTATCCGTTCGGACTGCCGCTTGAAAAGTGGGCGCCTGACTGGTTCTTGCCTACGGGCGACTGCGGCTACGATAATCCGATGGTTCCCGACGGCGTCACGCTAAGCAGCTTTCAGAAGTATCTCGTCGATCTTTATGGGGACGGCTGGTACCTGATCCCATCAAGCAAATTTATGTCGATGGCCGACTGCACGCTTATCGGCTTTGGCGTCTGCTTCGTCGTGCTCGCCACGATGTTTATTTGCAAAATTTTAACTCTGAAAAAAGCTTAAATCGGTCTAAATTTAGACCGATTTTGCTATACTCGCCGCATGAGAGCCTTACGCGAACATAATTTTAAAATTTACTTCATCATCATTTTCGCAAGCCTTTTCGTGGTGCTTTTGGGCGTGAAAAACTACGAGGACGCCAAGGCGCAGATCAAGGCGCTCGCGGATAAAAACAAGATCGCCGCTAGCGAAAATATCGTCGGGAATTTCTCGTTTTGGCTAGACGAGCGGCTGCACTCTTTGGTCCGCGCGGCTAAATTTATAGAAAACGCGGGCATCTCGCAAGATAGCGAAAAGCTGGGCGGCCTCATACGGCTTTTTAAAGAAAACTCCGCGGAATTCGACGCCTTGCAGTTTTTGCGCGAGGACGGGGAGATCTTCGTGGACGGCAAGGAGCTAGGCGAGAACGAAGCTATGCCAAAGAGTCTGCGCACGGGGCTTGTGTGGTTTGAAGAGACCAAAAGCACGCTAGCGCCCACGGTAAATTTTATGCAACGCCATAAAATTTTGGGCGAGCCGACGCTAAATTTATGCGTGCCCGTGCTGGACGGCGGCTCGTTTGCGGGGGTGTTTTGCGGCGTGGTGAAGCTGCAAAACATACTAAAAAATATGGAAAAATTTAAGCTTGCGCCCGATTCATACGCCTTCATCGTCACTCACGGCGGCGAAATTTTAACGCCGATGAAGGATGCCGCACTAAAAAAGCAGATCGAGGATAAATTTAAAGAGCTTTTTTTGCGCGACGAGGACATCACGAGCCTAAATATCGGATCAAATTTTATCTCCGTCGCCGAGATCCCCACGCTAAACTGGTTCATCGGCGCAGGTACGGATAACGAAAAGGAGCTCGCCGCGCTACTCAACTCCGTGCTAAAAAACGCCCTCATCCTGCTTTTTGCGTTCGCGGCGCTGGCGCTGGTGGCAAATTTCCTCCACAACTTTATGTATTCAAAAATCAAAAATCTGCAGGACGACTACGAGGCCCTGCTAAAGCACAAAGCGCGTATGAGCGAGGCGGGCGAGCTAATCAGCGGCATCAATCATCAGTTTATCCAGCCGGTTAATTCGCTAAATTTGATGATCTCAAGCTTGCTTATGCTGCAAAAAGACGGCAAGCTAGACGCCGCGACGCTAGAGAGTATGCTGCAAAAAGGCCAAGCTGCGACCGTGCTTTTAAGCGATACGATCGAGATTTTTAGAAATTTTTATAAAAGCAGCGACAGCCCGCAAAAATTTAGCGTGCAGCGCTGCATAAAAGACCTGCTAAAGCTCATGCACACCGAGCTTAGCAAGGCAAACGTCTCGGTAAGCCTGCGCGAGTTTAAAGACGAAGAGGCCACGCAGCGGATGGGCATCGTGCAGCAAATTTTACTCATCCTCATTCACAACGCCAAAGACGCAGTCGTGGAACGGTACAAAGACGAAATCACCAAGCGGCAAATTTTTATCGAAGTCAAATTTGAAAACGGCATGTGCAAAATATCCGTCACAGACTACGGCAGCGGCGTGAGCAAGGCGGCTCGGGATAAAATTTTAACCCAGCCAAAAACCACCAAAAAGCAAGGAAGCGGCATCGGGCTGTATTTTGGCAAAAAGCTAGCAAACAAAAAGCTCGCAGGCGACATTAGGCTTCTAAGCGCGGGCGATCCGACGACGTTTGAGCTGAGCTTTGAGATAAATTTAAAGGAGTGAGATGCAAGAGCACTTAAAGCTGCTTAAAGACCTGACCGTCCTCATCGTAGAAGACGACGAGATCGCAAGAGAGCTGCTAATAGGCGGGCTAAAGCCCTACTGCCTAAGCGTCTGGGGCGCGGCGGACGGGCTGGAGGGGCTGGAGCGCTTTAAAAAGCTAGCTCCCGCCGTCGTCATCACCGACATCCACATGCCCGCGATGAACGGCTTTGAGATGATAAAAGAGATACTGCGCATCAAACCCACGCAAAAATTTATCGTCTTTACCTCCTACGATACCGACGACAACCTCATCAAAAGCATTGAACACGGCGCAGCGTCATTTCTAAAAAAGCCCGTCGATATCGCCGCACTCTGCCGCCTGCTCGTGGCTCTAACCTACGAAAAGGGCGAAAAGCTCGTGCGCTTAAGCCCACAAACCAGCATAAATCTCGCCAAAGAAAAAATCTACAAAAACGGCGAGGAGATTTATCTATCATTTTTGCAAAACAAGCTCTTTTGGCTCTTTGCGTATAATCTAAACAAGCTCGTAAGCTACGAGATGATAGAGGAGTTCGTCTATGAGGGCGAGCTGCCTAGCAAGGGCGCGATACAAAACGTCGTGCTGAGGCTAAAGCGGGAGCTGGGGGTGAGGTTTAAAAATATCAGCGAAAGTGGATATATACTGCTAAGCGGCGATCAAATTTAACTTTGCGGCTTGTCTTTTTGCCCTATACGGCGCCCGATTTCGCTGCGGGCTGCAGTCACGTATTATATATACGCTCCTTTGCCCTTGCTTATCCGCCTTGTCTATGACAAAAATACTTCGCCTTGTTTTTTTGCAGTCAAATTTTGGGTCAAATTTACAAATTTGAGTTGCCGAGACCCGCCCCTCAAAAATGTCAAATTCGAGTTTTTAAATTTGTAAATTTAGCAGGATATGAGATAAATATTCCAGACGTCGGTAGGCGTAGTTTAAATAGCTTTTGATTAGGAGTGACGGGAGCATACATATAGTATGTGACCGAGCGCCTTAATCAAAAACTACTTTTGAAATCCGTCAAGCGCGGGGAATCTCAGATTTTTAAATTTGATTAATTTCGCTGCTACGCGCATTATACACAAACCAACTCAAAATCATCACCAAACAAAACGCCCCAAACGCCGCAAAAAACGCAAAATTCGCCCACGCATAAATTTTGATAAATCCCGCCTCGTTTGCCGCGCTAAAATCAGGCGCAAAAAGGCTCGGATAAATTTCGTTTAGCGGTAGCGCGAAAGGAAAGCTAATCTCGCTAACGCCACTAAAATCGCTCGTAGAGTAATCAAGCCCAAATATCACGCCCAAAAAAATCAGGAAAAATCCCGCGAGCTTGATGCCAAATACCTTAGGCGCGCACATCGCTACGCATACGCCAAACGCCGCAAACAGCGTCGCAAAGCGTAGCTTTACTACGAGAGCGTCAGCTACCGTGCCGCCTAAAAACAGCTCGCACAAGATAAATTTGACCGCCAAAATCGCGAGCAACGCCGCCCAAAATACCCGCCTTCGCTGCAAGTTATAAACAAAGCAGACAAAGCCCTTGTTTTCGATATTATAGTCCATTATTTTGCTAGCAGCTCCCTCACTGCCGCCGCCATCGCGTCTACCGAACCGATCGCCTTCACGTTGATCAGGTACTTACCGCCGACCACGTATGCGGGCACGCCTTGGATCTTCGCCACGTCGTAGCTATCGTCCCATGTTTTTAGGATCTCTTGCGCACGCTCGCTGGCTAGAGCCTTGTCGTAGTCCGCGTCGTTCACGCCTGCCGCGCTAAGTGCCTCTTTGATAAACCTAGCCTTATCTTTGCCGCCGTTAAAATCGTCGTCCTTATCGTGAGTGGCCTTGTAGATCGCAAATTTGGCCTTTTTAAATTTAGACTTGTCGCTTAGCAAACTAACGTCGTTAGCCTCGTCCAAAACGATCATCGCTGCAAAAATTTTGCTCGCCGTTTCGCCCAGCTTGCCTTTGGTTTTTAGGTGGTACGGGATAAATTTGACTCCGTCTAGCTCGCTAAATAGCTTCGGCGTGACGGTTCGGTCAAATTTATAGCAGTGGACGCACTCGTAGCTAAAGACCTTTACGACGCTATCTTTTGGTACGCTTAGAGGCTTTTCTAGCGTCTGATAGTCCGTGCCCTCCTCTAGCGCGTTTGCACCGATGCCGAGCAAGCAAACGGCGGCTAGAGCTCGTATAATCTTGGAGATCGCTTTCATCGAATTTCCTTTACGGTAATTTTTAAAGATTGTATAAAATAAAGGGTAAATTTGAGATTAAGCGGGCTAAGCTCGGCAAATTTGACGGGTTAAATTTGACGGCGTTGCGGATAAAATTTCGGCAAGCGGGTTAAATTTAAACAAAGCGGCGAGCCGAATTTTCTCTCAAATTTTACTCGCCGCAAAATCCTAAATCCAGCCGCTCGCCCGATTTTGACGGCGGCTAGAAAAACTAAACCGGAAAGGTCAAATTTAATAGTTAAAGATATTCGGATCGATCACCAGCGCGCGGTATGCCACGTCGTCTCTAGACGCGGACTCCACGTCCATCTCAAATTTGACGTCGTTGCTCTTCGGATCGATCTCCACAAGCACCATTTTGATCGTTTTATCGGGCTTTAGCAGATAGACGTTCGAGCTTGAGATGAAGTAGGTGCTTTTATCCTTTTGCCACTCCACGATGCTCGTAACCGCGCTATAGAAGTCAAATCCGCGCTCCTTGCCAAACTCCCACGTCTGCTCGACGGTGCCCTTTTGCTCGTCGATCTTATACTCGACCGCGCGTGAGTATTTTTGCTCTTTTAGCGCAGGCTGTTCCATGCCGCGGCCGTCGCCGTTGTCAAATACGCTGATGTGCTTAACTGGGCCCTTGTTGTCGTAGCGCGGAGTTAGCCACGCGGTATGCTGCGTCCACGACCAGTCGAAGTCGCCCTCGCATTTTGAGTTTTCGCACTTGATTTTGTTGCCGTTTTTATCCACTGGTACTAGCACTTTTTCCTTAAAGTCTGCGCTCCAGCCCTCAGGCGATGCGAGGATCCATTTTACCTTTTTGTCGCGGCCGATCTTAACGATGCCTTGGTGGCGAAGCGAGAGGATGATACCGTCGTCGCTAGGATCGTGCGAGATCGAGTTTACGTGCGCCCAGTTGCGTCCCGTGCCGGTCGAAGTCACGTCGCCGAATGGCAGATCGTCGCTGATCTTGATCTCTTTGGCGTCCATGTCGATATTTAGGCACACGGCGCGAGCGTCAAGAGCCTTGATGAGGCTGCTGCGGTAGACGTTTTTGCCGAAAATTTCATTCAGATCCCACTCGTCCACGACCTTGCCGCTGCCGTCCACTTCGATGATGTGATCTCTGATCGTGTGCGAGATCCTGCCGTCTGCGTGGTGGTAGTTGTATTTGCCGACGCGAAGCAGTAAGTGATCACCCTTTAGCGGCATCACCTCGTGGCTAAGGTCGATGTAGCCGCGCGGTAGCTCGCGATTATACACCTCCTTGCCCATCATATCGTAGCGCATATATCGCTGTGCCATACCCCAGCTCAGATCGCCGTTTGGCAGCTGATGAAAGCCCATCATCATGCCGCCGTCCATAACCCTGCGCTCGCTGCGGTCGTAAAATTTCTGATAGTCCAGATACCATCTGACCTCGCCCTGCGTATCGACGACGAAATTTTCGGTGAAATCATTCCAGCTAGCGGCACCGCCGTTTTTCCAATCAAGCGGCTTATAAACGCTCGTGATGGTGTTGTTGATGAGATAGAGTCTATTTTTAAACGCAGGATCGACCTTTTTAACCTTCATCTTTTGCATATGGCTAAATCTATAATCACGGCTATACGTCACGATCGGCTGAGCGTAAATTTTATACTTTTCGACCTTCTTTTCGCCGTTAAAAACGTAGCTTACCTCGACCTCGTTTAGATAGTCCGGATACAGCCCCCAGATCGGCACGCCGTCATGCGTCAGTAGCGCATGCTCGGAGACGTTATAGGCGATGTCGATGCCGCCGTTAGGTTTGCCCAGAACCCGCACGTGGATATCCTTGATGTCCTTGCCCGCACGATCAATAACGGCCGTTAGAGGCGCCACGTCGTATGGGTTGATAAACACCGAGCCAAGCTCGCCTTGGGTTTTTACCTGATGTGCCAAAACGCCCGCACTCGCAGTCTGCGGCACCGCTATAAACGCGCCGCTTGCCAAAGCCGCAGCCAAAACGATAGAACCGAAAAAATTCTTACGCATATTCGTTCCTTTTGGGTAAATTTATCTAATTTTACTACCACCGAATCACATAATAATCATACTAGCTTTAAATTTTACTTAAATATCAAATTTAAAGCTAAATATTAATATAAAGGCTTAAATTTTAACGCACAAACGAGCTGGGCAACTGATTAATTTTTGATATAATTAGTTTCTATTTATCAAATTTAAGGAGAAAAAATGCCTTTCATAAACGTAAAAATGGCAGGCCCGGAGCCGACAAAAGAGCAAAAGCAAAAGCTAGTCGAAGAGATGACCGAAACTATGGTACGCGTACTGGGTAAAAGTCGCGAACGAGTGCAAATTTATATCGAAACATACGACGCAAGCTCGATAGGCTCGGGCGGCAAGACGCTTGAGGAGATTAGAAAGGAGCAAAAATGAGCGAATTTTCTAAAGAAGATTTGGAGCGAAAAATCACGCTAACAGCGGGCGATACGGCGCCCCAGTTTAGCCTAGAAAACAGCGACGGCGTAAGCGTGAGCCTAAAAGACTTCGTCGGTAAAAACGTCGTGCTGTACTTTTATCCAAAGGACAACACCCCCGGCTGTACGACCGAAGCATGCGAATTTAGCGCACTTTACGACGACTTTATAGCCAAAGATACCGTGATCGTAGGCGTTAGTCCCGATAGCGTCAAGTCGCACGCGGGCTTTGCGCAAAAACAGAGCCTAAAACACATCCTGCTAAGCGACCCCGCGCACGAAGTCGCCAAACTCTACGGCGTCTGGCAGGTAAAGAAAAACTACGGCAGAGAGTATCTAGGCATCGCGCGCTCGACCTTTGTGATCGGTAAAGACGGCAAGATCGCGAAGGTGTATAAGAGCGTGAAGGCCAAGGAGCATGCGGCGAAGGTGCTAGCTGATCTTGTTAAATAAATTTGCTTAGCGGCTTGGCTTTTGAGCGTCTTTGAATGAGTTTGCAAAAATATCGCTGCGGCAACCTACGTGGTTAGCCTTGCTCATTTTTGCTTCACAACATTCAAATCCATCTCAAAATACTTTGCCTTGTTTTTTACGTTCAAATTTGAAGTCAAATTTTGTAAAAATCTGGTTTTAAATTTTACCCACCGAGACCCGCACCGCAAAAACGCTAAATTTAGCTTAGTTAAGTTTTTGAGTTTCTTTGAGCAAAAACAACCGCTCAAGGGTTGTTTTTGCTTTATTGTAAGGGTGGGGGCTTAAATTGCGAAGTCGCTCCCCCCCCTTTAATCCCCCCCCCTACGACGCTTTTAAGGTGGCGACATAGCTTTGCTGACGCAAAGCGTCGCGAGTTTAAGCGATATGGGTCTCAGCGGATCAAATTTAAAATATTCCCCGCAAATTTAATCTAAATCCCGTCAAATTCCAGCTCAAATTTTTGATAACGATTATTTTCTAATTATCAAAATATTTATAATGGAGGAGTAATATTTCAGTTATTAAATAATTTTAAAGGAGAAAAAATGGTTAGGTTACAAGAAAAATACGGCCTTTTTATAAACGGCGAATTCGTCCCCGCAAGTAGCGGCAAGACACTAGATACCTTTGATCCGGCCACCGGCAAAAAGCTAGCCGCGATCGCGGACGCGAGCAAAGAGGACGTGGACGCCGCGGTCAAGGCCGCTCGAGAAGCGTTTAAGACGTTTCGCCATAGCACTGTGAGCGAGCGAAGCAAAATTTTGCTCAAAATCGCCGATATAATCGACGCAAACAAGGACTTTTTGGCCGCGGTCGAGACGATGGATAACGGCAAGCCTATCCGCGAGACGCTAAACGTGGACGTGCCGTACGCGGCGGAGCATTTTAGGTATTTTGCAGGCGTGATCCAGGGCGAAGAAGGCAGCGCAAACGTACTCGAGGAAAAGCACCTCTCGCTAATCTTGCGCGAGCCTATCGGCGTCGTAGCACAGATCGTACCGTGGAATTTCCCGTTTTTGATGGCGGCGTGGAAACTAGCTCCAGTCATCGCAGCCGGCGACACGAGCGTGCTAAAACCGTCGTCTGAGACCAGTCTGAGCGTACTCGAGCTAATGCGCCTCATCAAAGACGTGCTACCAAAAGGCGTAGTAAACGTAATCACGGGCAAAGGCAGCGGCGCCGGAGCGTTTTTGCAAAAACATAGCGGCATCGACAAGATCGCATTTACCGGCTCGACAGAGATCGGACGCGAGATCGCTATCTCGGCGGCTGAAAAAATCATCCCCGCAACGCTCGAGCTAGGCGGCAAATCAGCCAACATCATCTACGCCGACGCGGACTTTGATCTAGCTCTAGACGGCGTTCAGATGGGCATTTTGTTTAACCAAGGGCAAGTTTGCTGCGCGGGCAGTAGGATATTTGTCGAGGAGAAAATTTACGATAAATTTATCGCAGCGGCTGTGGAGAAATTTAAAAATCTAAAAGTCGGCGATCCGCTCGATCCAAAGACGCAAATGGGCTCTCAAATTAACGCCAAACAAGCCGCCAAGATCGTCGAGTACATCGACATCGGCGTCAAAGAAGGCGCTAAAATCGCCGTCGGAGGCAAACTAGCGGCCGCAGGCGATAGCTTCGTCGAGCCGACGCTGCTAGTGGACGTGAGCAACGATATGCGCGTAGCCAGAGAGGAGATCTTCGGCCCGGTAGGCGTCGTGATCAAATTTAAAAACGAGGACGAGCTCATCAAGATGGTAAACGACAGCGAATACGGCCTGGGCGGCGGCGTCTTCACGCAGGACATCACTCGCGCCATCCGCACCGCTCGCGCGATGGAGACGGGCCGCGTGTGGATAAACTGCTACAACCAGATCCCGGCGGGCAGCCCTTTTGGCGGCTACAAGAGCTCCGGCATCGGCCGCGAAACGCACAAAATCATCCTTGAGCACTACACTCAGATGAAAAATATCATGGTAAATTTGACGGGCAAGGTTAGTTCGTTTTATTAAAATTTGCTAGCACAAATTTGGGTCGGGCGATTTGCTCGGCCTTTTGTACGGGTTTTTAATTTTTTGAATTTGACGAAGCTCTCGTAAATTTGCATAAATTTAGAACCGATTTTATCCGCGTAAATCTCAAATTTAATGTTAAATAGCCTATTTTGCACCGAAATAAAATCGCCCTCTAGGCTGCAAATTTTATCATCAAATTTTGGCCGAATTTAGCTTTATGCTTTTACATTGCTAAATTTCTAAATTTTAGAAGCCTGGCTCTCGCGACTCATCACGAGTTTTTCGCAAATTTGCCGAAAAACGACACCCCAAGCCCGCCTGCGCGATCACGTCTAAAAGCTCGTCCGCGCGCGTAGTATAAATACCGTCCGCGCAGCTCGCGCCTCTATCAAAAAACGCCTTGGATACATCGAGACGGTCAAACCGACGACGATGACGTCGGCACCGCTCTTTTTTAGGCTCAGGATCCCCTCTGGCGTGTCCTTTTTGATAGTGTGACGACGGTTATGCTGAGCTGAGATTGTCGGCCGCCCCGATCGCGTCGGCAGACTCTTCTTGCGGTAAAAATACTTGAGCTCATTGACTTTTAGTGCGCTCTTATCAAGCTCCAAGATACGAAAATCAAGACCGTTTTTTTATCATAAATTTGATGTAAGGCGCCAGCGCACCCACGATAATGCCAAACGAGCCGCACTTGATAGCTAGCTCTTCAAAATGATCGGCCTAAATTTGGTCGCATACGGACTACCCGAGCGTTCGCAGCACGTCTGTGAAAGCGTGTTTAGACAGGCTATGGGGATGGTTTTTTGATAGGGCTGTCGCTGGATAGATCTTTTAAAAGAGCTTTACGTTTTGTCGCAGATGTTACCGAAATTTAGCATTATCGTAGCTTGTGACGGGCAGCAAACGGCCTGCGGAAAGAACTTTGGCAGAGTGTAACTCACGCCGCAAACGCCGCTGCTTAGCTTTACACCCGTTAAAAAATAGCCCGACCGCGACGCGCTGTACGCTTAAGTTTTCCATTTCGTCGCCCAATTTTTTATAAATTTAGCTTAGGTTGTCGCTTAAAATTTGACTCGCGATAGACTCCCTTGCTGATATAGGTAGCAAAATTACGGAAATTTTACAGCAAGCGGTTTGAAATTTTATTAATCCATATCGTAGCACGCTGCGGCGCAAATTTAGTCAAATTTCAATGCTAAAAGCTAAAAACAATTTGAACTCTGCGCAAAACCTTGAACGTTTAAAAAGTATCTTGCCATATACAGCTATAAAGAGGTTATAAAAATAATTGTCTTTTTTTAGAAAGAAGTTTGGATTTTAAAAATAGTATTTGGATGGTGCGGATGAAAGGACTTGAAAAAATACGCCGCAGATTTATTAAGGATTATATAAGTTTGTATAGTCCTAAAATACGATACTTTAAGCTGATTATAACTTTTTTTAGAATTATAATTCTATCGCCAAATGGGTTACCCAGTGGGTTACCCAAAGCGGCGCAAAGGATTTTAAAAAGGACTCAAATGTCAATCAGCCTAAGCGAATACAAAAAGACGAAAGTTCCAAATATCTACGTGAGTAAAAATCATACGAATAAGTTTTTATTCAGAAAAAGAAGTAGCGACGGAAGGCGAGCCACTAAGGTAGTAGAAATAGCCGTAAGAGAAAAATGGACCGGGCGGGAATATTTACAAGAAGCTATGGCAGTTTTTACGGAGTGGGCAAAAGGCAAAGATATGGCGGCGTCTAATGTTTCTAGAATCCAGCCAAACATCAAAGTTAAACAGCTTTGGGATTTATATATGGAAACCAGAGCAAAAACCAAAGCTACGACCGGGCTAGCGGCGATGTTTAACAATCACATCAAAAATAGCTCTCTAGGCTCGCTGGCAATAGAAAAGGTAACGCTTGACCATATTCAAATTTTTTACAACTCCATGCGAAACAAGGGACTATCGCCAAAAACATACAACAAAACGATAAAAGAAATTTTACGCCCTATGTTTAAGTACGCGCTTATTCATAGGGCTCTAGCTTTCGAGCCAACGTTTGGTTTAAAGTTGGACAAGATCGAGAAAAAATCAAAAGTCATCAATTGCTCGAATAAGCTCAGAAATTTATTTTCAGCCATTGATGAACTTTACGCCGACGACGTTTTTTATTGGACGCTTTTTGCCCTGATTTTTACGGGCAGGCGAAAGTCCGAAATTTTAAACCTAAAATGGAAAAACATAAATTTCAGCAACAACACTATGCTTTTAGAGAGGACAAAAAACTCTAACGACTATATCGTAGCCATCCCAAATTTTATAGCATCCAAGCTACAAGAGATACCGAGGGTAGCCGAGCTAGTGTTTGCCAGCCCCGTAAGCGGCGAGACGATAGTTAATCTAGACAGACAAGTTAAAAAAATCAGAGAACTTTCGGGTGTTGAAAATTTTCACCTGCATATGGCGAGAGATATAGTGGTCGGTACTCTTGCGGAAGCTAGCGCGGATATCCATACGATGTCGGGCACTTTACTACACGAAGAACTAGCGACCCATGCAACACTATCTAGGCGTCGATACTTACAAAGCGACCCAGAAAAGCTCGCAAGTGATAGAAAATTTAGTAGCCACTAAAAGATTGGGGTATAAATGACGGTTAGAGCAAAATACTGGCAAAGCAAAACGAGAGGCTAAATATATAAAATATGATATAATGAAACAATATAATTGTAAAGAATAAAAAATTGGATAAATTTAATAAACCAAAGTTATCTATAGCCCGGCAAGTCGTCTACTTGGAAACCAAAGGGGTAAAATTTAATATATGCGATAAAGAATCGGCTATCGATTTTTTAACCAACAATAGTTACCTATTTAAAATAAAAGCCTATGCTAAAAATTACACCAAGCGAGACGATGATACATACATAAATTTAGAATTTGCCTATTTAAAGGAGCTATCTACTATAGATATGCATCTTCGCAGATTTATCCTAACTCTTACCTTAAATATAGAGCATCTTTTAAAAACTAAGCTATTAAGGGATTTTAATGAAGATGAGTGCGATGGATACTCGATAGTAGATGATTATCTCAATGCCAATCCCAAACAGAAAAACTATTTTTTAAATTATAGCAAACACGACTTTACAGCCAAAGACAATATTATTAATAAATATAGAGTCGACCTATCGATATGGAATTTAATCGAGATATTGGAGTTTAAAAACTTTACAAATTTTTGCGATTTTTATTATAAAAAATTTCCAAATCAAGAATACATAAAAATAAAAAACATGCTAACATCAGTGCAGTTTATTAGAAATGCAGCGGCGCACAATAACTGTTTGATAAACAATCTAAACCCTATCGACAAATTTAGACCGACTTATCAGATTATGGATTTTTTAAATTTACATCTAAGATCATCGAAAAAAAGCGTTGAAAATAAAATGAAAAATCCATTTATAAATAACTTTTTATGTTCTTTTTTGATATTTAATATACTTTGCAAAACCAAACCCATGAAAAAAGCTACAGTAGTAGAGCTAATGAGCCTGCTTAAAAGAGCTAGAAAACATAAAGGATTTTATGAATCCAACAATAAACTAACCAGTACCTACGCCTTCTTGGTAAAATCTTCAGCAAGCATAAAAAGAAATTTTATACACTTTTAAGAGAATATATTGTAGTATTCGCATACTTGTACGCGCCTTACGGCGTAGGTCTTAGGCTACTTCGGTAGCCTTCGCACCTAAAAATCATACTTAACAATCCTCCAATTACCATACTATTACCTCAAAATAAAAAACAGTAAAATATCTTTGGCGAACCGACTTTTTGCTTGACTTAAGGTTTGTCACATGATAGGATGGGTATAAAATTTATAAAGGAAAAAAATGCAAATAAATCCTTGTCAAAAAAAGTTTATAACCCCTGTGGAATTTGAAGCTCTCCTTAGTATCGGTACGGATGCTCAATCCATTTGGAGATCAAAAGGCATCTTGCCTTATATAAAGCTGGGTGGTAGAAAAGTTCTATACGATAGAGAAAAAATAGAAAAATGGATAGCCAGGCACGAAGTGGATAGAGATCAAGTGCAATATATTTTAGATGCTGAATCTGTATAATATAAATGGACAGATAACGAAATTGGTATTAAAATAAAGCTGAGGTACCCTTGGGTAGGCCTATTTTTGGGCCTACCCAAGCTCTAAAAAATAAACCTAGCAAATCTATCTTTGGATTTCAACTGGGAGCATAATGCCAAACAGATAAAACCATCAGATTCTATCTCGTATCCATTCCCCATACACTCTCGTTCTCCTGGCCTAGGACTTTCAGCAGTTCATCATCTGCATCAAATGACATCTCGATATTTTTGTTTTTAAGATACTGTTCGTCAACTACTATTCTTGATATTTCTCTTTCAAAGATTCGTATCTTTTCGATAGTTCTTTGAATTCTTCTTGCACACTTATTAATTTCTTTCTTAAAGACTCCAAAGATTTCTCGTATCTTTCTTTTTGCGCTTGCGACAATTCGTGTATCTTGTTCACTCAATCGTTCATCAAATGTTGCATGCGATCTATCAAATTTGTCTTGTCTTGTTGCAAACTCGTTATCTCTTTCTCGTATTTTTCGATCAAGGCCTTCTTTTGCAATTCGTGTTCGCTCCTTTCGCTCTTGATCATCTGCGTCAAGTTCTCGTTTTCTTCTAGCAATGCTTCTTCTAATGTTGTCATCTTCTATTCCGTTCTCATAAGTATGTAGTATTTGTTGTTTTGCTCGAAGATCTCCTTGCTTCGAGGGATCGATATATAGTACCGCATCCTTCCGTCCGCTTCTGGCTCCGAATGCCTCCAAGCTTGCGGTATCGTCCAAACTCTAATTGATTCCATCTCTTTTGTTTGTTCGTCCAAAAGCACCTGCAGCTCCTTGATGGCATCCGGTCTCATTTTCTTGATTTGCAGCTCCACCGAATAAGAGCGCATATGATATCCCGCCGCCATTCCGATTATCAGCGCTATCGTAGCCGTGAGCGCTAATATCCATCTTTTGTTCTTGCTTTGGATCGATATAATTTCTTGAAGGCTGGATTCCAAATTTTTGCCTATTGAATTTATCTCGCTTTCTAATGAGCTCTTCAAGTTTTTGCCTATTCCCTTTAAGCTCCTCTTGTGGATTCCTATTATGGAACTCTCGAATTCTTCTGCTTGAGCTTTGGCTGAGCTCTCCAAGTGCTTGAGCGCCTGTGAAATTTGCATCGTATATTCCTCCTTTGAGACGATTTTTTGTTTTTTGATTAGGTAGTACTACAGTTATGCTTTTCTTTGTCGATCTAGTTACTTCAATGCCGCTTTGATTAAGAAGCTCTATCATATGATCTCTATTTTTGATGTAGCCCTCTCTTACTAGTTCGTGTAGCTTTTTATCAAGTTCTTCTAATTTTTGATAGTGTCCTATGTTTTTCTTGCTAGCCGATATCGTTTGCTCTCTTGCGGGATCGTCGGGGCTTGAAAGATTATACTCGTCATTAACGATTCTTTTAAACAGATCGATTCTACCTTGATCATACTTGTCAAAGTAGGGGTTAAACGATTTGCCGGTTACCAAATCGATTTTCGGGATCAAGAAATTTAACTCGAGTCTTCCGTCTTTGTCGGAATGTTCGACCCAGAGCACATTTACCCGCTCTAGCATATAATCCCCGAGCAATGCGCGCTCGAAATCTTTTATTATTTTTAGCTTTTGCTCTTCGGTTAAGAAGTCATGCTTCTCTTCAAATGACAAAACTCCAAAGCATGTTTTTTGCTTAAAGTCGATTCCTTTAATAATAGCTCTGGTTAAATTCTCGTCGCCTTTTACGACCTTAGCCGTTCCAGCCGCTTTTCTTTCGTTTAGTAGATAGTTTATACTTCCAAGACCGCCACCGGTGTAGGTTGGAAGGAATTTAACTAGCATAGTTGTTAATAGCTTTCTTTATGTTTGTGAGGTAGCGGTCTTGATTGATATAGTTCACTATTTCCCCAATCTTTTATAAATTCGACGCAATACAGAGTTATTCTCGGCAATAATTATAAGACCCACTCTATCTAAACTCTCGCCGCTGTTTAGCTTGGCGGCCACTTGGTTTAGGTTGTTTCCTTGCTTGGATAGCTCGGTCAAAAGCTCCCTTTCGATAGGAAGTCTAATTCGCCTGGACAGCATTGAACTTAGGGCAAATTTTGAAAAGGTCATCCCTGTTTCTTTTAGCTTCTTTTCGATAGCCGACCATTCGTCGGGCGTAAGTCTAAGTCTTTTGAATATAGTTTTAGTGATTTTTCTTTTTTTGTGAAAATTCTGATTCATAAATATCTCCGCGTCTTGATAAAATGCATGATATATGTTTAAGGGCGATAGGTCAAGTTAAAGCTAGGATCGCAAATAAAAATTCTGAATATTTTGACAGCAATCGCATACAAACGTATTTATACATGTTAAATAGGTACGGGATCGGAAAAAGAAACAAACGGGCATTTAGCTACACACTACAAAAATGCTTTAAAAGCCCTATTTTACGCAATACAGAGCACTTTACGCTACGAGTTTGGTTAAATTTTACTTAATTTTGGTTTTTCCTTGAATTCCGTTATAAAACGTATAGAAAAACATATTTTTAGTTTATGGTATGCGCAGACAATAACGACAACAGATAACGTTGTTTTTTTAAACAAAAAAACAAAATAAAAAATTAACCGACAATCACTCCGAGCTCTTACGGAAATATGTCCGTAAGTTTAAATATTTATTGAAAACAGCCTACTCGGTTCGGCTGTTTTCAATAAATACACTCGGAGCAAAAGCGTGGGTCAAGGGGGCGGCAAACTCTCCTTGCGAGCCTCTACGTAAGCAAAAAACGGTAACGTTTTGTGGCCACGTAGAGTATGCTCGCCCTATTTGCCCTATTTGGTAGAAATAAAGAAAGAGCTATTACAAAAAGGAAAGAAAGCTTATCATAGACAATAATTAACAAATCAATCTTGCGACTTTATAAAAACGCCCAAAACAGTATAATGTGGCATGCAAATATAGTAAATATTATCATAACATCTAATAAATATTTATAGATACTACGTTTTAAAAAATTACTTAAAATAAAATCACCGTTTATGGGGCACTATTCGTATCTCTTCTTGCTTGAGCAACAGTTTTTACCGCTACCGCAGCCACAGTCTTTTTGTTTAAACTCTTTTGCATAAACAAAATACCCCGCACCGACTGCTAGCACGATCAAAATCACAGCTTCGTACCAAGCCATATTTTTCCTTTAAAGGGCAAGTTGTCGCGCTAAATTTACATCAAAATTTAACTGGAGACAACCCGCTGAAGTTTTATTTAGAGATATCTTTAGAATCAACGATTACTTCATGTCCCTCGCCCGCAAACATCCTAGCCTTATATTCGCCCTCGGGCTTTTTAAAAGTGTACATACTATCTTTGTCAAATTTGCCCTCGATAATAACCTTTCCGTTTTGTAAAACCTTAAATTCCACGCCGCTAGCGCTACTGCCGTCGCTAAATCCCGCCTCACACGTAACGCTACCATCGCCGTTATCTATGCAACTCATAAGCGCCGTATGCGCAAAAGCCGGTAGGCTCACAAGAGCAACTAAAGCCGATGAAAATAAAATCTTTTTCATTTTCTCTCCTTTTTAAAAAGTTAAATTTACCTATTTTCTTAAGCCACCGCTCCAGTTCAGGCGCTTTTGCGGCATAAATCCTAAAATGATTATAAAAAACAAAAGTATAAAATAATATATCCCCATAGCCGTTAGACCGCCTACGCCAAAGCTATTTGCGAGAGTGAAAAATAGCGACGAAACTACGAGCGCTAGAGTAAAAGGGAAAAATATCCCAAACGCCATCCATGCGTAACTATTTGTTTGCATTTTTACTACGATCATTGTAGCTATGCAAGGAGGCGTCAAAAGCATAAATATAATGATTGAGGCCGCATGCAGCGGAGTATAGCCGCTACTTTGCCTCATTGCTTCCTCAGGCCTCATCTCTTCTCCGCTACTTGCTTCGGTGGCTTTACCGCTTTCGTATATACTACCAAGCGTCGCCACTGCAGACTCCCTGGCGGCAAACGAGCTTAAAAATGCTACGTTTATCCTCCAGTCAAACCCTGCAAATTTTGATATAGGCTCAAGCGCACGTCCAGCCATGCCAAGAAGCGAGCTTTCTATCTTGTCGTTTTTTTGCTCTCTTAGAATCGTCTTTCTTTGCGTCGAGAGCTTTCTAAGTGCAGAATTTATCGCCTTTGCGTCTTGATCGGTTTTTGGCATTATAAATTTGTAAAACTCGGGGTTCTCGGCCTCATATTTTTCGTCTACGCCTTTGCCTCCGCCCATCTTTTTAGCTTTGTATCCGTCATAGAAATTTAGTAATTGCGCGACCTTTTCTCTACTATCTACGCTCGCGTAATAGCTTGATTTTTTCGCAGCCGCCTCAAAACTCGCTAGAGCCTTGGCCTCTTCGTTTGCATAATGCTCCTGCTTTTCGTTTGAAAGTCCCGGAAACTGCAAAAGCGCAAAGAGTATCACGGCTACTGCGATGACGATCGTGCAAACCTTTTTGATATACAGCCACACGCGCTCGCACGCTCTTATTACGACGCCCTTAAACGTCGGCATATGATAGGGCGGCAACTCCATCACAAAGGGTGCCGTCTCTCTCGTCTTTAAAATCGTCGAAGTTAAAAATTTAGCTATCAAAAGCGCAGCCAGGATCGTAACGGTCGAGATATAAAACATCATCACGCTCATTTGCGAGGTATTTATGCTTTTGCTTCCATCCACTGCCACAGTCGCAGTCGTATAAAACGCACCCAAAAGTAGCGTGTAAAAAGGCACCTTAGCTAGGCAGTTCATCAAAGGAACGGTGAGGATGGTAGCCATCCTAGCTCTATCGTCGGCGATGCCTTTAGTAGACATGACGCCCGGCACCGCACAGCCTCCTACAAATGCCCCGCCAAGCACCAGCGGTAAGGTGCTTTGCCCGTGTAGGCCGAATTTTTTAAAAATTTTATCTAAGACAAATGCCATCCTTGGCATATATCCGACATCCTCTAAAATCGCGATCATTGCAAAAAGTATAAAAAATATCGGCAGGTAGTTTAAAAGCGCGACGGCGGAATTTACGAGCCATATAGCGGCGTCTGTTATGAGCGGCACTTTAGCGATATCTGCCGCAGGCGTAATATCAACCACAAAGTTTTTAATAGCCGCAAGCAGCGGCCAAGTGTAGTTCGTGAGCTTATAACCAAAAACTATACTACTCTCGTAAATCGCAAAAATAATGGCAAAAAGGATCGGAAAACTAAGCCAGCGATTTAGGATTATTTTATCTATCTTGTCTGTTAGCGTGGCTTGATTTTTCTTGGTCTCTTTTACGCACTCGCTAAAGACTATGCTAGCGTTTTCGTATCTAAGTGCAGCCAAATATCCCTCAATACTTTTGCCGGTTTTTTCATTAAATTTAGCCCTTTGCTCGGCCGTTAAATTTTCTATCTCGGTGTTAGAGTTTTTTAGCAAATTTAAGGCTGCAGCGTCGTTTTCAAGGGCTTTTACACAAAGCCATCTTGCGCTTACTCCTTCATCTAAAGAGACGCTATTTTGTAGCTCTAAAACAAAAGGTTCCAAATCCTCGTAATTTACCTTAAATTCTTTGTAGTTTTGTTTTAGATTTTTAGCATTTCTTAAAATGTCTAAAATTTCAGCCTTGCCTTCGCCCTTTGACGCGCTAGCACAGATTACGGGACATTTTAAAATTTTAGCTATTTTGCCGGCATCTATGATTATGCCGCGTCTTTTGGCTACGTCTAGCATATTTAAGACGATGACGACCGGGACGCCGATTTCAAGCAGCTGAAAGGTTAGATATAAATTTCGCTTTAAATTTGAAGCGTCGATGATGTTTAAAATAACGTCAGGCTTTTCGTTTACGATAAATTCTTTCGCGACTTTTTCTTCAAGCGAATACGAACTAAACGAATAAGTGCCCGGCAGATCGACCATCTCGACGTCCACGTCTGCGATGCTAAAAAATCCCGATTTTTTATCGACGGTAACGCCTGGGTAGTTTGCGATATGCTGACGTATGCCGCTTATCATATTAAATACGGTGGATTTGCCGCAGTTTGGTTGCCCTGCAAGCGCTACTTTTATTTGCAAACTTCAATCTCCACCAAAGCCGCCTCGCTTTTTCTAAGCGATATCAAACAGTCCTGAATTTTAAACTCTATGGGATCAAGAAGCGGAGCGAGTCTTACCGCCTCAACGACGGCTCCGTTTATAAAGCCCATATCGAGCAACTTTTGAAGTAGTTTGCCTTCGGCTTTGAGCTCTTTTATCTTATATAAAATTCCAGCCTGTGCAGAGCCAAGATTCATACGCTTTTCCCTAAATATATAAATTTGACCGCCTCTGTTTTGCTAAAGCGGTCAAATTTAATAAAACTCATTTTATCTCAAAAGTAAAAGAGGCTATAGCTGTCTCTTCGTCGCATTTTTTAGCGTCTGCGTAAGGGAATTTATGCACTACTTTTAGCACCCATTTCCCTGGTCTAAGCGCTAAAACCTCGGTTTCTCCTTTTAGATCGGTCGTTGCATGAAACGCGCTTTTGTCTTTCAAAAATCCGTCAAACGTGCCGTCAATGGTAGCGACTTTTAAAGGCTTTCCTTCAAATAGCACCTTTACTTTAAACGGCTCGCCGACTTTAAATTTGGCCGGATTTTCCAAAGGCACAATCTCAAGGCGTTGCCCCGTGGATTTGGTTATAAAGTCATCTCCTGCGCCGACATTTATGACGCTCTTTGCGCTCATCGTAGCGCGGCGGCAAAATTTAGCATTTTTTATTGTTTTTTTAGTACCGCCCATGTGCCATTTGCCATCAGCATCTTCCGTCCAAAACGTAGGCTTGTATTCGCCGGTAATCGCGTACGTACCGTCTTTTAGCTTCGCGCCCTCGTAGTGATAGTTCTCTCCGCTTTGTTTTAGCGTGACCTTGCCGTCTTTACCAAGGATCAAGGGCGCCTCAAAATTGTTTACGCGCTCGGCGTCTATGGGTTCTGATTTTGGGAAATCATGCCCAAAACCTATATTCCCGCTGGTTTTTTCGCCGTTTCCACAAAATAGCAAAAAATCATGTCCTCCAGCTACGATAAATACACCAAAAACCGCCAATAGAGCTAAACTCTTTTTCATTTTATATCCTTTTTAGTGAAATTCGTTAAAATTAAAAACTATATCTTACGCCGACACCAAACATCCTGCCCTTACCATAAGTTGCTAAGACGTTGCGAGCCCTATCTCTAATGTGTGAGAAATACTCTTTGTCGGTCAAGTTTTTGACGTAAAAATATACATCGAAGCCATCTTTTAGATAGCCCACTTTTGCATCTGCCGTAAAATAACTCTTTTGGGCAAGTTTATTTTGCGCATCAAAATAGGTCTTACCTATCATATTTCCGTCAAGCCTTGCATAAACACCCATTGGGGCATAGTAAGACGCACCCAAAGATAGCTTATACTCCGGGTTTTTCTCGATTTTATTGCCTTTATTATTCGTGCCGTCTTTGTTAATATAGTCGCCGTATTTAGTCTTAAGTAGACTTGCAGCCAAATTTATATCAAGCTCCTTACTGACCCTTACGATCCCCTCAAATTCGGCACCCATCGATGTCGCTTTATCGGCGTTTGCAACGTAGTAGATATTAGTATTGTTCGGGTCGGTGTAGAATATATGCGTGCCTTTGATAGCCATATAAAATAGTGCCGTAGAAAATCTAAAGTTATCGTATGAGCCTTTTACACCGATTTCATAGTCGTCACTTGTCTGTGCGTCAAATTTATTATCTTCTCTGCTACCGCCGGTGGTGTAGAAGTTAAAGCCGCCCGCCAAATAGCCCTTTGAATACATCGCATAGATGTTTAGCTCATCGGTAATATCATATCCGAGAGCAAATTTAGGCAGAAACGTTCTAAACGTCTCTTTTTCATCCATCGAAAATACCGGTGCGCCAGGGTTTTGCCCAAGCTCATACGAGAAATAATCGACCATAGTATGTTTTTTGATCTGCTGGTATCTACCGCCTAGCGTCACGTCAAATTTACTCGTAACGGGATAGATTATTTGGCCAAATGCGGATGCCGTTCGCGAGCGGTTTATTGACGGCCAGTCCTCCACTATCGTCCTACCGCTATCGCCATACTGATCGCCGATAGGACCGAATACTTGTTTTTCGTTTTCAAAATAAAGCCCGCCGACCCATTTAAAACTTTGCTCGTCCGTACCGCTAAATCTAAGTTCTTCGGAAATAGTATCATTTTTAGCATTTAAAAATGTAACTAGTCCATAGTGATCAGGATCGAGATAGGTTGCTTTGCTACCGAAGTCTTCGTCGTAAAGTCCGTCTTTTTTAACCTTACGATAAGTTGTGGATGAGGTTACGTCAAATTTGTCAAATTCGTATTTTAAGTCTAGAGCTCCTGAGGTTGAGGTTTGCTTAACGCGGGCCGGAGTTTCTAAATTTATATGCTTGGCCTCATCTTTTGATATGCTGCCCAATTTTGATTTCGGAATAAAAAGCTCATCTAGCGAGTCGTCCTGGCGATGAAAAAGGTCGCCGTAAATTTTGATCGTAAAGCGATCCGTCGGCACTATCTTTAAATTTAGTCCGAAATTATAATTTTTCTTGTCATTGGCTTTTTCACCATTTAGATCGTTTATGATCCAGCCATCCTCTTTAGACGCCGAGCCGTTTAAGCCTAAAAATAGCTTATCGTCTATAAGCGCACCGCTGGTTTCAAAAAGCCCTAGCATATATTTACTAGAACCGTATTCTGCGCCTACGCTACCGCTCCACTCGTTAGTCGGCTCTTTTAGGACGATATTTATGATACCGCCGATCGAATCTTTGCCGTAGATAGCGCTGCTAGGACCTCGTAAACCTCGACGCGTTCGATATTTGTAATAGGAATATAGGCTGCGTCTTTGTTGCTTTGAGCTACGCCGCCGATGTAGACCGTGACGGGATTAGAACTCGTATATATAGAAGGATTAAGCCCTCTTGTACTTATACCCTCATACATTCCACCCACACCCGTGATGTTTGGTATAGTTTTTACCAACTCCTCGACATTTTTCACGCCTCGCTCCTCTAGCTCGGAGCTATTCACTACGCTGATGCTCTGAGGCACATCCTTTAAATTTTCACTGATTTTATTTGCGGTTACTGCAACTTCGCCAAGCGTTATATCTTCTGCGGCTAGAGCCGAATTAGTAAGAACTAAAAGAGCGGCTGTTAGTCTAGATAGAGAAAATGCTTTCATATTTGCTCCCTAAACTTAAAAAATTAATGGCGGCATTATAACAAATAAGATAATCGTTGTCAATACTATAATAATAAAATTTTTATAAAAAAATAATACTATATATTTTTATAATCATTGTCTATAAGGAGTTATACGATTTCATTTTATAAAATAATAAATAATACGTAATATTCAATACAAGAGAAATTATTTATAAATGGCTATTTTTGTCAGATTATTTCTACAATTTTATTACTTATAAATTAGTTATTGCAATTACAGTAATTAACTTATATAAAACCGATAACTAGTCATTTTGATTTGCTTGCAAAATAAACTAGTTTTTACATGCGAAGTTTTTGTATCATAGTTCCGAAAAAACATGAAATCTCTTTTAAAAATATCATTTTAGGAGATACCATAAACTTGAGTTAAGTGCTTTTTTTCGGAACTATGATACAAAAAATAAAAAGAAATAGAATAAAATAGAAATATAAATAAGTTCAAATCTCGTATTTCAGGGCTTTTTTGATAAAAATTAGAATCAATCGGGAGCTTAAGGAAATATCAAATGGCTCCGGATACTAAAGCGATATCAAACCAAAGCCGATAAGGATAGCGATATAATAAACGATCCGAATTTATTTAGCGACGATCCTAGGGCATATTTTAGATTTTCTTTTTGAATACAACCAAGGCAAGCATCAAAAATCACCAATAATATAAAAATAGCCTTTTGTTTTTTAAATTAGGCTGATTGCTATAATAGTTGTCAGGCTATTTGTTTATTTTGGCTAAGGTTTTACGACGATATCATCTTATAGTGATACTAAAATTTAAACACCAGCTTATATAAGATTCTTAAATCTAGAAAAAATACAAAAAGCATACCATTTTAGAAAAATGTACTTTCTCGCATCTTTACAAAGAAGCAATCAGATAATATAGTAGTTTTTAAAAATTGGTTTAGAAGCTAAACAGTATGAAGTTTGGGCTACCCATCGGATTACCTTTTGAAATCTTAAGTCTTGAAATATCGTATTTTAGGGACTTCTGGATGGTGCGGATGAAAGGACTTGAACCTTCACGCCGTGGGGCACCAGATCCTAAGTCTGGCGTGTCTGCCAATTTCACCACATCCGCACAACAATAATAAAGTGGTACGCCCATCAGGATTCGAACCTGAGGCCTACGGCTTAGAAGGCCGTTGCTCTATCCAGCTGAGCTATGAGCGCATAAAAACAAAGTGGCGCGCCCGATAGGAGTCGAACCCATAACCTACAGATCCGAAGTCTGTCGCTCTATCCAATTGAGCTACGAGCGCCCAAGTGGGGTGAGTGATGGGAATCGAACCCACGACCCTCAGGACCACAATCTGATGCTCTAACCGACTGAGCTACACTCACCATCTAACAAATGGTCGGGGTGAAAGGATTCGAACCTTCGGCCCTCTGGTCCCAAACCAGATGCGCTAACCAGCCTGCGCTACACCCCGAGGCATTGCGAGTTTAGCCTACTTATTGAAAAGGCGCATTGTAGCCAAAAAAAAACGCTATGTCAAGAAAAATAAGCTTAAATTTGAAAATTTGCGAAAATTTTTGCTTCAAGCCGCACAAATTCGGCCAAGAACAAATTTTGTATAAAAGAAAAAAGTTAACCCGATCAGCCAAACGTTAAAAAACATCGCCTTAAAAATATCTTGCAACTCGCCGCCAAAAACATCCGCCACAAGCGAGTAAAGCGCGATTTGCAGCACTATCTGACGGGTAAAATTTAAAACAAAAACCGCCGCGGGTCTTTTTACGCCTTGAAGCGTCGAGCCGGAGAGATTTATGAGCGCGTAGCCTATAAACGCTAGCGAATTTACCGCAAAATAGCTTTTTGCCGCGTTTACGACTTCGGGCGTTTCGTCAAAAAAGCCGACCAAAATCCCGCCGAGCCCAAGGCAAAAAGCCGCCGTTAAAATGCAGTAAAGCGCTAAAAATTTGACTGCATAGGCGTAGCAGCCGCGCACTCTAGCGTATTCGCGCGCGCCGAAGTTTTGCGATACGATACCAAGTACCGCCGACGCGATGCCAGTCGTGGGCAGCATGACGATCTGCTCGATGCGAAGAGCTAGGCCATAACCTGCGACCGCATGCGTGCCGTAACGGCTGATAAAATGCATAAGCACGAGCCCGCCAAGCGACATCGATAGGTAGTTTAGGCACGCGGGTAAGGCTTGGGCTAAAATTTTACGGTAGATGGCAAGCTCGGGCGCAAATGAGCGTAAATTAAAAAAATTTATCATACCCGTTTTTGCGCCCTTGACGCCAAAAAAAAGCGACCAAAGAAGCTGCCCCGAGGCCGTCGCCAGCGCTATCCCGCCGATACCCAGCCCGCAAAAATCCACGTAAAAAAAGCAAAAGCCCAAATTTATAAAAAGTCCGGCAAAAAGCCAGTTTCGCAGACTCTTCGTGTCGCCCGTGGCTACCAGCACGCCGTTTAGAGATTTTATGAGCAAGAAAAACGGCGAGGCAAGAAATATCACGCGGTTATACGCCATGGCTTCGCGCAAAAACTCATCGTTTGCGCCTAAAATTTTAAGCAAATGCGGCGTGAAAATAAAGCCCGAAAGCCCCATAAAAAGCGCGCAAAGAAGCACGAAAAACACGCCCTTTGCGGCATAAATTTTAGCTAGCCGATCCTTGCTAGCGCCAAGCGCGTTGCCCACAAGCGCCGTTAGTGCTGAACCAAAGCCAAGCCCAACGCCCACGACGCTGATGTAGAGCAAAAAACTCATCGAAAAGCCCGCCAGCGCCTGCATTGATATGCGCGCGGCAAAAAACACGCCCGTCACGTTATAAAGCGTGTTAAAGCTCATCGCAACGCCCGCGGGCGCGGCTAGGCGCAGCACGAGCTTGTTTATGGGCTCTTTTGTGAGATTCACTTGATTTTGAGCTCCAAAAGCGCGTCTTTTACGTCTTTTGGTACGCGGTAGCTGTCGCGGATCTTTGAGATCGTTTTGTTGTGGGTAAATTTACTCAGTCGGCCGCTCTCCAGTAGCTCTCGCCCTGCGCCGTCAAATTTGATAAAAACCTCGGCTAAACACAAAGCAGCCGCCATTTGCACGTAGTAGCGCTCATCCTTTTCCTCGGCGCAAATTTCAAAAAACCGCTCAAGCGGAAGCGAATTAAAATTACGCATAAAATAAACGTAGAAAAACCGCTTTTCGTATTCTAAATTTGAGTCTAGAGCCTGCTTTAGCAGCGCATCCACGTAGCGCGCCTCGCTGAATTTAGGCTCAAAGCCGTCTGTCACAGCCCAGTTTGGCATCGTTTTGATAAACTCGCTAGCTAGCTTAAATTTAGCTTCGTCGTCTTTAACGAGCATTATCAAAAAGCCCTTTAGCATGAACTCCTCGTGAAAAAACGGCTCATAAGCAGCGATCTGTTCTAAATTTAGCCGAGCGAAATTTTGCTTTGCCAGGCGTCTTAGCTCGGGAGTTTTTACGCCTAAAATTTCGGGGCTTTTGATGAGTTTTTGCGAAAACGCCGCTAGCTTTTCGCTCCTAAGCCTCTCTAAAATCTCTAAAAATTCGCCTTTTACGTCCACGCTAGCTCCTTTGCTCTTTTAAATTTACCGCTCAAATTCGCCCCGTTTAAATTTGACGCCTCAAAAACAAAGCCGAAGCGTCAATTTTGCCGCCCTGCGCGCCTAAAAGCAAATTTAAAGGCTCAAATTTTACTTTTGAGCCTCTTGCGCGCGTTTTGCCGACTTTTTGCGAGCGTAGATGTTAATAAGCTCCACGCCCAGAGAAAACGCCATCGCAAAGTAAACGTAGCCCTTAGGCACGTGCATACCGAGCCCCTCGCCCACTAGCGTAAATCCGATCAGGATCAAGAACGCGAGCGCGAGAATTTTGATCGTCGGGTTGTTGTCGACGAAATTTGAAATGCCCTTAGACGCGAACATCATCACGCCCACCGCAAGCATCACGGCTAGGATCATGATCTCGATGTGATTTGCCATACCCACCGCGGTAATGACGCTATCAAGCGAAAAGACAATGTCAAGCACGGCGATCTCGGCGATAACGACCCAAAAACTCGCATGTCCCTTGCTTGCCGAGTGCTCCTCGTGCTCGGCGCTGACGCTTGAGTGGATCTCGAGCGTGGATTTGCCGATAAGGAAAAGCCCGCCTAAAATCAGCACCAAATCGCGCCCCGTGATCGTAAAGTCAAACACGCTAAATAGCGGCTTGGTAAGCTTCATAATCCAAAATAGCGAAAGCAAAAGCGCAATCCTCGTTAGCATCGCAAGAGAAAGCCCCAAAATGCGGCCTTTGTCGCGCTGCTCGGATGGGAGCTTGCCGACTAGGATCGCGATAAATATGATGTTATCTATACCAAGCACGATCTCAAGCCCCGTCAGCGTCACGAGCGACAGCCACGCCTCGGGCGAAAAAATCCAATCGAACATTTTTTTCCTTTTTTATAAATTAGGGCGCGATTATAGCCAAAACGGGTTTAAATTTGATTGAGCGTGCAGGAATGGGCGTTTGGGGATCAAATTTTGCGTTTTGAGGCGATTAGATTTGACGGATTTTGGTTTATTTGGCAGCGGTTAAATTTGCCGCGATGAAATTTGATTTTGCAAAATACGCCGCAAACGGCTCTACGGATAAATTTTCAGAAAAACGAATTTAAGAAAAATTATCTTAGATAAAGGGCGTTTAAGCGATAAGCGGATAAAATTAAAATCTTTTGTGAAATTAAACGAAGTGGTGACCCCTACGAGACTCGAACTCGTGTTACCGCCGTGAAAGGGCGATGTCCTAACCGCTAGACGAAGGGGCCACAAATTAGCGGAAATGGGATTTTACATTAAAGATAATAAAAAATAGCTTAAACCAAGGATAAAAAATTATGAAAAAATTTACAAACTTCGCTTTAGCTGCGCTTGCGTGCCTTGCATTTAGCGGTTGCGCCGCGCTACAAAGCCAAAAATCATCGGACAAATTTACCGTCACCATCCTCACTCCGCCGCTAAAAATCAACGACGTGGGCTTCCTGCACAAAACCGCAAACCAGCTAAATTTGCAAATTTACAGCTCGGGCGTAAATACGGTAAATCTAAAAATAAACGACAAAATTTGCATGAACGGCGCGTGCTTTGAGAAAAAAGAATTTAACAAAAAGTTCTTTTTGGAGGAGAGATACGACGACTTTTTTGCGGAAATTTTGGAGCGCAAACCGCTGTATGACGGTATAAATGTAATGACAAATTCGTGCGGTTTTATACAAGATATAAGTAAATATTCAATAAAATACGAAGTTTGCGGTAAAAATATCAGTTTTTTCGACGCTAAAAACCGCATAAAAATCATCATAAAAGAGCTTCAATGAAATTTATCGGCGCGCACGTCAGCATCGCGGGCGGCGTAGAAAACGCTCCGCTAAATGCGGCAAATATCGGCGCGAATGCCTTTGCGATGTTCGTCAAAAATCAGCGCCAATGGGAGGCCAAGCCGCTTTCCCAGGAAAATATCTCCAAATTTAAACAAAATTTAAAAGCAGCCGGCATCGAGCCCAGGCACGTTTTGCCACACAACGGCTACCTTATAAATTTAGGTCATCCAAGTCCCGAGCAGCGCCAAAAGTCTATCAACGCCTTTTTGGACGAAATTTACCGCGTAGAAGCGCTAGGTCTAGTGATGATAAATTTTCATCCGGGCTCATATCTAAATGAAATTTCGCCCGAAACTTGCCTAGAAAATATCGCAAACTCGGTAAATTTCCTGTTAGAAAATAGCCAAAACGTAAAGCTAGTCATAGAAAATACCGCGGGCCAGGGCTCAAATTTGGGCTTTAAATTTGAACACCTAGCCTACATCATCAAACGCTGTACCGATAAAAGCAGGATCGGCGTGTGTCTAGATACCTGTCATACATTTGCCGCAGGATACGACATCAGAGACGACTACGAGCGCGTGATGAGCGAATTTGACGAGATAGTCGGACGCGATATGCTGTGCGGCATGCATCTAAACGATACTAAATTCGACCTAGCCAGCAAAAAGGACCGCCACGAGAGCCTAGGCAAGGGCTTTTTGGGCTTAAAGACATTTGAAAACATCATAAACGACCCCCGCACGGACGATATCCCGCTAGTTTTAGAGACGATCGACGAGAACATCTGGGCGGATGAGATAAAAATTTTAAGAAACTTTAAAGGAGAATAAATGAGAAAATATATCGGCGTTTGCCTAGCGGCTTGCTGCTCTCTAAATGCGGCGGGCTTTAAAATCCCCGAGCAAAGCGGCGATAGCATCGCACTTTTAAACTCAAACGTCGCGACAAGCTTCGGTCCCGACGCAGCCTATAATAACCCGGCAAATATGATATTTCTAGACGGCGGACACTACCTAGAGAGCTCGCTAACCTACCTGCGCATGTCAAAGACGAAGTATAGGCACTATAACGGCGACAAACTCACCTCCAAAAGAGCAAACGCGCTCGTACCTACCTTTCACTTCGTGACGCCGCAGTTTGACGACTGGCGCTTTGGCCTCTCAGTCGTCGTGCCTGCGGGAATGTCGATGAGATGGGACGAAAATCTACCTAAAGCCACCTCTAAAAAATTTGATCTAAAAGTGATCGAGGTAAATCCTAGCGTCGCCTACGCGCTAACCGATAATCTTGCCGTCGGCTTTGGCCTCCGCGCCGTTTACGCTAGAGGAGAGGCCGTGCAGGAGGTTCCTGGCGCCCTACCCGTCTCGCAAGATATCAAAGGCGACCGCGTAAATTTCGGCTATAACGCGGCGATCACCTATAAACCGACTTCAAATTTGAGCCTAGCGGCCACCTACCGCTCGAAAGTAAATATGAATCTAAAAGGCGACACCGACATCAGCGCGCCGGCGCATCCGAGAGGAGCATTTCCGAGCGGCTCGTATAGCGGTAGCGCAAAGCTATCCGTACCGCTACCTGCGAGCTTAAATTTAGCCCTATCGTACAAAATCGCAAACACCACGCTATTATTTGACTTTGAGAGAACCTATTGGTCGGCGTGGAAAGAGCTTGACTTCAACTACCCGGGCGCCTCGGCCGCTCACTACCGCAACCCGTTTTTTGCGGCATTTGACGCGTCTAAAAAGCGCGACTGGAAGGACAGCAACGCCTGCCGCATCGGCGTAGCGCACGACGCTACGGATAAGCTCCGCCTGATGGGCGCGGTTACGTTTGACGAGGCCGCCTCTAGAGCCGACACCACGGGCTTTGATCTGCCGGACACCAAGGCCGTCATCTATGCAGCGGGCTTTAACTACAAATTTACGGACGCTTTGGAGCTGGGAGCTAGCTACTTCTACCAAGACAGAAAGGCGCGCGACGTGCACTACTACTCAAATGCGTCGGGGCTTTATCCAAACGGCAAATTTGAGCGCGGCAACGCTCAGGCGATAAATTTGAACGTGAAATATAAATTTTAAGGCGCGGCCATGAACTACCCTTACGAAAATTTCGAGGATATGCTAAACGTCGCGGTAGACAAAAACGGCGGCGGTATCGCGATCTACACCGAAACGGGCAAGATGAGCTACAATCAGCTACGCGCAAACGCATTTACGCTGGCGGCGTTTTTACAAGGCATGGGCGTGAAAAAGGGCGACCGCGTCGCGATGATCGTAAACAACTCGCCGGAGTTTGTCGCCAGCTACTTTGCCATCACGCTACTTGGCGCCGTGGCTGTGCCGATAAATACCTTCTTAAAATACGAAGAATTCGAGTACATCATAAACGACTGCGGGGCGAAATTTCTCTTTGCCTCGGTCGAACTAGCAAAAGAGACGAAAGGCCTAGATAGCAAAACGGCGATCAAAAAGATCGTCTGGATCGGCGATAGATCCGAATTTGACGAAAACAATATCGCCTACGCGCACGCGCTAAACTGCCATATAGAGCTAAATTTGACCGACCGACCGAAGCTTGACGACCTAGCCCACATCATCTACACCTCGGGCACCACGGGCAAGCCAAAGGGTGCGATGATCAGCTACCGCAACCTCATCTCAAACGTCCAGGGCGCGCACGAGGTTTTTCATGTGCGCATGAAAGATAGATTTGCCGTGTTTTTACCGATGTTTCACAGCTTTACTCTCACGGCGATGGTGCTGCTACCGATATTTTCGGCGTGTTCGCTTATTTTAGTAAAGTCCATTTTTCCATTTTCAAACGTCCTAAAGCAAGTCCTGCTCAAGCGCGCGACCGTGTTTTTAGGCGTGCCCGCGATCTATACGGCTATTGGCAAGGCTAAAATTCCGTGGTATTTTCGCTGGTTTAACTGCATTAGGATTTTCATCAGCGGCGGAGCGCCTTTGGCAGAGCAGACTATCACGGATTTTCGCGTTAAATTTCCGCGCGCGGTGCTGATAGAGGGCTACGGCCTTAGCGAATGCTCGCCTATCGTCTCGGCAAACACGCTGCAAAAACAAAAAATCTCAAGCGTCGGCTTGCCGCTGCCGGGCTACGAAGTAAAATGCATAAACGACGAGTTGATGGAGCTGCCAGTAGGCGAGGTCGGCGAGCTAATCGTAAAAGGCGACTGCGTGATGCAGGGCTACCTAAATATGCCAGACGCCACAGACGAGACGATCGTAAACGGCTGGCTGCGCACGGGCGACCTCGTTAAGATCGACGAGGAAGGCTATATCTTTATCGTCGACCGCAAAAAAGACCTCATCATCTCAAAGGGCATCAACATCTACCCGCGCGAGATCGAGGAGGTGCTATTTAAACTGCCCGAAGTCGAAGCCGCCGCGGTTATCGGAGTCAGAGACGAGCACGCGGACGAGGAGGTCACGGCGTTTATCCAGCTTAAAGAAGATATGAGTCTGGATGAAAAAGATATCCGCGCTCACCTCAAAAAACACTTGGCGAATTTTAAAATTCCAAAGACGATTTATTTTAAAGACAATCTACCTAAAAACGCGACGGGCAAGGTGCTAAAGCGCGTTTTAAAAGAGCAGATAAAGGATGAAATTTAGTGCGGTTTTTGATAGAGTTTATCGGCGGAGAGCAAAATTCTAAAATTTCCTCGCTCATAAAATGCAGCGAAAACGAGGCGAAAATTTTACGCTACCTTAGCAAAAACTACATAGAGGGCACTCCGCAAAGTAGCGCTTACGACGTGCTTTGTGCGGTTTTTGGCAGCGAGGAGTATAAATTTTTAGCAGGTCTTGCAGACGTAAAAAACCTGCTAGAAGGCGGCTGGATCGTGCAGGGCTTTTCTATCTTTAAAAACCCTAACGCAGACGGCGCGAGCTCAAATTTACTCGGTCTACTTCACAGCGAGATCTCGCTCTCGCCGCTTTTTCTTAAAATTTTAGAAGAGGGCGAGTTTGGACTTACGCTGCCCACAGTCGCGCCCTACGCCGATCACCTCGACTACCTAAAAGATCAGTTTTTGCGCGTGGAGCTTTACGGCAAGCTCTCGTTTTTTAGCAAAAACGTCTCAAGCGATGCCAAAAGCCGCCTCGAAAAAGACGTGAAAGAGCTAGAAACCATCATCGAAAAACGGCTAAATTTAAGCAAAATTTCGATTTCCGTCGAGCAAATTTTCAAAGATAACTCGCTAAACGACAAAGAACAGCTTATTTTCCTCGCACTTTTAAAGGAAGAGTACGTCGGCGAAACGGACGTAAACCGCGATCTAAACGCGCTTGTGGGGATTTTAAGCGCGGACGAATTTGAGCGCATAAAAAATCGTGCCCTGCTGGATGAGGGCTCAAAGCTAATCGAAAACGGCCTCATCGACTACGACGAGTCGCTAAATACCTACGGCGGCTTTAGCAGGACGTTTTACATAACCGACGAAATTTTACAAAGCATAATGCACCCAAAAACCGAGAGCAAAAGCAAAAAACTAGCGCTAGAAACTCTCGTAAAAGAGCAGGAAATCTTTGAGCTCATTGAGCCCTCGACCGACATAAACGACGTCGTGCTGGACGTCAAGGTAAAAGAGCTGCTGGGCGCAATCCTAAAGCAAGTAGATCGCCGCGTGCTGGCGCGCCTATCTAGCTGGGGCATCAAGTCGCGCAAAAACGTGGACGCCAAAATCATCTTTTACGGGCCGCCTGGTACTGGCAAAACCATGAGCGCGCTAAGCCTCGCAAAGAGCCTAAAAAAGCAGGTTCTTAGCTTTGACTGCTCTAAAATTTTGAGCAAATACGTCGGCGAGAGCGAGCAAAACGTACGTAAAATTTTCGATACGTATAAAGAAATCTGCGCTAAGAGTAAAAGCGAGCCCGTGCTGCTGCTAAACGAAGCCGATCAGTTTCTAAGCACGCGCGTCGAGGGCGGCAGCGGCGCGGACAAGATGCACAATCAAATGCAAAATATATTTTTGGAGCAAATCGAGCGGTTTGAGGGCGTACTCATCGCCACGACGAACTTCTTACAAAGCCTAGATATCGCGTTTTCTCGCAGATTTGATTATAAGATCGAGTTTAAAAAGCCCGACCTCGCCGCTCGCCTTGCGATCTGGCGCAAAGTTCTACCCGAAAATGCAAGCTTTGAGGAGAATTTCGACGTCAAACAGCTGGCTAAATTTGAGCTAAGCGGCGCGCAAATCATGCTCGCGCTCAAAAATACCGCGCTAAAAGTCGCTGTACGCGAGGACGGGATATTTACGATGGGCGACTTTGAAAGCGAAATCAAACGCGAGATGAGCTCAAATTTCGGCGAGGATAAGAAAGTCGGGTTTGACGGATAAATTTGCCTGAGTTTATCTGGCCAATATTTTTATAGATAATCAAATTATAACCACAAGGATATTTTATGGATAATGGTGCAGATTGGGTTACGGCAGGAGCTACGGTATTTTTAGTTATTGTAACAATTATTTATGTTTACTTCTCATACAAACTCACACAAGAAACTATTAGGCTTAGAAAAGTTGAAACATCACCTTTTATCTCAATTATTTTTGACATCTCTTTTGACTCAACTAGTTGCTCTAAGATAACCATAAAAAACATAGGAAAGGCACCCGCATATGATGTATCTTTTCAAATAGAAGAACAATATCTACAATTTTTTAACGGCTACAATTTCAAAAATTCCATAGAATACTTTGCACCCCAACAAGAATTTTCTATCCTAGCAACTGGTTTTATGGATATTAAAAAGGCTGGTTTTAATTGTATTCCCATAAGTGTTAAATACAAATCAAAAGACGGTACTGATTTTAAAGACTTATTCAACCTAAAATGGCAACACTTTCACTATTTTGAAACCACTACCCTACAAGAGATAAAAAAGTGCCTTAAAGATCTTAACTATGAAATAAGAAAAATCAATGAAACTTTAAGCGATAAAAAATACTTTATTTCCAATAAATTAAGCATCTTAGAAATGAATACTGAAAATGATCAGATGCAATTTATTTTTAGCAATGGCAAAATTTTAGAAATAAAAAATGAAATTATCTCAGAAATTTTTAGCGACATAGAAAAGATAAGCGTTTATAAGGGTGATCTAATGGATTTTTCTAGCGGCAAAAGATTTACGGCCGAGGAGCTATTTTCCATATTAACAAACACGCTAAATAAACAACAATAAATAAGGAAAATGGCGGCAAGAAATTTACCCGCCAAACCCCTCGCCCGCTTTTAAAATTTCATCTCTTAGCCTTTCGTGTCCGGCCGATAGAGCTGCGATTTTAGCTAGTTTTTCGCTCTTTATCTGCGCAAATTCGCTCTTTAGTGCCGATAAAATTTTATTTAAAAATGACGCGTTTCCCAGCATCTCATTTTCAAATTCGTATAAATTTAGCGACAGCAAAACGCGGTCTTGCACCTCGTCAAAGCTCGGGATAAAGAGCGCAAAGCCGTTTTGCTCGTGCGCGCGCATCGAGCCCGCGATCTTTTCTTTTAGAAAATACACGGCGATTTTGACGGCATTTTCGTAGTTTGCGGCGACTTTGAGGTTTAGCTTTTCAAAAAACAGCGCCGTCTTTTGCAACCCTTTAAATTTCGCCGTCTCATAGTCTCGCAAAAACGTCCTATACACCTGCCCCGCATACGCCCTAACGTCGGCAAACAGGGTATCGGAGTGCGTTTCGTCCTCTTTTTGCGCGTTTTCGAATTCGGATTTATAAATCATAAATTCGCGCTCCAACCGCTCGTAAATTTCATCCAGCGCAACGCCGATTTCTTCTTGCAACGCGCTTAGGCCGCGCTTATACGTCCTAAAAAATTTGGCGAATTTCACGTCGTTGTAGATGAGCTTTGAAAACACCTCGTCGCTGTCAAAATCCACCGCCTCATACGAGCTAGCCTCAAAATACTCGCCCTTTAGCAGCGTTTTTCGCGGCGCGTATTTATACTTTTTCACGCTTTTTAGGCTGGCTAATATCTCGTCTGCAACGAGCTTTGCGACGTGTTTTAGCTCGTTAAAGGCTAGCTCGATTTTCGTTTTAAAATTTTCTTGCACGGCTTTTAAATTTGACTCCAGTTCGGCGTCAAATTTAGCGATTATCTCACCCGCTTTTTCGTAAATTTTAGCGATTTTTTCGTGCTGATCTGCGTTTACGGCAACCAGCCTAGCGCACTTTTCGCGCACGAATTTTTCTTTTATCTCTTCGCCGCCAAAAAGCTCTCGGATAGCGCTTATCGCCGCACCAAAATTCGACTCTGCTAAAAGCGCCGCATCGCCCGCAGCTTGCGCTTTTACGGCTTGCTTGGCGGAAACTGCGATAATGCGCTCAAAAAATCGCCCGTATGTCGCCTGCGCGTGAGTTTTTAGGCGCTCAAGCTCGTCCTTGCTTAGCTTATCTTTTTGATTTAGCAAGCAGATCGCCGCTTTGCCCCCGCCAGACAAAAACTCCTCGATCTGTGCGGCTTCGCTAGCGCGCGCGGCATTGTCGGCGAGGCTTAGCCAGATGACGCCAGCGACGTCTTTTAGCACCTCGTGCGTGACGGCGGTGTCGGCCTTTGAGAGCGAGTTTAGCCCCGGTGTATCGACGAAATTTACCAGCTTTAAAATTTCAGAGGGCGCGTAGACGCAAAGCCTGCTCACCTCATCGCCAAACACGCGCTGATCGACGAAGCGCCCTATCTCCTCGACGCCCAGATAAAGCTCTCTGCCGTTTTCGTAAAGCACGCTAAGTCCCGGCGCGGCACCGTATCTGATAAAGGTCGGCTTTGAGGTCACGGGAGTTAGGCCAGACGGTAAAATCTCGCTACCCAAAAGCGCGTTTAAAAATGTCGATTTGCCGCTAGAAAACTGTCCAACTATAGCGACCGTAAGCGGGCTGGATAAAAATAGATCGAGTTTATTTAGCTCCTGTTTTAGCTCGGCGCTCGGGTGAAATTTGGGCTCGGTTAGCTCGTTTTGCAACCGCCTAAATCGCCCGTGAAAATCGTCCAAAAATATCTTAAAATACCGCGTTTTATACGCGCTTATAAACTCCTCAAACACTTTGCAGCTCCAAATTTATAGCATTTATCGCCTCGCTTTGCGAGTTTAGTCGCTCTAGCTCGCGCGAGTCCCGACCGCTAGTTTGCGCTAGCTCGGTAAGTTCGATTTTTAGCGCCTCTTCGCTGATTGCTAGCGCCTTTTCCTGCTCTTTTAGCGTGGCTTCGATACGCTTTTTAAACTCGCTTTTTTCAAATTCGCTAAGCTCGAAAACGAAATTTTTGATCCGCTGGGAGCCCAAAAACTCCTCCGCGGCTACTTTGGCGGCCTCGGCTACGCTTTGCACGCCCGAGTTTGCCGCACTAGCCACCGCGTCCGCGACCTGGGCGCACTCTAAGCTTATACCTTTTGAGTTTAGATAGTCATTTATGCTAAAGACCTCGGCGGCCGCCGTTTTACCCTCAAATTCGCCGAATTTTAGCGCGATATTTTGCGCGCACGCGGCGATTTGCCGCACGATTTCGTTGCGATTTTGACGCATCAAGGCGGCAACGCCGTCTTTGATCGTCGTTTGCGCGATGCGCGAGAGGCGCTGCGGGTCGATCTTTTGTTTTTTAGAGGCCGCGTAGTTTACGTCATCCGCGACGCGCTGCTTTAGCGTTTGCGCTAGTGACCTTAGGCCTAGCTCGTAGCTAGCTGCGGTCTTGGCCGTATCTAGGCGCCCTAGCTCCTCTTTTACCGCGTCTCTCACGTCCTCCAGGCGGCCAGCCAGCGTGGCTTTTTGCTCGTTTAGTTCAGAAATCTTTTGCGACAAGCTCAAATTTGAACCCGTTAGTTTTAAAATCTCGCTTTGCGTATCCGCCGCAAACTGCGCGCAGACGCGGCCGAGCTCCTTTTTATATGCCTCGATGCCAAGGCGTGATTTTTGGCTATTTTGACCGAAAAGCGTCTCGTAAAGATACTCCTTAAACTCCTCGACGCCGCTGTTTTGCGCGCCCTCAAAGTAGCTTTTAGCGCTCACGGCGAAAAACTCCGCCCCGACGCCAAGGTCGCGCGTACGCTCCTCGACGCTCTTTTTAGCGTAGGCGGCGACCTCGTTTAGCTCGCCCTGCTTTAGCACGTCCGCGTGCGTGAGCAGCACGGCGAGCCTCACGGTATGGGAGTTTTGCAGGCTTGAGACGATGAAGTCCAGATCCTTTTTCGTGGCGCTTTGCGAGACGTTCATCAGGTGCACCATCAGGTCGCACTCCCGCATAAATCGTCGCACCAGCTCCTCGCGCGTAGCCACCGCGTCGTCGATGCCCGGCGTGTCGATGATGCGCACGTTATCCTTTAAAAGCTCCAAATTTTCGTAAAGCTCGACGCTTTTTACGAATTTGGCGTATTTGGAGTCCGCCGAGGTGTAGCGCTTGATCTCGTCCGTTTTGACGGTCTTGCTAGCCGGCGGCTCGGAGCAAATCTCACTCGCGTTAGGGCTCTCAAATTTAACCGCTAGCTCGTCGCCGTCCGCATTAAATTTGACATTTAAATTTTGCGCCGTTTCACTCTCAAATTTAATGCCTTCGCCTCCGTAAATTTCGGCTATATCGTTATCTTGATCTTGGACTATTCCAAGCTCTTTTAGCTCAGCTTCGCTCCAAAAATTTACCCTTGCAAAAGGCTCGGGCGCATACTTTAGCACGGTTAAATTCACCGTCTCGGGCACGTTTGAAGCGCCTAGGATTTTCTTGCCCAGTAGCGCGTTTAGCAAGGTTGATTTGCCCGCGTTTATGACGCCCGTAACCGCGACGTTAAACTCTAGCTCGCGCGCTTTTTGGCGCGCTTTTGTCGCCGCATTTGCGACGTCCGCGCCCGGGTTTAGCGACAAAATTCGCTCGCAGATATCGTTTAGTGCGTCTATTTTTTGGTGAAAGACGTCCGATTTTTTAAAATTTGAGCCCTCTTGCTCGTTCCCTGCGGTCAAATCCGCGCCGAGGGTCTGCAAAAACTCCGAGAGCCTCTTAAAATGCGCGGCGGAGATTATGTTTTCGGCTTGCAGGATTTCTAGCGCGGCCAGGAGCTTTGATTTTGAGATTTTTGCGGATTTTAGAGCGTTTATAGCGCCTAGCTGAGCGCACTGGAGGCTGTATATGTCGGCTTTTAGCCCAAGCGCGTGAAGGATATCCCTAAACTCCTTTAGCGCCATAAATCTATCAAAATTCTCCGCATCCGCCGCGAGTAAAACGGCGAGGCTTCGCTCGTCTGCGAGAATTTGCGTTTTGGGGTCTAAAAATAGCTTAAGAGCGCCCCAAATTTCGCTTAAAAATTTATCCGTGTCCACCGCTTCGCCTTTGGTAAAATTTGCGCCCACAAGGTCGCTTTCGGGGCGAAATTTAGCATAAATTAAATTTAAACAAGCTTGGGCGGCGGGTTATTTTCGCGATAAATTTAAAGCAGTTCGCGGGAGAGATAAATTTGACGGCAAAATCGCGTCAAATTTACCCAAATTTACATAGCGGCGCGAGGCTGAATGATGTTTTGTTCAAATTTTTGCTCGGTCTCTTCGCTCATGATGCGAAGCACTTTGCTGCGTTTGATCTTCGCGTCATTCTTAAATATCGCGCGCACCTTATCCATACCGGCATAAAAGTCGCGCATGAGCACGACGCAGATGTATTTGCCGAAAAACGTCGGCTTGATAACGCCGTTTTCTTCGTAGATCGCGTTTACTAGCTTTAGCAAGCTAAGCTCGACAAATAGGTCTTTGTTGATGTTTGCGTCGTTTTGCTCGTTGTAGGCTTTGATATCGACTGCGCCGTCAAAGAGCCTTGTTAAAAACGTGTATTTTAGTCTCTCTTTTTTGCTAAATGCGCATTTTGCGATGACCGGGCTTTGCCTGCCTTTGATCTTTCTGCCGTAGTCAAGCAGGTTAAATGCGTTTATCACAAGCTCTCCGTCAAGGAAGCTAAACGCCCCGCTGCCCACGCCCACGTACTCTAAATTTGAACCCACGTATTCGTCGCGAAGGTCTGCGCTTTTTTCGTTTGAAAACGCCCAAGCGTTGCTTTGCTTATACCCGCCTTTGGCAAATTCGCTCACGATGATCTCGTAAAATTCGCGCTCGTTATCGACGTTTGAGACGCCCAGCGAGCGAGCGATGTTCTCTCTCGTTAGCTCCGATTTCATGAGCGGATAGAAGGTTATCTGCTGCGGAGAGATCGATTTTGCGACGTTTATGTCGTTTATTAGCTGCTCTTTTGTTTGATTTGGTAGGTTAAAGATGAGATCGAGGCTTATGACTGGGATCTTGCCCAGAGCCTTCTCGAGCTTTCTTTTCGTCTCTTCAGCTGAGCCGAATTTCTCATACCTGCCGACTCTTTTTAGCGTCTCGTTATCAAAGCTTTGCACGCCTACGCTTAAGCGGTCGATAAGCCCGTCAAAACGACTTAAACTCTCCGGCGAGATGTGGTTTGGATCGCTCTCGGCCGAGATATCTTCGATACTAAAGAGCTCTTTTGCTAGTTTTAGCGTCTTTTCAAGCTCCGGCTCGTTGATAAGCGTCGTGCCGCCGCCGACATAAAGCGAGCTAAAGTCAAAGCCGGCCTCCTTTACCTGCCTCATCTCCTCGCGTAAATTTTCAAAATAAATTTTCGCAAGCTCCTGCTCGTAGTGGTACTTGTGAAACGAGCAGTACGGGCAAAACGTGTGACAAAAGGGAACGTGTGCGTAGAGCATGTACTTTTTGTCTTTTTTTGGAGTTTTAGTGTAAGTCGTGGTCAAAATGTCTATGTTAAATTCGTTGTATAGTGATTTTTGAATAGAATTATGAGCGTAATTTACTGCAAATTTTTCTATAATATTCTTAAATCCCACAATTAATTCCTCTTTTTAATTTTTATCGCGTATTTTACTTAGGTTTTGCTTAAAATAAAATTTTAAGGGGCTAGTCTAACCTATTTAAATAAATTTAACGTAAATTTTGGTGTGGAAATTTACGGTTGCGCTTATATATCTTTTTATATAGACTGCGTTAAATTTTATCCCAAAGCCGCTTCAAAAATAAAATTTAACCAAAGCGGCTTGAGCCGTCGTGCAACTTTAAACGAAGCTATCGTTTTAAATTTTAGGCGCCGCATAGCCTAAACAATCATACAGGAAACAACGCCGTAAAGATAATTTTCAAGAATTCTTAAATTTAGGCCAAATTTAGCTAAGCGTTAAATTTGGCCTAAAGGTCGATTAAGCAAGCGCTTTAACGATATCTTTCCAGCCCAAATTCTCGGCAAAATCAATCGCGGTTTTGCCGCTTTTCGTGCGCACGTTTATGTCCGCGCCGTTTGCCAACAGTACGTTTACGAGCGCTAGATTGCCCGCAAGCGCCTCGCGGTGTAGCTGCGTAAACCCTTCCTCATCGGCGTCCGTGACGATACTTGGGTTTTCTTTTACGTATTGCTCGAACTTCTCGCACACGTTTTTACACATCGGATGCTCGGCTAAATTTTCCGGATGCTCTTTTTGCTCGTAAACGACTAAAATATCGTTAAAATCGCCAAAATCAAGCCCCCACGCTTTATCGTGCTCTTTTAGCTCGCCCTTTTGCATGCGCGAGCGCATCGCCTGCACGCTAAAGCCGCCGTACGCGCGTCCGCCCACTGCAAACATCCAGTCGCTCATCTCGTCTATTTTTGCGTTCACGCGGTCGCCGTTTTTTACGTTTTGCACGGCGTCAGGCTCGTTTACGAGCGTGCCCGAGATGGTCTCGCCGTCAAAATCCACGTCGTTTATCCACATATGCTCGCCGACTTCTTCGCCGTCCACGACGTCTAAAAAGCAAATTTTAACCATCGCAAAATCAAGCCCGGGCACGACCCTGTGGCGCTCCCAGTAAAGCTCGCGCCAAAAATACCTAAAACTCTCGCGTGCCTGCTCGAATGCGCGCTGCATATAGTCCTCTTCGTTACTTGCGAAATAAATCGGCATTTGCTCGCCCAGATCGACTTGTTTGCCGAAAATTTTCTTAAAAAAGCCCATTTTTTATCCTTCTTTATTTTAGATTGAGAGTTAAAATTTAGATACGTTAAATTTGCGGTTAAATTTGACGAACGTCAAATTTTGAATACAAAAGTCAAGCGACGATTTCGCGAGACGAATTTAAATATTGCGACGAAAAATTGAGCGTGCGCTAGGCATGTAGCCTGCGGAGCGAAATTTTTCTAGCTCATTTAAAAGCGCTCGCGAAAATACCCGCTATTTTAAGTTTTTAAAACTAATCGGCAACTCCAAATTTAACCCCTTCACAAGCCTTATGCACTCTTGCAGATCGTCGATGCTTTTGCCGCTTACTCGCACCTCTTCGCCTCGGATCGCCGCGGTTACTTTTAGCTTTGCGTCCTTGATCGCTTTGGTGATTTTCTTCGCGTTTTCGCCATCTAGGGTGTCGTTTAGCTTTAGCGTCGCCTTGATATTTCCGCCGCTAGCACTCTCGCGTTTGCTTTCAGTCACGGCTACCGGCGGGATGTTTTGCTTGATGAGCTTTGAGATCACGATGTCTTTTAGCGCGTCGACTTTGTTGTCGCTAGAGCTAAGAAGCGTGATGATTTTTTCCTTTTCGTTTAGCTCCACCTCGGCCGCAAGCCCCTTAAAATCATATCTCGCCGCGATCTCTTTTTTCGCCGTCTCCAGCGCGTTTTTGACCTCCATCATATCGACCGCCGCGCTTATATCAAAACTATGCTCAGTTGCCATTTTTATCCTTTCAAAAATTCTTTTATATTTTCTACGATCATCGCTACGAGCCGCTCTCTAGCTTCAAAACTCGCCCAAGCTACGTGCGGAGTGAGTATCAAATTTTCCTTATTTTTGATACGAAGCAGCGGATGATCCGCGCGCATAGGCTCGGTCTCTAGCACATCGGCGGCAAATCGCAAATTTCGCCCATCTATCGCGCGGGCTACGGCGTTTTCGTCCACTATGCCGCCGCGTCCAAAGTTCATCAGTATAGCGCCCTCTTTCATCAAATTTAGCTCCCGCTCGCCGATCAAATTTCGCGTTTTTTCATTTAGCGGAGCGTGGATACTCACGATATCGCAGCCGCTTAAAAGCTCGTTTAAATTTTTCCTTTTAAACTCGGCGTTTGCGTTTGCGCCGCTAGTTGAGTAGTAGCTCACTCTCGCCCCAAATGCCGCCGCTATGCGCGCCACGCCCCTGCCGATCTCGCCAAGCCCGATGACGCCAAAGCTCTTGCCCGCGATCTCGCCGATACTGCGGTCTAGATTCGTAAAAATTTCGCTCTTTGCCCACTCGCCGCTTTGCGCGTAGTTATCGTAAAATTTGATGCGATTGGTTAGCGCAAAAAGGCAAGCAAAAGTATGCTGCACGACGCTAGCCGTCGAGTAGCCGGCGACGTTTTTTACCGCGATGCCTTTTGTCGCGGCGTAGGCGAGATCGACGTTGTTCATGCCAGTTGCACTTATGCAGATTAGCTTTAAATTTGACGCGTCCATCACGTCTTTGTCGATGACAACCTTGTTCGTGATGACGACGTCCGCGCCCTTTAGCCGCTCTATGCGCTCGGCCGCGGCAGTCGTCTCAAAGCTAATAAACTCGCCAAACTGCTTCAAAACATCCAAATTTACGTCGCTTCCAAGCGTCGCGGCATCGAGGCAGACTATTTTCATTTTGCGTCCTTATTTGATAAAATGCCCCACGAATTTGGAGTAGTTATCTAAAATTTCGCCACCCCTGCGATATCCCAGCGCGCATGCCTCGTAGGCAAAAAATACGCCAGCTTGGTAGCTATTGTTGGCGGCGTCTTTGTTAAATTCGTAAAATTCCTGATAGATCGCGCGGTTTTGACCGTAGTCGCCGCCGTTTTGTGAACTAATGCTGCCGTCGGCCTCAATCACGCTCACATTCGCGCCTTCTCGTCCGAAGACCGGCTTTTTCACGCATTTTTTGCCTGCGATCGGCTTATCGCTAGCTTGCAGCAAGAGCGGGTGATTCGGATATAAATCCCAAAGAATTTTTAAAATGCCCTTGCTTTGGAAAAGCAACGTGTATGCCGGATTTAGGATGATGGCTTTTTGATTTTGGACAATGTTTTTTAGGATGATGGCTAGCTCGCCTTCCTCTACGGCGATGTCCTCCCACGGCACGAGCTTAAACCAGTACTCGTAGTTTTCTCCGTTAAAAAACACGCCCTCCTCGTCGTTAAATACGACCTCATCGACGTAAGCAAACGCCGTGTGAAAGCCCGCCTCCTCGGCGATATACTGCAGTAGCTTCACGGTCTGCTCATCCTCGCTGCTGCCCGCAACCGAGCTAAATAAAATTTTCCAGCCCTCGTAGTGCTCGTTAAAGCTCTCGGTCTCCTCATCTAGCGTCACCAGGCGCCTAAAATTTTGCTTTAGGGCGTCATAAAGGTCGTTAAACTGCGCGCTCTCGTCCATGCTGTTAAACTTAAGCGCCGCCCACTGGATGATCGCTGTCTCAAACACGGCCGTCGGGGTGTCGGCGTTAAATTCGATGAGTTTTATCGGCTTGCCGTCTAGACCGCCTGCAAGGTCAAATCTACCGTAAAGGTGCCAATGCACGTCGTTTTCCCAGCTTTCACGCACGAGATCTACGAGATTAAATGGGATGCCGACCTCGTGGTAGAGGTTGTTGTCGATGACGTGCTGGGCGGCTGCGACGAACATATCGTATAGCTCGTTTGCGGCGTTGTAGTAGGCCTCGGCCTGCGCCTCGCTAACCTCGACTAGCTCGTCTGCTACGTAGTCGCTGCCGTCCGGATCGGTGTGCCAGGTAAAGCCGATCTCGCCTAAAAATTCGCTATTTAGCGGTTCGATTTTTTTTAAATTTATCATTTTATCCTCCGAAACTTGAGCTTGAACTTGAGCTTGAACCGCCGAAAAATCCGCTCTTTCCGCCGCTTGGTTTACTTGCCGAGCTAGCGGCTTTGGCTTTGTTAAAGCTATCTACGCTCCTTGAGTAGGCGCTTGGGTTTTTATACGCGCTTTGGCGCTGCGACTGATAGCCCGGGTTGTTAAATAGCTTGTTGCCGATCCAACTGCCTATGATCGCGCCCGCAGCCGAGGCTAGAAGCGTCTCGCCAAGGCTCATACCGCCGCTGCTTAGCTGCGCGTTTTGAGCGTTTGAGCCGGTTAGATTCGACGTTCCGGCGTCGATTTTAGCGTTTTCCTCGGCGATTAGCTTATCCATCTCCTCTTTGCTTAGCACGCGCTCGGTGCCGTTGATGTCCTTTAGTACGACGCGCGTTTCGCTGCTCGGATACTCCTCTAGGACTTTATATTTGCCGGGCGCGGTTTCTTCGATGATGACGAAAGCTCCCGTTTTTTGCGCCGCTTCTTTTAGCGCGCTACCGTCATTGTTATTTGCTCCACCGTTATCGCTGCCGCATCCTGCCAGCCCAGCCGCTATCACCGCGCCAAAGCCGCCTACCGCAGCGTAGCTTGCTACTTTTTTTATGCCTTTAAAAACTCTCATTTTTTATCTAGCTCCTTTGAAATTTTCTTACTTTTTACCATTATCACGCCTTTTTTAAATTTGATAAATTTTGATTTTCCGATGTTTTTTATGATTTTATTTTGCGTTTTTTTAAGGCTCTTACCGCTTAAATTTTGCGATTTTAAAAACTCGGCTAGGCTCGTCCATTTACCCTCGTTTTCAGGCTTGCTCTCGACGAATTCGACGTCGATGGGAGCCACGTATTCGCCGTTTTGACGCGCTAGCAACGGTCGCTCGAGCATACTTAAAAATCCCCTTAGCTTCTCGTCTCTTTCGCGGTAAATTTGAGCTATTTCGGATTTATTATTTAGCAAAATTTGCTCTTTTTCGCGAAAAAGCCTATCTTTATCGGCTTGCAAATTTTGATTTTGTTCTTTTAGTTCGCTAATTTGCGAGAGTAGAAATTCGTTCACGTCAAATTCGCCGGCCTTAGCGGCTTTTTTTGACTCCGAGCTTTTAGCGGATTTTGAAGTTTTGGGCGCTGATTTGGGTGCGGTTTGAGGCTCGTAGCCCTCTAAAACCACGTATTTTACGCCGTCCTTTTCAAAGGTCTTTAGCGTTCCGCGACGAATGCGGTTGTAGACGGCTTCTTTGGTTACGCCTAAGATTTCCGCAGCCTCGCTCACGGGCACTTTGGACATATTTTTCCTTTGATCGTTAAATTTGGCGTAGATTATGGCAAATTTTGGCTTTGATGCGAGTTAAACGGGAGTTTAAAAAAGAAAAGGCCGCCAAAGCGACCCTTTTGGTTAGAGCTTTGACTCGTAGCGTCTAAGCATATATAGACGTTTAAGCATTTTCTTGCGAGCCGCGATTTTTTGTTTTTTGCGGATCTCGGTCATAGGCTCGAAAAAGCGTCTTGCGCGAACTTCGGTCACGACAAGGTTCCTGTCGGTTTGCTTTTTGAACTTTCTGTAAGCTTCGTCAAAAGACTCGTTAGGATGTACCTTAATACCAGGCAACGTCCTCACCACCTTTCAATTAAAATAGATGGCGATTATAGTTTAAATTTGATAAATTTAAGCTTTGCCTGCCGTCCGGGTTTTAAATTTAGCCTTTTAGTATATGCTCCGCCGCTATCATCGCCGAGCTGATACAATCGGGCGTCGAGCAGCTGGTAAGCCTCGTAAATCCGTGCACTCCGCCCGTCGCCTCGCCTACGGCGTATAAATTTTTAATAGGCTTGCTATCGTTTATATTAAGAACTTCAAAGTTCAAATTTACCCTCACGCCGCCCGGAGTATAGCTGATGCCAGGAGCCCCGAGTATCGCGAAAAACGGAGCCTTTTCTATCGGAGCGACTTTGGTTAAATCTTTTTTAAAATCGGCATCGGTTTTGGCGGCGACGCTTTCGTTATACCGCTTTATTTCCTCTTTTAAAATTTGCGCATTTAGCTTAAATTCCGCAGCTAGCTCGTCTAGGCTCTCAAATTTTTTCATCTTGCCGGTTTCTATAAATTTTTGCAGCCTTTTTGGGTCATGACTGGAGGTAAATCCCGTCTCGTCAAAGATTATAGTCGGGAACAGATCGCTTTCGTTTTTTTGCATATTTTCTAAAATATTATCGGACAAAGTCTGCCTGTCGCCGTCTTCGTTCATAAATCTCTTTGAGTTTTTGCCGTCGACCGCAATAGCAAATATCAAATCCTCCGTCGGAATACCAAACGAATAGCGTCCCAGGCTAAGCTGTACAGGCATCGCGCCCGCCCTTACCATGGTTTTTAACGCACCGGCCGTCGCGCCTGGATTTGACGGAGTGGATGCTAGAGCGAGCCTTGGATTTTGTGCTGCTTTAAAGGTTTTATCCGCCGAAAATCCGCCGCTTGCAAAAATTACGGCCTTTTTAGCTTTATAAAATTTAACGTCTCCCGAAACGTTTTGCGCATCGTCGTCGGCTAGGTTTTTATCAAATTTATATTCCTCTCTCACCTTTAGTCCTATCGCCGCGCCGTTTTTATCCAGCACGATTTCATCGACCTTTACGCGCTTTAACGTCTTGCCGCCCTTGCTCTCAAAGTGAGAATTTAGCGCCTGCACGCACGCTCCGCCTCCGCCTACGGTCTCTAGGCTTCTTGCTACGCTATGCCCGCCCAGATGCTTTAGCTTTTCGGCGTATTGCACGCCTCTTGCTTTGACGAATTCATACGCTCTTTTTGAATTTTGGGCAATCCTATAAGACTGCTCTATGTAGTTAAAGCCCTTGCCTGCCTTGTTTAAATCTTTTACAAAAAGCTCGATGGAGTCTTTGATGCCGGCTTTTTCCTGTTGTTCGGAGCCCACGCAGGCAAAATCAAGCTGAGAAACGACGGAGTTGCCGCCCATTCGCGACATCTTTTCTAGTAGCGCTACACCAAGCCCACCCTCGGCTGCTACGATGCCCGCGACGTTTGCGCTAAGGCCGCTACCTACCACCAAGACGTCGTATTCCGCGTCCCATTTTATCTCGTCATCTTGTGCCGCTTGCAAATTTAGCGCACCAACAGCGGCTGCCGCGAGGCCGGTTTTGATGAAATTTCTTCTAGAAATTTTTTTCATAACATCTCCTTTAAAGAATTTATGAAATTATACATCATAAAAGTGGCGTAATAGCAATTTTAATATGCGTTTAATAGCATTAACTCTATAATTTATCAAAAATTATCACTACTTTGTAATCAGGATGAATTATGACTAAAGAAGAGTATAAAAAATATTTCAAATTTGCCAGCAAACGCTATATCGCCTACATCCTGATAACCTGTACCACGCTTATTTTACCGTTTATATCTATCGGCGGAAATCAATTTTTTCTTTTAAGCTTCGAGCGTAGCGAGCTGCATCTGTTTTTTGCCAAATTTAACGTCCAAGAGCTATTTTTGATGCCTTTCGTGCTCATCATTTTTTTTATTTTTATATTTTTTATGACGAATTTGGGCGGCCGCGTCTGGTGCGGCTGGAGCTGTCCACAGACGATATTTCGCGCGATCTACCGCGACCTTATACAAACTAAAATTTTAAAAATCCGCAAAAGCATTTCAAACAAACAAACGCAGGCTGAGGGCGGCGTCAAAAACGCGCTAGCAGTCGCGATCTGGAGCGTTTTGGCTTTTGTTGCGGCGGCGAATTTTCTCTGGTTTTTCGTCCCGCCGCAAGATTTTTTCGCTCAAATTTCAGACCTGGCCGAGCATAAAATTTTACTCGGAGCTTGGCTTGTTATCGCGGCGTTTTTGATATTTGACGTAGCGTTTTTGGGCGAAAATTTTTGCGTTTACGTCTGTCCGTACGCTAGAGTACAGTCCGTGATGATCGATGCCGATAGCATGCAGGTCATCTACGACGAGACGCGCGGCGGTAAAATTTTTGAGGGTCAAACCAAACTCTGGAAAAAACCGCCGGAGCCGCAAAACGAGTGCACCGGCTGCGAAGCCTGCGTGAAAATTTGCCCGACGCACATCGACATCAGAAAAGGCATGCAGCTAGAGTGCATAAACTGCCTGGAGTGCGTCGATGCGTGCACAAAAACGATGTCTGGGCTAAATTTACCTAGTCTAATTAGCTGGACGAGCTCAAATTCGCTAAAAACCAAGCAAAAAGTGCGGTATTTGCGCTTTAAAACCGTCGGCTACTGCGCCGCCATCGCTATCGCCGCGACCGCGCTAACGCTAATGAGCGCCAAAAAAGAGAGCATGCTGCTAAACATCAACCGCACGAGCGAGCTGTATAAAGTAAATAAAAGCGGCGAGATCGAAAACGCTTACGTGTTTTTGTTTGAAAATACCGACGCGGCGGCGCATGAATTTTACTTTGACGTTAGCGCAGAGGAAGCTAAAGCGCCGATAAAAATCGAGCGCCCAAAGACTCAAATTTCGCTAAAAGCGGGCGAAAAAAGGAAAGTCGTAGTCGTGCTAAGCGCACCTAAAGCGGCATTTGCCGGCACAAACGAGCAAACGACGAAGATAGAAATCTCCGCCTACGCCGCGGATAACAAAGAAAAAATAAATGTTAAAAGACGGACGATTTTCGCCCATCCAAGTGAGTAAAAAATTATTTTTTTATAGTATAATCATATTTTAAGATTTTTTTGAAATTTGAGGGCTAGAAAAATGGATACGAAACCGACGAAACGAAGCGCCGAGAGAAAAGAGAAATTCATCCAAGCTGGACTTGAAATTTTCCTTGAAAACGGCTACGAAAACACGAGTTTAACGGATATCATCAAAAAAAGCGGCGGATCGCTGGCAAGCATCTACAAATTTTTTGAAAATAAAGAAGGACTCTTTCGCGCCATCGTAGAGCGCGGATTTGACGACTTTAGAACTCGTATAGACGAGAAAATCGATCTAAATTTACCGCATAAGCTGGATGATTTTTTAACAAAATTCGCGATGATATTTTTCGACATCATCTGCGAAAAGAAAACCACGCTAATCTCAAGAGTGATGATGAGCGAGGGCGCGAAAAACGACGGGCTTTTGGGTAAAGAGTTTTTGGATCAAATTTTAAGCAAAATCGATAAAATTTTGATAGATTTTTTCGAGCGCGAAGACATAAGAGTCCAGCTAAATCCATGCATCTCTCCTTACGTCGCGGCCAAGACGTTTGCGGCTGTCGTTAGAGAGCCTTATCACTATAATGCGGTCTTACTTAACGAAGACATAATGCTAAGCGAAAAAGAGCGCGAAGAGCACGTAAAAACGCGCATAGATATGTTTTTACACGGTGTAAAAAAACGCTAAATTCTACTCTCTAAAATTTGACTTTTCGTGTAAATAAGAGTAAAATAGCCGACTTCATTTGTAACAAATATTATATACCAAATTTTTGTATAATATCCCAAAAAATTAAAGGCAAATTTATGAGAAATTTTAAAACCCTTTCGGTTTTGTTATTGGCGTCGCTGCTTTTTACGGCATGCTTTGATGGTAACGATAAAAAAAGCGCGGCCGCAGCCGGACAACAACGGCAAATGCCGCCGTCAAAGGTCGACGTATTCGTAGCTAAAAAATCAGACGTGCCGATCAGCTTTGACTACACCGCGACCCTAACTAGCCAACAAGACGTCATCGTCTATCCCAAAGTAAGCGGCACGATAACCAAACAGTTTTTTAAACCCGGCGATAACGTAAAAGCAGGCGACAAGCTGTTTTTGATAGATCCCGAAAAATACCAAGCCAGCTACGACGCGCTTGAGGCCGCTATCGGCGTAGCAAACGCAAATTTAAAGAACGCTCAGACCGAATTTAACAGAATTTCAAATTTATATAAGAAAAACGCCGTTTCGCAAAAAGAGTACGACGCGGCCGTTTCGGCGCTTGAAATCGCAAACGCAAATTTATTAAGCTCCAAAGCTAGTGCCAAAAGCGCGAAAATAGATCTAGGTTACACGAGCATCGCCGCGCCTTTTGACGGCGTTTTGGGCGATAATCTCGTAGACGTAGGCTCGCTAGTCGTAGCAAACACTACCCAGCTAGTGCGCCTAACCAAAATCAATCCGATCGAAGCGCACTTCCACATCTCCGACGTAGATAACTTAAACCGCGTCAAAATGCAAGAAAGCAGCCTCTGGGTGCAGACAAACTCGGACGCCGTGCTAAAAGTAGGCCCGGGCGAATTTGACGGTAAAGTAAATTTTATCGATAACGTCGTAAATACGAACATGGGCAGCGTTTTAGCCAAGGCTGAATTTAACAACGACGAGGGCAAGTTGCTGCCTGGAATGTTCGGCCACGTGACGATGGGAGGATTTTATCAAAAAGACGGCTTTAAAATCCCTCAAGTCGCACTCCAGCAAACCGACGTCAAGACCTATGTACTAGTCGTAGAGGACGGCAAAGTAGCATCCAAAGACGTAAAGGTAACCTACCAGACGAAAGACGCTGCTGTAGTTAGCGAGGGGCTAAACGAAAATGATAAAATCATCTTAAACAACTTCCTAAAAATCGGCGTGGGTGCGCCCGTAGAGATAGATAAGGACCTAACCGAAAGCTTTGGTAAAGGCGCAAATTTAGAGCCTAAAAACGAGCAAGAAAAGGCTAAATAATGTTTTCTAAATTTTTCATTGACCGCCCGATATTCGCCACCGTCGTATCTATCATCATAGTTATCGCGGGCGCGATGGCGATAAAGGGGCTTCCCATCGAGGAGTATCCTAAGCTAACCCCGCCTCAAATTTCCGTTAGCGCCGTCTACACAGGCGCCGACGCCCAGACTATCGCCGACTCCGTAGCTAGCGCGATCGAGGACCAGATAAACGGCGTAGAAAACATGCTCTATATGCAAAGCACCTCAAGCTCGAGCGGCTCGCTAAATATCAACGTTTATTTTAAAATCGGCACCTCAGCCAAACAAGCCACGATCGACGTAAACAACCGCGTCCAGGCCGCGCTCTCAAGGCTGCCTCAAGAGGTGCAAAACATGGGCGTAACCGTGCGCGAACGTAGCAGTTCGATCCTAGAGGCTATAGGCTTTACTAGTCCGAAAATGAACTCCATCGAGATGTATAACTACGTAAATTTAAACATAGCAGACGAGATCAAAAGGGTTAACGGCGTAGGCGATACCGTGCTAATCGGTACCAAAGAGTACTCGATACGAATTTGGCTAAAGCCCGATTTGCTCGCTTACTACAAGCTAACTCCTAGCGACGTAATCGCCCAAGTAAAAATCCAAAATAGCCAATACGCCGCCGGTAAGATAGGCGAGCAGCCGTCAGACGGCGATAATCCTTACGTTTATTCCGTTCGCACGGGCGGACGACTCAAAAATGCCGCACAGTTTGGCGATATAATCATCAAAAGCGCGGACGGCGCGACGCTAAAGCTAAAAGACGTAGCGACAGTGGAGTTAGGAGCGGCTAACTACGCCAACGACGCGATGCTAAACGGTAAAGACTCTATACCGCTTCTAATCTTTATGCAAAACGACGCTAACGCCCTAGCCACGGCGCAAGCGGTAAATGCAAAGCTAGACGAGCTAAGTAAAAATTTCCCCGAAGGATTTACGCACACGATCGCATATAACCCGACCGAATTTATCGAAGTCTCTATCCACGAAGTCGTAAAAACCTTTATCGAGGCGATGATCTTAGTTCTCATCGTTATGTATATGTTTTTAAAGAGCTTCCGCGCTACCGTCATCCCGATGCTAGCCGTTCCCGTGTCCATCATCGGCACCTTTGGCGGACTGTACGCGATGGGATTTAGTATAAATTTAATCACTCTTTTTGCGCTTATCCTTGCTATCGGTATCGTCGTGGACGACGCCATCATCGTTATCGAAAACGTGGAGAGAATTTTACACGAGGAAAAAGACATCACCGTCAAAGAAGCGACATATAAGGCGATGGAGGAGGTACAAACCCCCGTCATCTCGATCGTGCTGGTTTTATCCGCCGTTTTTGTTCCGGTTTCTTTTATGGAGGGTTTTGTCGGCGTGATCCAGCGCCAGTTTGCGCTCACTCTGGTTACTTCGGTTTGTATTTCGGGCTTTGTCGCACTTACGCTTACTCCGGCACTTTGCGGCGTTATGATAAAAAAACAAGAGAGTAAGCCGTTTTGGTTCGTGCAAAAATTTAACGACTTTTTCGACTGGAGTACGAAAATTTTTACCGCGGGCGTTGCAAAAGTGCTTCGTCACGTGATAATCAGCCTTATTTTGATAGGCGTCATGGGTTTTGCGACTTACGAGCTGTTTAAAAAAGTTCCTAGCGGCCTCGTACCGTCCGAAGATAAGGGCGCACTGATGGTTATCACTTCGCTACCGCCGTCAAGCAATATGCTAAAAACCAAAGAAGAGGTAAAAACTATCAGCAACATGATTCTAAGCAATCCAAACGTCGAATTTACGATGGGGTTTGCCGGATACGATATGATCGCGGGCGCGCTTAGAGAAAACTCGGCCATCAGCTTCGTCAAGCTAAAAGACTGGAGCCAGAGAAAAACGCCGGATAGTCAAGCAGACGCGCTAACCGGCCCCTTTAACGGTATGCTTTGGGGCTCGAAGGAGTCGATGAGCTTTGTCGTAAACGTCCCGCCTATCATGGGTCTTTCGATGACGGGCGGCTTTGAGATGTATCTACAAAATAAAAGCGGCAAAAGCTACGCCCAGATCGAAGCCGACGTGAAAAAAGTAGTGGCCGCGGCAAATGCGCGCCCGGATCTAACTAGCGTGCGCTCGACGCTAGAGACTAATTACCGCCAGTTTAAAATCGACGTCGATAGGCAAAAAGCCCAGATGTTCGGCGTGAGCGAGAGCGAAATTTTTAGCGCGATAGGCTCAACCTTCGGTTCGTATTACGTCAATGACTTCAACCTTTTCGGTAAATCCTACCGCGTCTACGCTAGAGGCGAAGAGGGCTTTAGAAACAACCCCGAAGACTTGCGTAAAATTTACGTCCGCTCAAGCGGCGGTGAGATGATACCGCTAAACTCGGTAGCCACCCTAACTAGAATTTTGGGTCCCGATATCGTGGATAGATTTAACCTTTTCCCAGCGGCCAAGATCCAAGGCGACCCAAAACCGGGCTACACATCGGGAGACGCGATAAAAGCGATACAAGAGGTGGTCGAGCAGACGCTAAGCACGGAGGAGTACTCCATCAGCTGGGCGGGTACGGCGTATCAGGAGGTTAGCTCGCAAGGTACGGGCTCTACGGCGTTTATATTCGGTATGATTTTCGTATTTTTGATCCTAGCGGCGCAGTATGAGCGCTGGCTCATCCCGCTAGCCGTTATCACGGCCGTTCCGTTTGCGGTTTTTGGCTCGCTAGTCGCCGTTTGGGCTAGAGGGCTAACAAACGACATTTATTTCCAGATCGGACTACTGCTTCTCATCGGTCTATCGGCTAAAAACGCGATCCTTATCGTAGAATTTGCGATGCAAGAAAGACTAGCTGGCAAGAGCGTATTTGACGCGGCCGTTAATGCTGCAAGGCTTCGCTTCCGCCCGATCGTCATGACCTCGCTCGCGTTTACCCTGGGCGTTTTTCCGATGGTTATCAGCACGGGTGCCGGCGCTGCGTCTCGCCACTCTCTAGGCACGGGCGTGGTCGGCGGTATGATAGCTGCCACTACGATAGCGATATTTTTCATACCGATGTTTTACTATCTACTAGAAAAGCTAAACAACAAAGTCTGGGACAAAAAACCAAGCCGAGCACAGGAGATCAAAAATGTATAAAATTTTAACTTTAGCCGCGGCGCTATTTTTAGCAGGCTGCTCGTTTCGACCCGAGATACCCGAGGTCGATACGAAATTTGAATCTACGTATAAATTTGAAACTAGCGACATCAAAGACGAGTGGTGGAAGGAGTTTGGCGACGAAAACCTAAACGCTCTCGTAGCTAGCGCGCTAGAGAAAAACACCGACCTTCGCACAGCTTATTTAAATTTACAAAAAGCGGCCGCAAGCCTAGGCATCTCGGAAGCAGATCTATTTCCTAGCGTAAATTTAAACGTCGGCTACACTAAAGCAAAAAGTAGTGGCGAAACCTACACCAAACAGCCTCAGACGCGCTACCGAACATCGCAGGTAAATTTAGGCCTAAGCTACGAGATAGACCTGTGGGGCAGAGTGAGAAACAGCGTCGAGTCGGCTAAAGCCAGCCTAAACGCGACCAAGCTCGACTACGCCACCGCGCGCCTTAGCATAAGCTCTAGCGTGGCTAAAAGCTACTTCGCGCTCGTGGCTCTAAATATGCGCGAAGCCGTGCTAAAAGACACGCTAAAAACCTACGAGGAGACGCTAGCGCTTCGCAAAACGCAGCTTGATCTAGGCGGCATAAACGAGACGACCTATCTACAAAGCAAAGCCGCCGTCGAAAGCGCAAAAGTAAGCCTGCTAGAGGTGCAAACCTCGCTGTCTCAGGCTCTAACGTCGGTAGCGATGCTAACGGGTAAATCAAACGACGAGATCCTGAGTGGTGCCGTGCAGAGCGCTAAAATGCTACCAAAAGAGCCCAAAGTAAGTGCGGGCGTAAGTGCGGACATACTACTGCGAAGGAGCGACGTAGCTAAAGCCTACGCCGATCTAAACGCCACTAACGCGCTAATCGGCGTCGCAAAGGCCGACTATCTGCCGTCCATCTCGCTAACAGGGCTTTTTGGATTTTCTAGCGTGGATTTTGAAAATATCTTTATCAGTAACGCAAACACGTGGAGCATAGGCGGATCTTTGGTGCAGAAAATTTTTGACTACGGCAGAACCAAAAACAACGTCCGCATAGCCGAAACTAACGAGCAAATCGCGGCCGTAGCCTACGAAGCGGCGGTCAAAAAGGCTCTGGGCGAGGTTAGAGACGCGCTAAACAACCGTAAAAACGCCAAACTAACGCTAAATCAAGTCAAAGAGCTCCTGAACTCGCAAGAAAAAATCTATAAGCTGGCCAAGGATCAGTTTGAAGAAGGCTACACCGGGCACCTGGAACTACTAGACGCGCAGCGCAACCTACTCTCGGTTAGACTCCAAGATATTGCGGCAAATTTAAGCCTCATCGACTCGGTCGTGGACGTTTATAAGGCATTTGGCGGCGGATTTAAAGCCGAATAATTCTACTTTTTGGCGGAGCTTTCCGCCTCTTTCTTTTAAATTTTAGCTGTTGTTTCGGCTAAAATTTACTTGTTTTGCTTCAAATTTTGCGCTTGATTTTGCCGTTGGCGCACGACGCAACCCTTATATAAATTATTTACATTCAAAGACATAAATTTATTTCAAATTTGAGCGACGCACAAAGTCGGTCAAATTTACATCATTTTATCCAGAGTACACATTTTGCGGATTTTACGAATTTTCCGTTTCAAATTTACTGTTTTGGCAATATTTGCAAGCAAGAAGGCAAATTACGATCAAATTTACAGACGTATTTCGAGATCAAATTTAGCGCAAACACCCGCCGCCAAATTTGATTTTTAATTTTAGCAAGAGACGCAAAAGCACCGTATTAAAGCAAAATAACGTTTTTGATGTTTTAACCGCCAAGCGAAGTTTGTGATTTGCGACGATTTTACAAATTTACGCCCTTAAATTTGACGTAGCGTAAAAAACGTGCGCGAAAATTTGAAATTTACAAGTCGAAATTTGGCTAAATTTATGGCCTGCTTCGCAAAAATCATAAATTTGACTCAAATTTAAACGCCAAATTTTATTCTTTGCCGGTTAAAATTTGCACGATAGTTTCAGGCAAAATTTCATGCTCTATCGCGTGGATTTTAGCTTCAAAATCCTCAAAACTCATTCCCGCGCTCTTTTCAAACGCGCGCTGAGCGATGATCTTGCCACCGTCTAGCTCCTCGCTGACCCAGTGCACGCTCACGCCGCCCACCTTCATATCGCTTTCAAAGCTCTCTTTTATCGCGTGCGCGCCCTTAAAAAGCGGTAGTAGCGACGGATGCAAATTTATCGCGCGAATCTGCCTCGTAAAAACTGGCGTAAGGATGCGCATAAAGCCCGCAAGCACCGTTAGATCGACGTTAGCACGCTTTATCTGTGCTACGACCGCAGCGTCAAACTCCTCTCTCGAGGCAAAATTAACGTGCTCGGTAACGACGCTTTGCAGGCCGTATTTTGCGGCTTTTGCTATGCCGCCTGCGTTAGCTTTATTTGTTAGCGTTAGCGCGACCTCGATCCTGGTTTCGCCAAAAACTTTGCCGTGCAGCCTCTCTAAAATCGCCTCCAAATTCGAGCCGCCGCCGCTAAATAAAACCGCTATTTTTTTCGTAAGCATTTGAGTCCTTTGATGACGTCCGCGGCCGTGAGCGCGTAGTCGTTGATTTTGATTTCGCGAGCGGCTAACGCGTGAGCTAACGCGCCCGAGATCGCGGCGTTTAGCGGGTCGTAACCCTGCGCGAGTAGTCCCGCGACGATACCGCTTAGCGCGTCTCCGCTGCCGCCTTTTGCGAGCGTAGCGCTTCCATGCGTCATGACGTAGACCTCGCCGCCTTGCGCGATTAGCGTATTTGCGCCCTTTAGCACAAGCACGCATTTAAAATTTCGGCTAAAAACTTGAGCGAGTTTGAAGCGATTTTTTTGCACTTCGCAGACGTCAAATTTGCCTAGATTCGCAAGCTCTAGCAGGCTCGCAAACTCCTTTGGATGTGGCGTTATCACTATTTTTTCGCTGCTTAAAAGCTCAAGCGTACGCGGCTCATAGCAAAGATCGGCGTCGATAACGAGCGCGTCTTTTGTTTTTAGCTCGCTAAAAAGCTCGTCTTTTTGCGCCTCATCAAGCTCGCCAAGCCCCATACCGACGGCTCCGACTTCCATTTTGGGCGTTATGCGAGCACTTTGCATTAAAACTGGCTCAATGTTTAAATTTTCGCCCACGACGCTAACGAGCCCCGCACCGATCGTTAGCGCGGCAAGTCCCGCTATACGCGCTGCTCCGCCCTTTTGGCCGCTAACGACAAACACATGCCCAAAGTCGCCCTTGTTAGCGTTTTGCTTAGTGCGAAATGGCAAATTTAAATCGCTTTTTCCAAGTTTATAAAAGCTCGTCCCCGTCTCGTACAGCTCGCGAGGAAGGCCCAAATTTGCGACCTTTACGCGCCCGACGAAATCCTTTGCAAAGTCACTATAAAGCGCCGACTTTAGCGCGCCCATCGTCACGGTCGTATCGGCCTTAAAGACCGCGCCTTGCAGCACGCCGTTTTTATCAAGACCGCTCGGGATATCGCAGGCAAGCTTATAGGCGGGTTTTTCGTTTAGTAGATTTATCAAATTTATCGTCCGCTCGTCTAGCTCGCGGCTAAGTCCGGTTCCGAAAATCCCGTCGATGATGCAGTCAAATTCGCCGCTTTCCGTCAAATTTGAGATCAAATTTACGCCGCATTTTAGCGCTCTAGTTAGCTCGGTTTTTGACGTTTCGTTTTGTTTGTTGCTCGCCAAAAACGTGAAACAATCAAATTTACCGCCCAAAAGTCTAAGCGCGGCGAGCACGTCTGCGCCGTTATTTCCGCTGCCGACTACGCCTAAAATTTTACGGCGTTTGGTCGATGTTTTTTTGAACTTACTTCGCACGGCGTTAGCTAACGCGTTAGCAGCGTTTTGCATCAGCACTTCGGTGCTAAGCCCAAACTCGCTCACGGCTCTAGCGTCAAGCTCCGCCGTATCCCAAAATAGCTTTTTCATGCGCCCTCCTGCTTCACTCGGTAGCTCAAAGCCTCCAAAATATGGGGCTTTTTGATGACGCGCGAGCCATCGATATCAGCGATCGTGCGAGCAACTTTTAGGGTTTTATTGATAGCGCGGCGGCTGAGTGAAAATCTCTGCGTTGCGTGATCTAGCACGCCGCTCGCCTCGTCGTCGCAAATGCAAAATTTAGCTATCTCTTCGTCGCCAAGCTTGCCATTTAGCTCGCTTTGAGAGCGCGAGATTTGCGTCTCAAACACGCGCAGCACGGTATCTTGCATCGATTCGCTCGTGACGTCGCTTTTATCGCTCGCAGCCACCTCGTCCATCTGCACGTGAAGGTCGATGCGGTCAAGCACGGGTGCCGAAATACGCGATTTATAGCGCTTGATCTCGAGCTCCGAGCATTTGCACTCTAGATTTTTTGAGAGTAGATTACCGCAAGGGCAAGGGTTCATCGCGGCTACGAACATAAATTTGGTCTCATACGTGACCTTTGAGTTTACCCGCGAGATGTTGATTTTATAGTCCTCCAGCGGCTCGCGTAGGCTCTCTAAAATTTGCGGCGCAAAGTGAGGAAGCTCGTCAAAAAATAAAATCCCACCGTTAGCTAGTCCGACCTCGCCGATCCTAGCCGAGCTCGATCCGCCGCCAAATATCGAGCTTCGCGTACTCGTGTGATGAGGCGAGCGAAAGGCGCGGAGTACAGAAAATTCGCTCTCCTGCTGATTTAGCGAGCTGTAAGCGCAGCTGAGCAAAATCTCATCCAAACTTTGCGGCGGTAAAATGTATCGCAGGCGCTTGGCGCTCATACTCTTGCCGCACCCGGGACTTCCCTCAAAGATAATATTGTGCATACCGCAAGCAGCCACCAGGCAGGCTCTTTTTGCCCTACTCTGGCCTTTTACGTCGCTAAAATTTAGCTCGAAATTTTGATTTTTTATGAAGCTTTTTTCGCCGATTTTGATTAAATTTGAAAAAAGCGGATGAACGGCGCCGACTCTGCGCGAGACGGCGAATTCGGGCTCTAGGAAAAATTTGATCGCCTCGGCCAAATTTGAAACGGCGTAAATTTCTAAATTCGGTATGGCGCCCGCTTTTTGCGCTATCTCTTGCGGGATCAGCACGCGAGAACCTGGCGCTTTCGCGCTCAAAAAAAGTAAGATAGAAAAAAGGCTAGCCGTACTTTTGACGCCGCCGTCGAGCCCCAACTCGCCGAACGCAAAAATAGGCTCAAAATCGCGCTCTTTTTGCAAAGCGATTAAAAGCGCAATGGGTAGGTCAAAGTGGCTACCGGATTTTGGCATATCCGAGGGGGATAAATTTATGATGATTTTTTGCGCGGGGAAGGAGAAATTTAACGATAAAAGCGCTGATTTTACGCGCTCGGCGCTCTCTTTGATCGAAGCTCCCGCAAGCCCTACGATATTAAGTGCAGGCAAACCGCGGTTAAAGCTGGACTCGACGTCCACAAGCCGTAATTCGTCATTATAAGTGGCGCATTTTAGGGCTTTCATGCGTTTTTTTGCTTTTTATACTCTTTGTCAAATTTTTTGCGTTTGTTGTAGCCAATACGCTCGATAAAAAGGTGCCCATCGAGGTGATCCATCTCATGCTGAATCGCGACCGATAAAAGCCCGTCGGCCTCGAGCTCTTTACGCTCGCCGAAGCGGTCTTGATACTCAAGCGTTATAAACTCGGCTCTTTTTACGTCTTCGTAGTATCCGGGCACGCTAAGGCAGCCTTCTTGATATATTATCTCGCCCTCTTTGCGTAAAATTTTGGGATTTATGATTTCTAGCAGATCCTCTTTGCGCTGTTCTTTGCTCTCTTCGTCAACTAAATTGATGATCAAAATTCGCTTAGCCTCGCCAGTTTGGATGGCGGCTAGTCCGATACCGTTTTTAGCGATCATGGTCTCATACATGTTGTCTAAAAATTTATGCAACTCGTCGTCAAAAACTTTAACTTCAAGCGATTTGACGAAGAGTTTTTTGTTCGGATAGGTTAGGATTTCTAGTATCATTTAGCCGCTTTCTCGTCTAAAATCTCGTAGCGCTTACCGTCTCTGCCGGTTTTTACGAGAGTATCAAGGGCTGCAGATAGTAGCTCTGCGACAGTTTTATCGGTTCTTAGGTTGCAGGCAACGACCTCCATGTCAAACTCGAATTTCTCACCCTTTAGTATAAACGAGGTCTCGTAAAACATCTCGGTGATACGTTCGCAGGCCTTTTGCGCACCGACCATATCTGTGTGCCGCATCAGCATAGCAAAGCACCCATCGCCGTAATGCGCCAAGATATCGCTTCGTTTTGATGTGCGTAGCAACATCCTAGAAATATTTTTTAGCAGCGCTAGTCTACCTTTTGAGCCGATATCTTTTAAGGCTGCTTCTTTTGGTTTTATGAGCATAACGGATGATTCGTAGCTGTATTTTTCGATATTTCCGACTTCGGTTTCGAGCGTTTTTAGGAAAAACTTTCTGTTGTAGATGTCAAATTTAGGATCGTAGATGGATTGCTCTTCTACGACCTTAAAGACCTTACTGACCTCTTCGTAGCTAGTTTTTATCACTTCGATATGCTTACCCATCAGCGAATTTAGCCTATTTAGGTCTTCGTTAAAGGCGTTAAACATATTTTGCAAGCTTAGCAAGCTGATGTTTGGCTCTAGTATGCTCGAGCGTTTTTTTATTATAGTTCTTAGGATAGTCAAATTTTTATAGATGAGTCCTACGGCTTGCAACATGCTTTTTATCTGCATGAAGCTATTTTTTACCTCGCGCTCGATGTTTATTTGCCTATCGTCTTCGAGTCTACTAATCTCTTCTTCGATCTTTATGATCTCGCCGACTTTTTTCTTAAAATCATCAGGCTGCTTTTCAAGCATCTTTTCAAAAAAAATGGTGTAGTTTTTTGGTATCGAGGGGATGTTTTCCTCGCTTAGTTCTTTAATGATCGCCTCGGAAAAGCCGTAGATGTTTAACTCGCCCTCTACGGCCTTTTCATCCTCTTTTTTTACTACTACGTTTTCGCTTTTTTTGTTGTCTAACTTTATCAAATTCTACTCTTTACTTAAAGCTTTTCTCCAAAACTTTATCTATAAGCCCGTATTCTTTGGCTTCTGCAGAGCTCATGAAAAAGTCCCTGTCGGTATCTTTTTGGATTTTAGCTAGTTTTTGACCCGTATTTTTAGCTAGGATCGCGTTTAAAATTTCTTTCATACGCAAGATTTCCTTCGCCTGGATCTCTATATCCGTCGCCTGTCCGCGCGCGCCGCCTAAAGGCTGGTGGATCATGATGCGCGAATTTGGTAACGCATAACGCTTGCCCTGCGCCCCGCAGCTAAGCAAAAACGCGCCCATAGACGCTGCCTGACCTATACAGATTGTGCAGACGTCGGGCTTGATGTAGTTCATCGTATCGTAAATGCTAAATCCGCTCGTTATCACGCCGCCAGGACTGTTTATATATAGATAGATATCTTTATCCGGGTCTTCAGCCTCTAAAAACAACATCTGAGCCACGATCGCAGACGCCATACCGTCCTCGATCTCGCCACTAAGCATTATTATGCGGTCTTTTAGCAGGCGCGAGTAGATGTCGTAGCTTCTCTCGCCCTTGCTCGTACGCTCGATGACGTAGGGGATGTAGTAGCTCATTACTCCGCCTTTTTCTCTTTCTTATCGCTCTTTAGCGCAAACATCTCGTTAAATAGCTTCTCTTCGATCATCGACATTTTGATCGCAGGTAAAATTCCTTGATTTTTATAGTTTTCAAGGTGCTGTTTCGGATCTACGCCCGAGCGATACGCCTCGAAATACACCGCTTGGATCAGCTCTTGGTCGCTTACCTTGATATCTCTGCGGCGCGCTAGTTCGTCTATTATAAACGTTAGCTTAACGCTTTTTACGGCGTCGTCGCGGTAAGTCTCGCGCTGTTTAGTTAGAGCGTCTTTATCCTCTCTAAATTTAGCCATCTGCTCAGGCGTAAAGTTGCTCCAAGCGCTGCGGAATTGCATATCCATCTCTTGTTCTACGATATTTTTCGGCACGTCGAAGTTAAATTTAGCCACGATCGCGTCGGCAAATTTAGGCTTTAGCTCCTCGTTTACGTTTTTAGCGTGCTTCTCGGCTTTGATCTGCTCTTTTAGTCTCTCTTCAAATAGCTCGACGCTTACCTTTTCCTCGCCCGGCATGATGCGTTTTAGCGTCTCTTCGTCGATCTCTTCAGGCACTTTTTTACCTTGGATTTCGTGTAGTTTTACTTTAAACGTCGCGTCTTTGCCCGTAAGGTGCGCAGCGCCGTACTCGGCAGGGAATTTAACCTTCACGTCGCGCTCTTCACCGACTTTTAGCCCGATCATACCGTCCTCAAAGCCCGGTATAAACTGGCCCGAGCCGATTTCTAGCAGGTAGTTTTCGGCTTTGCCGCCCTCAAACGCCTCGCCGTCCACGAAGCCCTCGAAGTCAAATTTAGCAAAATCGCCCTTTTCAAGTGCGGCTTTTTCTATTTTTTCTAGCGGAGCCATCATTTTTAAAATTTCGTTTTTTCTCTCGTCGATCTCTTTTTTAGTTACGCGCGGAGTGCTGACGCTCTCTATTAGCTCCTCGTATCCGTCGATGTTTATAACCGGTTTAAACGAAAGCTCTATCTCCGCGTCTATTTCGTTTTCGCCTCTATCAAATTTTGTCACGATCGGCTCGCCGATAACCTCTTTAAATTTTCTATTTAGCTCTTTTAGTCCAGCGTCTATGACATCTTTTAGCGCGTCTTGCTCAGCATCGGCGGTTAGTTCTTTTTCGTAACGTTTTAGCACCACGTTCACAGGCACTTTGCCCGCTCTAAATCCGTCTATTTTCATATTTTTCGCAGCTTTTTTAGCAGCGTTTTCGAGTTTGGATTTTACGTCCGTGCTCGGTATTTTCGCACTTAGCGAAGCATTTACGGCGTCGATCGCCTTGGTTTTGATTTGCATTAAATTCCTTTAAAAAATAAAAATTTCCTAGAGTGTAGCAAAATTTTCCTTATTCATAGTATAAATTTAAGCGCGCGAAAGGCGAATTTAAGTAAAATCATTTATCAAATTTAAATAGCAAAATTAATCAGGAACGCAAATGCAAGAAAATTTAAAAAATGAGAATTTAAAAAGAGAAAAGTTTGAAAGCTGCGTCGAGCAGATGCTAAATTTAGTCGGCGAAGACCCGCATAGAGAGGGGCTGGTTAAAACTCCCGAGCGCGTTTTTAAAGCTTACGAGTTTTTAACGAGCGGCTACTCGCAAGACCCCAAAGTCGTACTAAACGACGCGCTGTTTGACAGCTCAAATAACGAAATGGTGCTCGTACGCGATATCGAATTTTACAGCCTTTGCGAGCACCATTTGTTGCCGTTTTTCGGGCGCGTGCACGTAGCCTACATCCCAAACCACAAGGTCGTGGGCCTTAGCAAAATCCCGCGCATGGTAAATATCTTCGCTCGCCGCCTGCAGATCCAAGAGCAGCTCACCGAACAGATAGCCGAAGCCGTGCAAGAGGTCATCAAGCCAAAAGGCGTGGGCGTCGTCATCGAGGCGCGCCACATGTGCGTGGAGATGCGAGGCGTAGGCAAGATCAACTCGACCACGACTACATCTGCGCTGCGAGGCTGCTTTTTAAAAAGTAGCGAGACTAGACGCGAGTTTTTTTCCCTTATAAATTCGCACAAAGAAGTGAGATTTTAGTGGGTTTAGATAGTTTAAAATCAAAGCTGGGCGCAAATTTATCTCTCTCTAGCGTCTTTGGTGTGATCGAGCGAATTTCTGCTACGACGATAGAGATTTCGGGCCTTCGCCCCAGCATCGGCGACATCGTGCAAATTTGCGCTAAAGACAAGAGCAAAAGCGGGCTAGCGATGGTGACTGAGGTACGGCAAAATACCGCGCTCATCTCGCCCTTTGGCTTTGTAGAAGGCTACAAGATCGGCGACTTCGTCTATCAAAGCGACCAGGGCATGAAAATCCCCGTCGGCGACGCTCTTTTAGGGCGCGTAGTCGATCCGTTTATGAATCCAAAAGACGGCAAAGGCGCGATCGCCGCCACCGAGTACGCCCCGATAATGCGAGCTCCGATCGATGCGATGAAACGCGGGCTGATAGATGAAATTTTTAGCGTCGGGGTTAAAAGCATCGACGGGCTGCTAACCTGCGGCAAAGGTCAAAAACTGGGCATTTTCGCGGGCTCTGGCGTAGGTAAAAGTACGCTCATGGGCATGATAGTGAAAAACTCGCAAGCTCCGATCAAAGTAGTCGCCCTCATCGGCGAGCGCGGCCGCGAGGTGCCCGAGTTTATAGAGAAAAATTTACACGGCGATCTAAGCAGCACCGTCGTCATCGTAGCCACCAGCGACGATAGCCCGCTAATGCGAAAATACGGCGCGTTTTGCGCGATGAGCGTGGCCGAATACTTCAAAAACCAAGGCAAAGACGTGCTTTTCATCATGGATAGCGTGACGCGATTTGCCATGGCGCAGCGAGAGATCGGGCTGGCGCTGGGCGAACCGCCGACGTCCAAGGGCTACCCGCCCTCCGTGCTCACCCTACTACCGCAGCTGATGGAGCGCGCGGGCAAAGAGGAGGGCAAGGGCAGCATAACGGCCTTTTTCACGGTGCTTGTAGACGGCGACGATATGAGCGATCCGATAGCCGACCAGAGTCGCTCGATCCTAGACGGCCACATCGTGCTTAGCCGCGAGATGACGGACTTTGGCATCTATCCGCCTATAAACATCCTAAACTCCGCCTCGCGCGTGATGAGCGACATCGCGACCAAAGAGCACAGGGCAAACGCCGCCAAGCTAAAGCGCCTCTACTCGCTCCTCAAAGAAAACGAAGTATTGCTACGCATCGGCGCGTATCAAAAAGGCAGCGACAAAGAGCTTGACCTTGCTATCTCAAAAAAAGAATTTATAGATAACTTCCTAAAACAAGACGCCGAAGAGGGCTTTAGCTTCGAGCAGACGCAAGAGTTACTAGGCGGGATAAATTAGTCAAATTTAGGCTTTTCGGGCAAATTTGAGCACGATTTATCCTTCTTGCTTTAAATTTGACGGGTTAAATTTAAGCCGAATATTTTTATCGAGCGGAGCACAAAGGATCAAATTTGAGCAGAAACTACGACGAAAATCCGCTGATTTTACAGGACGATTTTTACGTTATCGCACTTAGTTGCGTATTCTTGCTCGGCTTTAACCTTTTTATGACGTTTTTGATATTTTTTAGCGGTATGGTAGACTGGCAAAGCGGCTCATTTTGGGAAGTTTTCGCAGCGGAAGCAATGCGAACCCGCGGGTTTATTTGGATGTTTGCGTCCGTGATTCTTGCGAACGCTTTAGCTGCCGCCGACCTAATCAAAAAACTCAAAAATCCCTCGCTCGTTTACCTTTACGAGGATAAAATTTTCCAAACCAAAAGAGGAGTAACGATAAATTTGGCAGATATCGCCCAAATGCGAAAATCGCCCTATCAAATTTTAGGAGCGATACCGAAAAATCCGCTTTCCGCGATAGTAATCCCGTTTATGTTCGTCTTGGCCGCATTTATTTTTTATGCGCTGATTTTTTTCGCCAAATGCGTGCTCAGAGCCTTTGATAAGGACGCAAATTTAAGCTACTTTTGCAACCTTGCGATCTTTAGCGACACGAGCGTTATAAATATTTATTTCATCTCAAAATCAGACTACGCCGCGGTGCGGGAGTATTTTGCGTCAAAGCTGGACACAGACGTCGCGAACGCGCCTTGGACGATTAAATTTTACGACGCCAGAAACCTTCAGCAGCCGTAAAATTTAACGCCTACTTTAGTCTTTATCTCGCTTCAAATTTAACCGAGTAAGGATACGCATTTATCCCGGGTCGCCGTAAAATTTAGATCTTAAAGGCGCGGGTTTTGCGCGCCGAGATTTTACCGCCTTTGTCTCAAGTCTGCGGCGCGAGTTTTGATTTACTGCGTGCGGTTGTCAAGTTTCTCGGTTTCATTTCTGCAAATTTCATTGACCTGCTCACCCTCGCTATTTCGCAAGATAACCTCGTAGTCCGTGATTTCGCGACCTTTGTTATACCCTTTAAAATATCTGAATTTAGATAAAACTATTTTAAAAGATTTCACGTCGTCTAAAGTGTATTTATCGCCGAGCTTGACGTAGTTAAAATTCTCGCTAGAAAGCGTCGAAAAATCGCTAAATTTTTGCTTTAAATTTAGCGTATAGATAGTCGTATGCGGGGCGTCGTTATCGCAGCGGCTAAATTTGTCCTCGCCAAAGGTAAGCGCGAGGCAAATTTCATCGCCGCAGATTACCTTTATATCTTTGGCGCGGCTGTTTATACGGATGGTTTGGCGCCAACCCTCGCCCTCTATCTCAAAGACGTTGCGAGCGAGCTTTTTGGCTATTTCATCTCCGACATAGCCTCTGGCTTCTGGTTTATCAGCCCAACCGAGCCCAGAGTAGTTCGGTTTTTGCGGAAAATCCGCAAGCGGAGTTTGAAGCTCGCTTATGGCATTTAAATTTTCCTCGGTGCCTTGCGGAGCCGCAAAAGAGGTGCCTCTCATAGAGTGTAGATTAAAGAAACCGATAAATTTTCTCACGACCTTATACGCCGTTTGAGAAAATATCTTGGCTTCGTTTTCAAAAAGCGAAATATCGTAGATACCATATCTGTAATATCCAAGCTCTCTTTTCACCCAATCTAAATCCGGCGAGCGGTCGATCTCGTCGTATCCATAGTAGAACCCCGGCATATCTTTTTGTAGCAAAAAGTCGTCGCGGTCGTCGTCTTTGTATCTAAGCCAGACTCCAAAATCATCCTTAATGTATAGATAATCAAACTTCGCGCCATTCGCAAAATCGCCTTTGCCTAACCAAAATACGGGTCTTTTTTCTAAGGGCGGCATAGCGGCGACTGGAGGTAAGCTTTGCAGCTCTTTTTCAAATTTTTCATCGATATAATCGCAAGCGTCAGTGGGCATACTAGGATCGCAACCCTCGGGCGTATCGATCGAAAAAAGCGAGGTTAGGATTAAATATACGAGTAGTACAAAAACCACGCAAGCGCCGCCTATAACCCAAGCAATAATTTTTAAAATTCTTTTAAGAGTTTTCATATCTAAATTTTATACCATCTCGCCTAAAAAACCGCAAATTTTAACTTCAAATTTGCCTTTTCGCCGAGTCAAATTCGGATTTATTTCGCCGAATTTCACCCAAAATACGAAAATTTTAATTTTTAATTTTTCTAAAACCTTAAGAAATCAAACTAAGTTTAGGATATATTTTATCTTTTTATCTCAAATTTGGCCGAAACGGCGATATTTTGCTTATTTGATAAGGAATTTCAATATATAAACTCTATCAAAAAACGGCTAAATTTGAAAAAACTAAGCTAAAATTTTAATCAAAAATTTATAAAATTTGTTATATTATCGTCGCAAAAATAAAAGGGATAAAATATATCCTAATTGATAAAGGTCAAGCGTGAGAGTATATCTAGACAACAATGCCACGACGATGGTCGATCCCGAAGCTTTCGAGCTTATGAAGCCGTTTTTCTGCGAAAAATACGGCAACCCAAACTCGCTTCATAGATTTGGCTCCGAGACGCACCCGGCGCTTCGCCGCGCGATGGATCAGCTCTATGCAGGCATAAACGCGAGCGATAACGACGACATCGTGGTCACGGGCTGCGCTACCGAGAGCAATAACTGGGTGGCTAAAGGCGTATTTTTCGATCATATATTAAATAAAGACAAAGACCACGTCATCATTAGCGCCGTCGAGCATCCGGCGATCTCGGCGACGTTCGAGTTTCTCAAAAAATACGGCGTTCGCGTGAGCCGCGTGCCCGTAAACGAAAACGGCCTACTAGATCCAAACGACCTAAGAAAGCTCATCGACGACAAAACCGCGCTCGTTAGCATCATGTGGGCAAATAACGAAACGGGCACCATTTTCCCAATAAAAGAGTGCGCGGCAATCGCTCATGAGCACGGCGCGCTGTTTCACACCGACGCGACGCAAACCGTCGGCAAGATCAAGATAAACGTGCGCGAGATGGGCATGGACTTTATGAGCTTTTCGGCGCATAAATTTCACGGACCAAAGGGCGTAGGCGGCCTATATATCAAGGATTCGCAAAAGCTAACGAGTCTGCTTCACGGCGGCGAGCATATGGGCGGCAGACGCAGCGGAACGCTCGATGTCGCGGGTATCGTCGGCATGGCGCAAGCGCTGGAAAACAGCAACAAACTAATCGAGTTTGAAAATCTGCACGTTAGACGCCTGCGCGACAAGCTCGAGGACGCACTGCTGCAGCTACCAGACGTCTCGGTCGTGGGAGAGCGCGCTCACAGGCTACCAAACACCATCCTAGCCGCCATCAAAGGCGTCGAGGGCGAGGCGATGCTGTGGGATCTAAATCAGGCCGGTATCGCTGCATCTACGGGCTCGGCGTGCGCGTCCGAGACTCTAGAGAGCAACCCGATAATGGAAGCCATCGGCGCTAGCAGCGATCTGGCACACACGGCGCTAAGGCTGTCGCTGTCGAGATTTAATACCGAAGAAGAGATCGACTACGCGATAGAGCATATCAAAAAGGCGGTGGTGAGGTTAAGGGGTATTTCAAGCACGTACGCCTATAGCCCTAACGGCAAGTAACGGCTCGTCTTTTTCCTTTATACGTCGTTAGAAATTTCGCCTGAGCTCGGTTACGTATTTCGTATACGCGCCCTCGCTCGGCTCATTTCCGCCTCGTCTAAAGAAAAAATACGGCTCCTTATCGTTTTACATTCAAATTTGAAGTTAAATTTAATTGAAATTTGAGCTTTAAAAGTCCAAATTTGAGTTAAATAAAAAGTGCAAGCTGAAGTATTTTGAGATGATTTTTGGGGTTGCGCAGGTAAAATTTAGCGTAGGCTGGACAGATAGTCCGCCGAGCTAAATTTTAGTAAGCTCCACAAAAAGCGCTCAAAAGACGAAGCGCAAAAAAAAGGAAATAAAATGGCAAAAAATAATCTAATAGGCGGCTCCATCTGGGACGAATACTCACAAAACGTCCAAGACCGCATGAATAACCCCAAATTTATGGGCGAGATAACGCAGGACGAGGCTAAAGCAAGGGGCGGCAAGCTCATCGTGGCGGATTTTGGTGCGGAGAGCTGCGGCGACGCTGTGAGGCTGTATTGGCTCGTGGACGAGAAAACCGACCGTATCATGGACGCTAAATTTAAGAGCTTTGGCTGCGGCACAGCGGTGGCGAGCTCCGATACGATGGCTGAGCTTTGCATCGGCAAGACCGTGGATGAAGCGGTCAAAATCACTAACATCGACGTGGAAAAAGCCATGCGCGACCCGCCTGACCCCCCAGCCGTCCCGCCGCAAAAGATGCACTGCTCGGTCATGGCCTACGACGTCATCAAGGCCGCCGCGGCGCAGTATAAGGGCGTGGATCCTGAGCATTTCGAGGACGAGATCATCGTGTGCGAGTGCGCGCGCGTGAGTCTAGGCACGATCAAAGAGGTCATCCGCCTAAACGACCTACACACGGTCGAGGAGATCACGCAATACACCAAAGCAGGCGCCTTTTGCAAGTCCTGCGTGCGACCGGGCGGACACGAAAAGCGCGAGTATTATCTCGTCGATATCCTCGCAGACACCAGAGCCGAGATGGAGCGGGAGAAAAAGCAAGCCCTCATCGACGCGCAGGCTGCGGGTAAATTTGACGACGTGAGCTTTGAAAATATGACCGTCGTGGGCCAGTTAAAGGCCATCGAGAGCGTCATAGATAGGGATATCCGCCCGATGCTGATGATGGACGGCGGCAATATGGAAATCCTCGATTTGCAAAAGGACGCCGAGGGCAAATTTGACGTCTATATCAGATATATGGGCGCTTGCAGCGGCTGCGCAAGCGGCGCGACGGGCACGCTATATGCGATCGAAAACGTATTGCAAGAAAACCTCAGTCCAAATATCCGCGTCCTGCCTATCTGATCTGTTTTGGACGGCAAATTTGACGCAGCTTAAGGCTCAAATTTGATTAAATTCGGGGCGGTTAATTTAGCCGCCCTGCTCTTTTTCACTCAAATTTACCCCAAAAACCACCTGCCCCTACTCCCCATTTACGAAATTAAATTTTTCTACTTCATTTATCAAAATACCTAAAATTCCGATAATCGTTAATGTATGAGTTTTTAGTGATAAAGTTAGAATTTTACATATTCGTTTTTTAAGTTTTATAAAAGTTTAAGTTGTTAATATTCATCCAGATTTTAATACGAAATCAAATTTAATCACAAAGGAAAACGCAATGTTTAGCGCAAGAAATCAACTGTCAGCTCAAATCACAGAGGTAAGAGAGGGGGCGGTAAACTCTCTAGTAGCAGCAAAGCTACAAGGCGGAGAGACAGTAAAAGCAACCGTAACCGTAGATAGCCAAAAGGCTTTAGATCTAGTAGCGGGTAAAAAGGTAGTTTATCTGTTTAAAGCTTCTTCTATCATAGTGGCTAAAGGCGATAACGGTCTAAAACTAAGCGCTACTAACCAACTAAAAGGTAAGGTAGTAAAAGTAGTAGAGGGTGCGGTAAATGCTGAAGTAGATATCGAGATAGCAGGCGGAGATAAGCTAAGCGCTATCATCACTAACGAGTCTGCTAAAAACCTAGCTCTAAAAGCTGGCGATGAAGTAACTGCTATAATCAAAGCTAGCCACATCATCATTGGTGCTTAATTCTTTAAGTAGCGAGCGTTTTAATTAATGCTCGCTATTTCAAATTTGATGCAAATTTTACTCAATCCACATTATTTCAGTTCTTCTAAAAATTTAACAACATAAAAACAAAATTCCAAAAAATTAAAACGATAAAAATTTGATTTAATAAATTAAAAGACAAATTTGAAGTATTGACAAGTTAGTGTTTGTTAAAAAAGAAAGGAGCGGGAAACCGCCCCTGGGTATTATAAAGCAGCCTTTGCTTTTGAAGCTAGCTCGCTGAAAGCTTTTGCGTCATTCATAGCTAGATCGGCTAAGATTTTTCTATCAAGCTCGATATTTGCTTTTTTAAGTCCCGCGATAAAGCGCGAATAGCTAATGTCGTTTAGGCGGCACGCAGCGTTGATGCGCACTATCCACAAGCGGCGGAAGTCGCGTTTCTTGCGGCGTCTGTCGCGGTAAGCATAGACCAAACTTCTTTCTAATTGCTCTTTAGCTTTTCTAAAGTGTTTGTGTCTAGCGCTGAAAAAACCTCTAGCTAGTTTTAAAACTTTTTTATGGCGTCTTCTTCTAACTACGCCTGTTTTTACTCTTGCCATATTTATCCTTTACAAATCGGCGCTCACTGAGTGAGTCTTGCCCCAAATTCGGGGGAGTTTGGAATGACTTTTCGTCAAAAACTTAAATTCCGAGCATCGCTTTGACGCTTGCGACGTTTGTGCTGTCTACGTATTGAGGCGAGCGTAAATCTCTCTTGCGGTTGCGAGATTTTTTAGTCAAAATGTGGCTTCTAAAAGCAGAGCCTCTTTTGATCTTGTTTTTGCCCACTTTAAAACGTTTAGCAGCGCCGCGAACTGTCTTCATCTTAGGCATACTAATCCTTTTAAAATTTCTTTTACGCCTTACGCGTAAGAGTGGGATTATACCCAAAATTCCTTTAAGAAATTTAAATTTGACGTGGCGCGCGTCAAAACGCAAAACAAATTTGCAATACAATCTTGAAAATAGCTTAAATTTTATATTTAATTAATATTTTTAGTCCTATAATTTCACTTAGATTTATTATCTCAAATCAAGGAGTAACGATGAAGATGAAGTTTCTCGCCTCTGCGGCGGTAATAAGCGCGATGTTTTGCGCAAACGCGCTAGCTTGCACGACTATTTTGGTTGGAGAGGGAGCCTCTGACGACGGCTCTATGTTGATAGCAAGGAGCGCCGATAGCAAGGCGATAAAGGCGCAGGTGTTTTTGATACATCCCAAAAAAACCAATCAAAAAGGCGTCCACAGCTCAAAGGCGCACGATGGGGCAAATGATTTTACCTATCCGCTGCCAAAAGAGGGCATGAGATACACGACGATAGCAAACTCCCACACCAAGCTTCACGGCGCGGTCGGCTACAATGACGCGGGCGTTGGCATCAGCGGTACCGAGACCATATATGCTAAAGACGAACTGCTAAAAATCGATCCGTATAACGAAGCAACCGGCATCACGGAGGACGATATCCCAGACGTCTTGCTGCCTCGTATGAAAAGCGCGGCCGAGGGCGTGAAGCTGCTCGGCGAGATCGTAGAAACTACGGGTGCGGGAGAGGGTTTTGGCGTAGTGTTCGTGGATAAAAACGAGCTTTGGTACTTTGAGACGGGCACGGGTCATCACTGGATGGCGGTTAAGCTACCAAAAGACGAGTATTTCGTCTCCGCAAACCAAGGTAGACTACAAAACTACAAAGAAAACGATCCAAATTTCATGGGATCAAAGAATTTAATCAAATTTGCCCAAGATAACGGCGCCTACGATCCGGCAAAAGACGGCGAATTTCAGTTTACGAAAGCCTACACCAGAGACGACGAGAGAGATATGACCTACAACTATCCGCGCGTTTGCTGGGTGCAGCAAATGTTTAATCCCGAGCTAAAAGACAAGCAAACCCTTGACGGCGGCAACTATCCGGTATTTTTAAAACCGTCTAAAAAGCTAAGCGTACAGGATCTAAAAACCGCGCTCAGATCCCACTACGACGGCACCGCCTACGATAATTACTCCAGCAAAGACGAAAATCAAAAAAACATCTACCGCGCCGTGAGCGTCTTTAGAACCTACGAGTCGCACGTGATGCAGGTGCGCCCGTGGCTACCGCAAGAAATCGGCAGAGTGACCTACGTGGCGCTTGGCATGTCCGATCTTGGCGTTTATTTGCCGTATTACTACGGGCTGGATAAATTCATAGGCGGCTACGACAAAGGCTCGTATAAGGCCGACGACGAGTCGATCTACTGGACGTATAGAAAACTGCAAACTCTCGTGATGATGGACTACGATAAGTATTCGCCGGTCGTAAAAAAGGCCTACAAGGAGTTTGAGGACGCGCTCGCGGTCAAGCAGGCTAAATTTGAAGACGAATACGTCAAACTCTACAAAAAAGACAAAGCCAAAGCAAACAAGCTGCTAAACGAATTTTCGATAAATATGATGAAGGAAGCCAAGGCTTTAACGCAAAATTTGACTAATGAAATCTTTACGATGCTAACTGATGACACCGACGCCAAGCTAAAATCGCTAAACAAAGGCAAAAAAGACTAGGCAAATTTAAGGGGCGGGCTGCGGCTTGCCTCAAATTTAGCCCGAATTTGATAAAAACTTCTTGATTTATTTTTTAAAAATCTTTATAATACGGCTCAAATTTGACCCCAAAGGATGAGCTTAATGCCTTGCCCCATGCCTGAGACTCTTTAATCTTAGCAAAAAAACCGCAAACGACTTTAAAAAAACAGCCGAATTTTTAAATAATTTCACGTTTTTAAACATTAATATAAATTTATTTCTATCGCCGCGAGGGGCGCATTGTAATTGCATTTTTAAAAACAAAGCGAAGCAGCATCTGAAATTTGGGCGAAATTTATTTAGCAGGGTTTTTTATAAATTTTATTTTAGTTTGAGGAAATCGGGTTGCCACCCGCCTTTTACTTGCGCTCTCTTGGACGATTTTGACGGAGGCTTAAATTTGCTACCCGCGGCAGGCTACGTGCCTAGCCTTGGTCGCAAATTTGGGCGCCAACCGCCAAACTCGCCTCAAGAATAACGCAATTAAAATTTAAATCCAAAAATCATAAAAATTTAAAAAAAGGAATCAAAATGATAAAAAGTTATGTTACGGGTTTCCCGCGAATCGGAGAAAAAAGAGAGCTAAAACGCGCGCTTGAGGGTCTTTGGGCTGGCAAAGAGGGTTTTAGCGAGGAGAATTTACTAAGCGTCGCTAAAACGCTAAAAAATAGACACTGGCAATACCAAAAAGACGCCGAAATCTCGGCTATCAGCGTAAATGATTTTTCGTTTTACGATCTTATGCTTGATAACATCGTGGCATTTGGCGCGGTGCCGCCTAGATTTGCGAATTTGAGCGGACGAGAGCAGTATTTTGCCTGCGCTCGCGGCAACAAAACGGGCGTAGCGATGGAGATGACGAAGTGGTTTAACACAAACTACCATTACATCGTGCCTGAACTTAGCGCCGAGACGTCGTTTAAGCTTGACGCGTCAAAAATCCTCGCCGAATACGAAGAGGCAAAGGCTGCGGGCGTAAAAGGCAAGGTAAATTTGATCGGACCTATCACCTTTTTGGCGCTTTCAAAGACCACCGACGGCAGCTGCCCGTTTAAAAACCTAAACGCTCTAGTCGCCGAGTACAAAAAGCTTCTTGGGCTACTTTCGACGCTTGACGATGAGATTTTGGTGCAGTTTGACGAGCCGATTTTTGCGACAGATAAAAACGAAGAAATCCTACTTAGCGTCATCGCCAAAGTATATAACGAGCTAGCCGCAGCCGCAAGCAACGTAAAAATCGTGTTTATGACCTATTTCGAGCACGCGCTAAAAGCGGTAGCCGAGGTGGCGAAAACTAAAATTTACGGTATCGGACTTGATTTCGTTCACGGAAAAAGAAATTTTGAAGCGCTTGAAGCTATCAAAAATAGCCACTTAACGCTATTTGCAGGCGTCATCGACGGACGAAATATCTGGAAAAGCAACATCGACGAGAAGGTAAATTTAGTCCGCGAAATCAGCGAAAAAATCGGCGGCAAAGATTTCTACGTCGGATCTAGCTGCTCGCTACTTCACGTGCCTTATACCATAAAATACGAAGAAAAACTAAACTCCGAGGTCAAAAGCTGGCTAAGCTTTGCCGTAGAAAAACTAGACGAGATCAAAATCATAACCAAGCTAGCTAACGGCGTAGCGCTAAATGCGGCGGAGAGCAAAATTTACGAAGAGAACAAAGCTGCGGTTAAAACGCGCGCGACATCAAATTTGATCCACTCTTCAAGCGTACAAAACCGCGTGAAAAATCTAGTCAAATTTGAGCGCGAAGATAAATTTGAAGATCGCATCAAGATCCAACGCGAGAGCCTAAACTACGGCATCCTACCGACTACGACGATAGGCAGCTTCCCGCAAACCGTCGAGCTAAGAGTACTTCGCCAAAATTTCAAAAAAGGCGAGATCGACGCGGCTGCATATGAAGCCGGCATCAAAAAATACATCGACGACTGCGTCAAATTTCAAGAAGATATCGGCCTAGACGTGCTGGTCCACGGCGAGCCTGAGCGTAACGACATGGTCGAGTATTTCGGCGAGCAGATCGAGGGCTATGCGTTTAGCGAGAACGGCTGGGTGCAAAGCTACGGCAGCCGCTGCGTGAAACCGCCTCTACTTTTCGGCGACGTAAGCCGCCCAAAAGCGATGACCGTCGAATGGATGAAATACGCCCAAAGTCGCACTAGCCGCATAATGAAGGGCATGCTAACGGGTCCCGTGACCATGCTAAACTGGAGCTTCGTGCGCGACGACCTGCCTCGCAGCGAAGTGGCTAAGCAGCTTGCGCTTTGTATATTTGACGAGATCGCAGACCTGCAAAATGCCGGCATCCGCATCATCCAAGTGGACGAAGCGGCGTTTAAAGAGGGCTATCCGCTACGCGCCGAAAACATCCCTGCGTACGAGAAATTCGCGGTCGATTGCTTTAAGCTCTCCGTTAGCTCGGCCGAGCCTAAAACGCAGATCCACACGCATATGTGCTACTCCGAGTTTAACGACATCATCAAGACTATCGAGGCGATGGACGCCGACGTCATCAGCATCGAGACCGCTCGCAGCGGCAACGAACTGCTAAAGATATTTAAATCAGTCGGCTACAAACAAGAAGTCGGCCCAGGCGTCTACGACATCCACAGCCCGCGGGTTCCTAGCACCGACGAGATCGTGCGCCAGATCCGTGCGCTACTCGAGGTTCTACCGAAAGAACAGCTCTGGATCAACCCTGACTGCGGCCTAAAAACGCGTAAATGGGAAGAGGTCGAGCCGAGCCTAAAAAATATGGTCGAAGCCGTCAAGATCGTAAGAAATTCATAAATTTAACCGCTTGCGACTCGGCTAAATTTGCCGCTTTTGCCGTTTAAATTTACGGCCGAAGCGGCTTTTGTCCGCTAAATTTTGGGCGATGATTTTTAAAACCTGCTCAAATTTGACGCGGATCAAATTTGTCGGTCGAGGGCGAATAATTTATCCTGCGCACGCGCCGCCACGGTATAAATTTGACCGCAAACGGCGCGGTTTTCTACATTATAAATTTGGAAATTTCATGTTAAAAGAAAAAATTTTAAACAAAGAAAAGGGGCTCGTACTCTACGGACTAACGCCGCCCAAGGCCGAATTTGAGGAGTCCAAACTGCGCGACATCTCGGATCGCTGGACGGGCAGGATAGAGAGCATAAACGCCGACGGGCTCGTGCTTTACGAGGTGCAAGACGAAAGCGAGCGAAACGAAAGCGAACGGACTTTTGAGTTTAGCGGAACGTTAAGCCCGGAAATTTACTACCGAGACTACCTAAGCGTCGCGACTCCGAGCGTTTTCTACCGCGTGGCTAGCGGCTACGACGAGGAGGGATTTCGCGCGGCTCTAGCGGCTCAAAGCTCAAATTTAAACGTGCTCGTCGGAGCGACGTCTAGCTCGCAAAAAGTACGGTTCAATTTGGCTCGCGCATACGAGATCGCGGGCGAATTTGAAAATTTGGCCGTCGGCGGCGTATGTATCGCCGAGCGCCACGCCAAAAAGGGCGACGAACCGCAAAGGATGCGCGAAAAGATCGCGGCTGGGGCGAAGTTTTTCATCTCACAGGCGATTTTTGACGCGCAGATGACGCGTAAATTTTTAGAAGACTGCGCGGCCGCAAAGATAACCGAGCCGATATTTCTCACGTTTTCTACGGCCGGCAATCCAAAAACGCTGGAGTTTATCAAATGGCTGGGCGTTAGCGTGCCTAGCTCGGTCGAAGATCGGTTAAATGCCAGCGAGGAATATCTAGCACAAAGTTGCGAGATCATCAAAGAAATTTGGCGCGAGTTAAAGAAATTCGGCGACGAAAACGGGCTAAATTTGGGCGCAAACATCGAAAGCGTGATGGCAAAGCGCGCCGAGATCGAGGCGAGCCTGGAGCTAGCTCGCGAGTTTAGGCTTCTTTAAGGCGAGCGCGGCGGTAAATTTGAGCGACAAGCACGCGAAATTTAGGTGTAAAGGTTGCGCCGCAAAGCAAATTTTACCTTCGCGCAGGTTTGTTTAAATTTAGATGCTTTTGCCCAAATCTTAAATTTCCGTAAGGCGCTAAATTTGAAAGAGCGAAATTTAAACGAAAAGGGGCGACAATCGCGGAGAAAAAGCGCGGGACGTTTAAATTTACAGACAAGCGGAACGAAACAAGGCAGCGGACGGCTTAAATTTAGGCAAAAGATGCGAGAAAAAAGCGGCGTAAATTTAAGCGCAAATACGGACTGCGCGGCCTGGAAAATTTAACCGCACTTGGCAGCTTTGGTTTGCGAGCTAACAAGCCGTAAAAATAAGCAACCAAACGCGTAAAGGAGTTAAAACGGAGACTTTATTTACCTTTATTTTCGTCGGCGCATTTGTAGCGCTTTTTGCACTTCCGGCGGCTTCTAATCTTTTTGCGGCTTTGGGCGAAAAACCCGCCCGAAATTTAAGCGAGAATGCTCAAAACTCAGCCCAAAGCGAGCTTTCGCCCGAGCTAAAAGAGCTAGAAAACGAGCGCGTAAATTTAGTCGCCGCTATCAAAAAAGCAAATTTGATCGGCATTGGCGTCGGCATTTGCGCGGGCGCGGCGATAGCGTATCTTTTAGACGCGATTTTTGGCGTGATGCTTGGCGCTATCTCTTACGCCGCGACGACCAGCCTTTTGACTGCGTCTAAAAGGCGAGAATTTAGGGCAAATTTTAAACGCCAAATCATAGAAAATATCGTAAAAAAATACGGCCTTAGCTACGATAAAGACCGCGGACTGGGGCTTGATGATTTTTTTACTATTTATGATTGTACGGTACACCAGTGGAGCAGCGAGGATCTGGTGGAGGGCGATATAGATGGCGTTAGCGTCAAATTTAGCGACTTTTACGCCGCCAAAAAGGTGAAAAAGAAAAATAGCACCGAGACAGTCGTGCTATTTCGAGGCGTGCTTTTTAAGGCCGATTTTAACAAAACCTTAAGCTCCATAACTCAAATTTCGCATGTAAACTCAGGAAATTTAGCAATCTACGGCAAAAAGGCGAATATGGACGACGTGAGATTCGAGGAGATGTTTGACGTCTATACGACCGATCAGATCGGCGCTAGATACGCGCTTAGCCCGGCGCTAATGGAAAAATTTACCCAGCTTTGCCTAAGACTAGACGCGCCGGTAAACGCCGTTTTAAAGGGTAGCCAAATCTTCATCGCTGTAGAGACCTGGCGCGACGACTTTGAGCCGCAGCTTGGCAAATCGCTAATGGACGAAGCGACGCTAACTGCCTACGAGAGCGAGATAGAGAGCTTTACGCAGATAATAAAAGAGCTAAATTTAAACCGCAAAATTTGGTAAGTTTTACGAAAATTTAACTCGGTATAGCATAAATAATTTCTAAACGTCAAAGCGTTTTTGTGATATAATCTCTTTGCAAATCCACATAAAGGAGTCGTCATGAAAAAGTTGATTTTCACGATCTTTTTGGCGTGTTTGGCGCTGTCTTCGGCCCAGGCCGGCAAGAGCCATGGCGATGGAGCGCAGGCCGTGTCTAAAGGGCAGTGGGCTACGGCGGTGCAGCTTTTTACGAAAGGCTGCTATAGCGAGAATGACACCGCATCATGCAAAGATCTAGGCGAGATATATGAGTACGGCAGAGGCGGTGCGACTGATCAGCGCGTGAAAAAGGACGCTGCTCTATCAAAGCAAGCTTATGAAAGATGCTGCGAGAAAAGCAAAGGGCTCAGAAAAGACTGCTGCAAAAAAGTCGGCAAATAATCGCTGTATCTAAATAAATACGGCCGCTTGTAGGGCTAAATTTGACTTATCAAGCGGCTTTCAAATCCAATTATTATTTGGGCAACTCTAGCTCAAATTTATCAAATTTTACTTCTTTGGCACTATTTTTGTACGCCAACTTGTAAATCTTATATTCGAGAGCTTAAATTTGCCGACCTTTTGGGCCTTTACTCGGTTAAATTTTGCTCGGCGGCTTGAAGGACTTTTTCTAACTTTTTGTTATTTTTACCGTCTTTTTCTAGATACAGTCGCTGTTGCTCTTTGAGGGCTTTAAAAATTTGCGCTCGCTCTTCGCCGTTCGTTATTTCAAGCAGCGCTTGCGCCCAGTTTGCGGGATAACTAAGATAATATTGTCCTACACCCGAAAGAGTTTTTTGCATTCGCTTAGCGTCGCTAATTAGATTATAAACGGGGTAGGTCGGGACGATTTTTAGCGTTTCTCGCTCAGCTATTTCGCAGGAGATTAGTTCTTTTGCTAGTTCGATACGTATTTTTAAAATTTCTTTGATCTGATCGTTTGTGTAGCGATTTGACTTGCGCGAATTTACTTTTTGCATATTTATAAAATTCCTTAAAATTTAAAAATCAGGATATAAAAGTAGATATTTATCATCAAATTTTGCCAAATTTTAAGGTTTAAAATTTGAGCGATTTCTCGCCCAAATTTATCAAATTTTACCTCTTCGGCGTTACCAACATATTGACGTAGCGGCCTTCCAGCAGCGGCTCTTTATCGCGGTCGGAGACGTCTTTTACCATCTCCCATACTTTTTGTAGCATCGCGACGCCGGCTTCGGGATTGCTCATCTCGCGGCCTTTTAGAAATACGCGAAATTTGACGTGTTTGCCGTCTTCTAGAAACTCAAGCGCGTGCTTGACTTTATAGTTGATGTCGTTTTGAGCGATTTTGACGGAGAGCTTGATCTCTTTTATTTCGATCGTTTTTTGCTTTTTCTTGGCCTCTTTTTGCTTTTTTTCCTGCTGATAGCGGAATTTGCCGTAGTCCATTATCTTGCAAACGGGAGGTTTAGCGTCAGGTGCGATTAGCACCAGATCAAGCCCCATTTTATCGGCGATTTTCAAGGCCTCTACTCTTGGGATGACGCCGTATGCGGTGCCGTCGTCCCCCACGCATCTTACTTCGCTCGCTCTGATATCTTCGTTGAGCAACACTTCGTTTTCTTTAGCCAATTAGTTTTTTCCTTTAAGTTGAAATTTGTTGATTATATCCAAAAATATTGTGTTTTTATTGTATTTTTCGTAGAAATTTATTGCGCCGTGACAGTTTTTGCGGATTTTGGTAAAAGCCAGGCTTAGCATAAAGCCGCGCCTAGCTCAAATTTAGCGGATTTTCGCTGCGGTTTCAAAAACTTACCTCGGCGAGTTTTGATTTGAGTAACTCGACGAATTCATCCAGCTTCATATCTTTTTGTTCTCTAGTCGTGCGGTCGCGCAGGGCGATGGCGCTATTTGCCACTTCGTTGTCGCCCAGTACCGCGATCATAGGCACGCGCTGTTTTTCTGCGGTGCGGATGCGTTTGTTTAGGCTCTCGTTCTTGCTCGCGATTTCGCTATCTACGCCGATTTTGCGAAGCTCTTTGGCGACTGTTTTGGCGTAGTCTAGGTGCGCGTCGCTGATCGGCACGATGACTACTTGCGTCGGAGCGACGAAAAACGGTAGCTCGCCGCCCGTGTGCTCGATTAAAATGCCGATAAATCGCTCGAAGCTTCCCAGTAGCGCGCGGTGAAGCATAACCGGTTGCTGGCGCTCGTTATTTGCGTCGATGTAGCCTAAGTCAAAGCGCTCAGGCAGGTTAAAGTCTACCTGTATCGTGCCGCACTGCCATTTTCGTTTTAGTGCGTCGGTGATTTTTATGTCGATTTTTGGGCCGTAGAATGCGCCGCCGCCCTCGTCGATACCGTATTTAAAGCCGTTTTCGTCAAGCGCTTCTTTTAGCGCTTTGGTCGCCGTTTCCCAAATTTCGTCCCCGCCGATAGCTTTTGCAGGCTTGGTCGAAATCTCCATCTCGTAGTGGAAGCCGAAATTTTCCATTATTTTGCCGGCAAATTTTAAAATTTCTAGGATATTTTCTTTTATCTGGCTCGGCATACAAAAGATGTGCGAGTCGTCCTGGGCAAATTCGCGCACCCTGAAAAGTCCGTGCAAAACGCCGCTTTTTTCGTGGCGATGCACGACGCCGTATTCGAAAAATTTAAGCGGCAAATCGCGGTATGAGCGGATGTCGCTTTGATAGACCTTGATGTGGCCGACGCAGTTCATCGGCTTTATTCCGTATTCTGCCTCGTCTATCGTCGTAAAGTACATATTTTCTTTATAATTTGCGTAGTGGCCGCTCTTTTTCCACACGTCGGCTTTTAGTAGCTCGGGGCCTCTAACCGGCTCGTAGCCGCGGTCTCGGTGGGCTTTGTATAAAATTTGCTCTAGCTTTGAGCGCAAGCGTCCGCCGTTTGGTAGCCAGATCGGCAGACCGCCGCCGACCTCTTCGTCAAATGTAAATAACTTCATCTCGACGCCAAGCTTTCTGTGGTCGCGTTTTTTGGCCTCTTCGATGATGCGGATGTGCTCTTTTAGGCTCTCTTTATCGGCAAATGCGGTGCCGTAGATGCGGTTTATCATCTCGCGCGTCTCGTCGCCGCCAAGATACGCGCCGGCTACTCGCGTTAGTTTAAAAAATCTTAAAAATTTGGTATTTGGCAAGTGCGGTCCGCGGCACAAATCCTCGAAATTTCCTTGCTTGTAGCTACTGACTTCGCCCTCGGGGATACGTTTTAGTACCTCTTGTTTTAGCTCGTCGTCTTTAAATTTATCGCTCATCGCGGTTTTGGTCGAGCAGGTTTTGACGATGTCCTGTTTTGCTTCGGCTAGCTCTTTCATCTTGGCTTCTATCGCCTCTAGATCCTCGTCGCTAAGCTTGCTGTTGGCCTCGTCGACTTTAAAATCATAATAAAATCCGTCCTCGACGTTTGGTCCGACGAAAAATTTAGCCTGCGGATAAAGCTCTTTGATAGCCTGCGCCATGAGGTGCGCACAGGAGTGTCTGATGACGTTTAGCGCGTCGGGGGAGTTGTCAAAATAAATCGGTTCTGCGGCGTTTTCTCGCCCGTTGATACTCTGGGTATCGACTATGTTTCCATCCAGTTTGTATGCGATGATATCGCTCATTTTACGTCCTTTTTATCGAAACATCTTTCTTACGCTGAAAGAATTGGGCTTGATTTTAGCTAAAATGTTTTTAAGCTTTACTTAATGTTTTATTTGATTTGGGTTTAAACGGCGGTCAAATTCAAATTCTAAATATAGTATAATATATTGATTAAAATCTAAATATTGTTAAATCGGTAATATTCCCAATATAGTTTATTATATTTTAAGAAAACTAACGCTAATATTTCACCGAATGGATCATGCATTTATCTCGTCTTTGCATTGTTTTGATTCATTTTTCTCCCAAATTGCGCAAAGGAGTGGTTGCCTTTGCGCCTTAATCTTTAAATTTATTCCCAAAAAACCTGCATAAATTTGATGCTAACGAGTTAAATTTTAGAAAATAAATACATTTTGGCTTTAGTTTGCAAATTTGACGCATTGGATTTAAGATGCGAAATAAGTAAAATTTGATGAAATTTGAATAAAAAGAAGCGAAATGGTGGCCCCGAATGGACTAAAACTATACCGCTTTACATACGATAAAATAGCAGTTTAAGGTTTAAAATTGGAATATTTCTTACCCAATTTCTTACCTAATTGTGATTATTGCCTTTTGGCTTAGCATAAATTTTAACATCTCGCTTGCCAAATTCGTAATAGTCTATGCCGGTTATTTGGTAGGTGTTGCCTCTAAATTTGATCTCGTAGTCGATCAGGCTCTTATCCTTTAAAGCCTCATTGAAATTTACCGTGAATAAAATCTCGGCTTCAGATTGAATTTGCGCTCGCTCATAAGCCTCTTTCGCCGATAGCTGCCTTACATAAGCCCAAACATCTTTTAGCAAGTATTGCTGCTGTTTTTCAACCTCGCCGTATTCGTTCGTAGTCGAGACGTAACCTAATATACTGATCTTTTTATCTTTTATCATCACAAAGCCTTTCAAATTCTGTTAAATGTTCGCACAACCCGACGTAAGCGTTTAGTAGCGATGCCGTGCCGTCTATTCTTTGGCGCGGATTGTTGCTTTTTACGGGGATTATATTTGCGTTTCTATCCTCTACGACTCCAGTATTACTCAAGCACCATTTTAGGATCGGGCTGTTGTTGTAATTTACCCTTTTAGCCTGCAAGTCGGCTCCTAGGATTTGCAAGGGCAGCGATAAGGTTTTAGCTCCCTGAATACATCTGATCATCTTAAAGCCCTCCGTTTGCATTTCCTCTACCCAGTAGCGAGCCGAATAGCTATCGTAGTAAACCCATAGCACCATAACCCCGTTTTGTTTTACTTGTTCTAAATACCACGCCGTAACGTCCGAATAGTCGATAGTGTTTCCGTCGCAAAGCCTTAAAAGCCCGTTTGCGTGCCAAATATCGTAAGGTATCTTGTCTTCTTTGATCCTAGTCTCTAGATTATCCCTAGGTATCCAATACATCTGCTTAACTAATCTTTCGCCGCCGCTTATCGTTACTAGCGTAGCGCAGGTTAAATCAGTCGTTATTGATAGATTGGCCCCGCCTATGGCGTATACGTTCTTAAATTTAGCCTCGTCGTAGGTTGTTGGATTGTTGATGACGTCAAAGCTTAGCCAAGCATTGCGCGAGCTTTCTCTGATATTAAAATCTTTAGTAAGAATACCGATTAAATCTTTCGGGCTATTTTTGGCTCTTTTGGCCTTATCTGACAAGTCGGTGTATTTTTTGATGCTTCCTAGCCCCGGATTTGCTTTGATCCATTTTTTCTCGTCTTTCCATTCGTCTTTGCTATCAAGCTCATAGATAATAGGCAAAAAGCTATCGTCTTTAAAAATGCCGTCTGCGATATTACAAGCATATTCGTAAATATCATCGAATATACACTCCCTGACCGTGCCGGCAGTCGTGATCATAATTACCAACGGCTCGCGGCGCGCAGATTGGCTTTGCTTCATAACCTCGTAAAGATTTCTGTCTTTTACGCCGTGGAGCTCGTCGATAACTACCAAATGAGAATTGAGCCCGTCTAGAGTGTTGCTATTCTTGCCTAACGGCATCATCTTAGACATATTAAGAGAAAAATATAAATCGCTCTTTCTCTTTTTTAGAAATTTGCTAAGTTGCGGGCTTTGTTTGACCATGTTTAGGGTTTCGTCAAATACGATCTTAGCTTGCTCTTTTTTGGTAGCCACCGAATAAACCTCTGCGCCGGCTTCGCCGTCGGCGATCAGCATATAAAGGCTAAGGCCTGCTAATAGCGAGCTTTTACCGTTTTTTCTAGCCACCATAAAAAAGGCCTCTTTGTATTTTCTTAGCCCCGTTTTTTTATCCACAAAGCCGAATAGTGCAGAGATAAAAGCTTTTTGAAATAGATCGAGCTTTAATGGACTGCCGGCCCATTCGCCCTTTGAGTGTTTGCAAAATTTCTCTATAAATTCGATAGGCCTTAAGGCTTTTTTCTCGTCGAATTTATACTGGCCGCTTTTGTCTTTCATGTCGTTTATCAGTTTGGAGTAAATTTTTTCTACTCTTTTGCTGACTAATATTTCGCCCGATTTGATTTTGCGATAATACTCTTTTACGAAGTTCATTATTTGCTCGAGATGAAATTTATCAGCTCGCTATCGTCGGCGGGAGACGGATTTTTATCTATCAGCTCCATAAGCTGCCTATACACTAGCGAATACCGCTGAATAGTCGTGTTGTAGCTTTTTAGCGCAGAATTCTCCCTAATAAAGCTTTGTTTGCCCTGGTTAAATTCCTCTAAAATTTCGCCTTTTTCTACTACTTCTTTAAGTCTTTGCATGGTTTTATTCATAAATTTTAACTCGATTACCAAATCTTTGGCCACTTTTTGCCTACTTTGCGGCGCAAGCTTAATAAGCTCGTCTAGTTCGTCATTGCTTGATATTTTTCTTGTTTTTGCCATATTGACCCCCTTGTGGTTTTGTCTTGGAGGGATTTTAGAAGCTCCCCCGCCGATTTTCCCCGAAACTTAGACTAAACTTAAGACGGGGGCTACTTAGCTAAAATCTATCCAAAGACCTTAACTAAATCGCCGTTCTCGTCAAATTTTAATCCCTCTACCGTGCAACTTCTCTCAAAGTGTTCTTTGTTGTGGCAGTCCTGACAAAGCAGCTCCAGGTTCTCCCAATGCAATGTTAAATTAAAATCGTTCTGATTGGCTTTGCTTAGATGCTTTTTGTGATGGACTATCCTACCTATGCCGCCGCAACGCTCGCATATTCCATTTTGAGAAATATAATAAGCGTTGCGCGTCTTTTTCCAATTTTGGCTTTGATAGAATTTATTATCAATGCTTCTCATCTACTAAACCCGGCTTTGAGCGATAACGCTTTTAAGAGATTATCTATAACCTTGCCTAGCTTCTCGCTCTCGCTTTGCTCGGCGTTATACCAAAGTATCAAGATAAATTTACTTAGTTGTTTGGCTAGCGGCTCTTTTTCTTGCGCCTGCTTGTTTAGCCCGGTACTTACCTCGATATAATCAGGGATTGCATTTAGCAACCCCTTTATTATTTCGTCGTTCTCGTCGCCGTCGAGCCTTAGCCACTCTCTAGCTTCTGCGACTTCTATCATTACGCCGCCCTTGTTAGCTTGATAAAGGCTTCGTCTACTATCGGCTTGCAGTCGGCTATCGCCAAAGCCCTATAATCTATCTTGCCGGACTTAAAGCTTGACTGCGTTGAGCTTTCAAGCATTATGCCGCTAGGTAGGTTATAGCCTAGGTAGTCGAAGTTTCCGAATATTACATTATCGTTTGCCATGTAGTCATCCACTATAACCTCAAAGCCTAATATCTTACCTACGTTCTCGCTCTTTGGATCAAGTACGAATATCGGGCGTCCGTTCGTGTCGGTTAGTCCGTAGAATAGATTAAATAGCGTTGCGTTGCTCATCACCCATTTAGCGTTTGATGCATAGCCTCGCTTTAACGCTCCCGCTACTTTTACCACGTCGGCATAAGTTAATCCGGCTTTTTTGAATTCAAAGTGGTTGCTATCTTTTACCCAAGATATACCGCTTAGCACGCCTTTGCCCTGATTAGTGCCCGTGCCGTTAATAAGTGCATCCGAGATACAATTCATTACAGAGCTTTGGAGTTCCTCTATGATGTAGGTCTCAAATGCCGATACGCTCATTTTTGAGGCGGCTACCGATAGAGAAAAGACTTTCATTATCTCGTAGGCTTTAAAATTAACTATTGCAATATCCGGTCTTTCCTCGCTCACGTCTGCGCCCTCTGTGTGCCAGCTGGCTTTAGAAGTTGGAGTTCCTACCGGTATATCGATATTAGACGGCATCGCAAAGCCTCTTGAAACCCCAATTACGCCGCCTTGCGTTCTAGCCTTACTTATTACTTCGTTTAGCGTAGATGTAGGGATTACGCCTGCGACATTGCTTAAGTTTGCAAAGCCGGACGCTCTTAGCTCCATCTGTGCCGTGTTCATAGCTCTTTGTTCGGTCGCATTTAGCGGTTGATTTAGCAAGGTTTTGAAAAAGGCTTGTTTATATTCGCTTGTGCCAAATACGTCTTTTGGCTCTGCGCTTCTTACTTCAAAGCCCATATTGTCAAGCTCTTTTAAGCCGTCCTCTTTGCTTCTAGTCTGCTTTTCGCCTAGATGCGCTTTAGCTTCTTTTAGGCCGTCGATTTCGATATTTATCTCATTCATATCGATATTGGCGTTAGTGTTGATCTCTTGCTTGATCTCCTGCGCTCTAGCTTCGATTTCTTTTAGGGTTTTTGTTTTGTAGTGGTTAAAGGCTTCCGCCACGGTATTAAATTTCATCGTTTTTCCTTTAGTGTAAAATTATGTTGTTTAGTTCGATAAGCTTTTTTGTCCGCTCGTCGTCGTTAAAAGCGTTTATCCTACTCCTAGCCTCTACGCTTGTCGCGCTGTATGCAGGATATGGCGTTACGCTAACCTCATATACCTTGTCTATCTTATGAATAGTTCGGGTATTGCTCGCTCTGTCGTAGCTGTCTCCGCCCTCGCTCACTTTAAAGCCGAAACTCATTGCCGTTAAGTCTCCGCGCTTTACAGCGGCGTATATCGATTTGGCTTCCGCCGTATCGGGTAAAGTAGCTATCATTTCAAGCCCTGCCGAGCTTTTATTAAATTTCATCGTTTTTGGAGTTCTTGCTAGCGGCACTTTTGAATTATCGTGGTTGTATAAAAGCCTCGTGTCGCTTAGATCGCACCCATCAAGCGCGGTAGGCAATATAACCTCGTTGTAGCTTAGTCCGCTATCGTTTATGGTGGCCGTTTGGTTAAAGACTATCGGCAAGCCCGTTAGTATCATGTCTTCGCTCGCCTTAATCTCGCAACTTCTGATTTCTTTCATTTTTACTCTCCTACCTGATATTTATTAGCTTTGTCTGCATCTACTACGTTAAGCGTTTGAAGTCTTTTGTCTCCGTCTTGCACGGCTGGCAGATTTAAAATTTCTAATGCCTGATTTATACTAAGCAGTCCGTAGGGCATAAGCTCGGAAATTAAATTTATTTTAGTGGCATTGCTTGAAAATTGAAGTCTGCCGCTCTCAAATGTAATATAGTTTTTAAATTTAATCTCTCTTTGGGTGAAAATCTTTCTAGTAAATTCTAAGCTCATCTGCACGGCCAAGGGCTCTATTACGCTTTCGTAAAAAGCTCCCCATTCGTTCTCGTTATAATTACTCTTTACGATATTTTCGCTAATACCCAAATAGTCGTAAATTTTATTTTTTATCGCTGCTAGCTGTTTATCGTCTATGCTTACGGGCTTACTCTCGATCGGTAGAAACGAGCTTTTGGCGTCTGTTATTACTACGCCGCCGTTATTAGACACGCCTAAAAAGTCTTTTATAAACCGCTCGCGCATCTTTGTCATTTCGGCATCGGGTAGCACCTGCTCGTATTTCATAATGCCTCTGATATTAGCCCCGGCTTTTATGGCGGTATTTAGCCCCTCGTTTTGAGTATGGGCCAAATCTAAGGTATTGTTGATCGCATCGTTGCTGTCGCCGAAATATTTAGAGCCGTTAAAATGGCGTCTTAGGTGAATGATATTTTTGTATTTTTGGATTAACTCCCCGTCTTTAGCGATAAACCTAATATAAAGCTCTCCGCGTCCGTCCTGCAAAAATGCCGCATTGGTCGCATCGATAGGATAAAAGCCTTTGATGCCCGTTTCGTCCTCGTCTATCAAGATAAAGGCGTTATTATGAATATAAAGGCGAGTTACCACCTTATACAAAAAATCGTAAGCGTTCATTAGTTCATTTGGCTGAATTTGGAGTAAGTAGTTAATGTTGCTTACGGCCTGCTTGTTTAGCTCGTCTTTGATGACGTGCGAGCCTTTGAGTTTTGCAGCGTTTCTTGCTATCGCATCGATCGCCCCTCTGTAAATGTCGCTTGAGTATGCATCGCCGCCGAATGCTCCAAATGCGTTTTGGTTAGCGATCAGGCTAAATTCTTGCGGCTTGGGTTTTCTTTTGAAAAAGTTAAAAATCGTCTTCATCTCCTAGCTTCCTGATATTTGGATATTCCACGATCTCGCCGTCTTTAATGATGGCGGCTACGAATTTTATATGTATGCCCATAACTCTTTTCCCGTTTTCGTTAAGCCATAGCATAGATTTATCTTGCACGACTTCGTCGCAGGTCCGGCAGGGCTGATTAGTAAAAAGCACGGTTATCATAAAGCTTATTATATCTTTTTATTGTAAAGTTTTCAATACTAAATATAATAAAATCTCTATATATAGGCATTATATTAAGTATTGAAAAGTAGATTAGGGTATTTTAAACCCTAATCTAACCTCTTATTTTAAAACCCTGTATCAGGGCTGATCCTAGCTAGGACAATATCGCTTCCCTAGTGCGCTTCCCATATCTACAAAGCCGGTAGGGTCGTTCGTTTAGAATTAGGCTTATTCAAGAGGGCAAATTCGCCCCCTTTGATAAACTTAATCGATCTGCTTTTTCAAAAACTCATCTAAATATCTGCGTTGTTCCTCAACGTCGGGCACGTTTGCCCAAGGATTTGCCCATTTATCCAAAAAGCTTTTTAGGCTCGCCTGCGTTATGCCGATCGTTTCTATCATCTCGCTTATGAATGTTCTATCCTCGTTGGTTAGTTCATCCGTGTCCTCTTTGTCGCTTAGAAAAAAATCGTAATATCTTTTATTGACCTCTAGCACCTCGACAAACTCTAACGTCTGTAGACAAAACTCCTTTAAGTATTCGGGTCTATCTCCGTCAAAAATAGAGGCTAGCTCGCGCTCTACTTTATTCTCGTCTATCCGGATAATTAACCGCCCCTCTTCGTCCATACGCCTAGGGTTAAAAATTTGCGGGTTATTCTTTGATAAAGCCACCCTGCTAGCTTCGTAAAAAGCATTCATATTTTTCATCATTAATCTCCTTGTAATAGTTTTTCCATTTCCTCGCACTCGGCGCGCTCGGTTTCGCTCATCCTCTGTAATTCAAATTCGTATAGCTTATCGCACGCTTTATGATACTCCTCCAATAACTCGCTTTTTTCCTCTTTGGTTTCTTTGAGCTGTAGCCTTAGCTCTTTTAGCTCGTCGTTCAAAGCTCCCACCATAACGCTCAAAGCTTCTTTTTTGTCGGTTACGCAAGCTAGCGAGCAATAAAGCCCGTATGCTGCGTCGTAAATGGCTTTATGCGTTAAGTTATCAGCTCCGCCCGCTCTTTCCACAAGGAGCTTATTAAAGCCCTCTTTGCTGTCGTCTTTTGGCGCAAATAAAATCATTTCTTTTTCTCCTTTTTTTTGTTCTTGGTTTTTGCTATCCAGCTCCACATTTTCTACATAATCCCAAAAAATGCCCTGGTTGAGCGCGTGGGCTTCATCTGCTAGTTCGTCGATAGTTTTAAAACCTAAATGTGTAGCCCTTACGGCTCTTTTCAGGCTTTCAAATCTATCTTTTAAAAATCTAACTTGCTCCTCTAACTCTGTGATGTGGGCGTCGGTATGGGCTAAAATCATTTCTTTGCTCCTTTCATTTTCTCGTCAATGTAGCCTTGGGTAGCTATTGCAGCTCCGCCTATTAGCGTCGATAGAAAATAATTTACGTTCTGCTCCGCTTTCTCGTTTGTTCCTACGGCTTTCTGATAATGCGGCAAAGCCTCTACGAGGTATGCTATTGCGCAAAGCGCATCGGGTAATTCATTCTCTACGTCGAATGCATCGTCAAAACTTAGTGTCATTTGGGCTCCTTTAAAAGTATTTTGTTGTATTTATAATTTAATTATACAACATTTTACGATATAAGTCAATACTTAATACAACTTTTAGCAATAATTCTATAAAATAATACAACTAAATGAGATATGGAGTTCAAGAAATGAATAAAGAGAATTTTAGTGAAGAATTAAAAAAACTGAATATAACCAAAAAAGAATTTGCCGACATGTGTGGAATTTCTTATATGACAGTAAATAATTGGAATGATGAAAATAGACCTATTCCGGCTTGGGTCGATAGCTGGATACAAAACTACAAATTTAAAAACTTCTATGATGTCGTAAAAACGGAATTTGATAAACAAAAGGATATTTGATGTTTTACTTCCCGCAAAACGCTAGCGTATTTGTTTTTTTGTTCGTTATGTTTGTAGCTTATAGAATTTACAAAAATATGTCCAAAAATAGCGCTTTGCGCGATGCCGAGCTTAAAAGCGTGAAAGAGATGTATCAAAGAGGCTATGAAATACGCCTTAGCGATCTTAAGCACGTTACGGCGGAAGAGTTAAACGACCTGCATATCAAATTTATACCTTGACTTTTTCTAACTTCTAAATGACTATCTAGCTTAACGTCTGCAAAATTACCCTACATGCAGTGCGGATCTAATTACTAGTCGCTCTCCCTAAAATACTTCGTCAAGTTTTTGGTTTTTTACTCTGTTTTTTACAGTTTTTTATTGCGTATTAAAAAACTAAAATATCCTATTTTAGGGGCTTTGCACGTCTATTTTTTAGTTTTTTACGTATATGTATGTTAGATGCTTTTTAGCTTGTTTACTTTTGGCTTCTAGTTTTTTACTCTGTTTTTTACTCTATACGCGCATACGGATAAAAAACTAAAAAACTAAAAAAACATGTCGATAAAATAGCGTATTTTAGGGGGTTTTAAAAATATTTAGTTTTTTAGCGCCTATTAAAAAACACTAAAAAACTAAATTTGGGAGATATTATTCTTTAAATTCTACTATTTCAGCCGCTCCGTATTCGTTCGACTTTTGAGCGCCTGCTAACGGTTCGTATATGCTACGATTTTTGCCGGGCTCTTTGCGGATGTTAAATAAAGCTTTATCGTATTTTTTCAAGAGCTCCCATAATAAATTTTTACCCACCACTTCCCTCTCGTCCTCTTTGGCTCTAGCGTAGATCGCGCTAGCTAGCTTCCCTTGTATTATTCCCTGCGGATTTTCTGCGATAACCTCCAGCGCATAATCTAGCGCAGCCTGCTGTTTATCGTTTAGCGCATAATCCCAATAGTCGGCTTGAGTTAAATTTTCCATCGCGGCGTCCGATAAATCGACTACAAAGGCTTGATGTTTCGTATCGTCTCGCCTTTTTTGCGGCTCGAGCGTAACTACTAATTTATTCCCGCCGTGCTCGTCTTTGGTTCTATTTGCAAAATACCAAGCTTCGTCTACGCTATCGCTAAAAGCTGTCGCGCCCTTATAGGCTTGGTTATTCTCATCGGGGTTGCTGGGCTGCTTTGGCTGATGATGTAAAAATATGATAGTAGCTCCGTTTTCCCTAAGCTTTTTTAGATCGTCCAACACCGGGATAACGATATTATCTTTCGCCATATCCCCGCCGATAAAATCTCTTATACTATCTATTACTATCAACGTATCGTCAAGCTTGCCGGCATAATTATCCACATCGCATGCCAAATCGCTTATTAGATGCCTTTTGTCTAGATATTCGCCGTCTTGACTTCTTACAAGTCCGCTTACGTAAACTAATCTGCTTTTGTAAGGCTCATCCATTAGCGTAATATCTAGCTTCCTGCGCGAGAATACGCCCAAGCCGTTGTCGCCGTCTATGTATAAAATTCTTTTAACCTTATCTTTTTCTAATAGCCATTTACAAAGGTTTAATACAAAATAGCTTTTGCCTGCTCCGCCTCTAGCGTAAATATTAACTAGCGTTCGTTTTACCAAAAAGCCGTCCACTAGCCACTCTGGCGTATATTCTTGTATTTTTTCGGGAGTAATTTTAAATTTTTGTAAGCTAGCAAATGTAATTTTTTCTCGCTCTTTCTTGCTAGGTTTAGTTTCTTTGGGTACAATCTCCTCGTTCTCATAGTTGAAGTCCTTTCGCCTAGCATCCCGCGCTTCTTGGCTAGGCGAGGTTTTTATTTCAGGTTCGTATCTATCCGCAAATGACATACTAATTCTCCTTTATTAATCGATCTAGTATATTTTTAAATTTGTTCTCATAGTGCTTGTTATCGTTGGCACTAAACCTTATAAACTCGTAAAAATACGAGCCTATTAACCGCACGTCGGCATTCAACTCTTTCTGCAAAATTTCCTTAGTCGTTTCGTTTGAGCGTCTATCGAAAAATATAATCTTTTTGCCCTGATAGGCTTTTAGGGCTTCAGTAAATTTAACTCCTGCGCTAAATTCGAATTCATCTTTGAAACATAGATAATCAAAGCCTAAAATCTCGAATAACGGCGCATCCTGATAGGCTCCGCTTACCATCAATACACGTCTACCAGTTGTCTTTTGGATGCAGATATTGGCGTTTCCGCTTCTAAACGGATCGCTTTGCGAGTAAATCTCGTTGTATAACTCGCAATTAGCATAGTCCAAAACGCGCATAAAATGACCTTTGTCGTTTTGCAGTATCAGGGTGATTTTGTTTTTGGTATTTATCCCCAAAAAGTCTATCAGGGTATTAAGCCCGCCGAAACTGTCAAAAAAGCGTCTATCGTAAGATTTGTAAATTTTACTAAATACGCCTTTTTTATCGTTTTGTAGGGCTTTTGCTAGCCTTTGCCTTTGAGCTTGTAAAGCATCCATATCAAGCTCCTATCAAATCGCGCAGCTCGGCTTCAAGCTTGGCTAGCTCGCGGGCTCTAGCTTCTCTTTTCTCTCGCTCCTTTGCCGCTCTTAGCTCCAGCTCTCTTTGCCGCAAGAATTCTTTGGCTTCTTTGATTTCTTTTTCGCTGTCTATCCCTAGCCTATATTCGTTGGCCCGGCTACCGTTTCCATAATGTCTCATAGTCTATCCTTTTTAAGAGATTAGATTAGGGTTTTCTTGACTTTTTATGGGCAAAGGGTATAATAATCGTCTCACTTATCATTATAAACCCTTGTCTTGCCCTTAAAAAGCTAGACAAGGATTTATCCCTTTTGTTCGTTATTTAATAGCCACTCATTAATTCTTTTTCTACTGTATCGTATCACTCTGCCAAATTTACTAAACGGTAATGGGTTTTTATCGCTTAGCTGTCGTTTCCTCATGCGCATACGCTCTTGGGTTGGTATGTTTAAGCCGATTTCTGCCTCTAATTGCTCAGGGGTCATCCATTCATCGGCTAAACTTTGTAATGTTGGTAGTGGTGTGGTGTTTGTATTGTTTGAAGCGACTAACATTGTAAATACTCCTCTTTTAATTTTGATTTGGAGTATTTTATATTATTTTTACTTAAAAGACAAGTTAGTTTGGGAAAAATATAAAAACTTATTTTATTTTGTCATTTATTGCTTTGGTATAAGTTTCTTAGTTTTTATAAAATCACAGATAGCGTTTAGTAACTCATTGCGAGTAATAACCCTTATAGGTAGTTTGTATTCTTCGGATATTTTTAACAGTATATCTCTGTAATGATTTTTTAGATCACGCTCCGTTTGTATTTCCTTGTATTCCATTTTAATATCTTGAAGCTCTACAAGTGGAGGGATAGAGACTTTAATATCGCCACTGTATCTAGTGCTAGTAGTTATTACTTTTTCGGCTTCCTCTAAATCTGATATAAGCTGGTCCGACATTTCATTTATTCTTCTTGGTATCAATTTTCTCACATGCGGCTTGTTTGTTTTTTCGAAACGCCTATCTATCATTGTCATAATTGAAGATGGCCATTCGTTCTTATGGGTTGCCTTAATTTTTTCATCCTCGTCATCGTCTATTTTTGAGTATTTCTCTAAAATCTTTTTGGTTTCGGCAAAAATTTCAGATATTCTCTTCATCTCTTTTTTTATTTTATTCCCATTGAGTTTCGCTTGGACTTGGGCTTGTTTAAGACTGATAAAATCTTGCAAAAACATTGATAACAAAATAGAGACTGGCCAGACTATGCCCTTTGAAGATAGCAGCATAACGTCTTGCTCTGTGAGATTGCCGTAGGCTTCACTCAGCTTTTCCTCTATATTCTTACTAAATGCAAAATTACTGCCAGAGATGGCAGATGTAGTTTTTTGGATAGCTTTTACTGCTAAATTTTCACCCGTCTTTAATCCACGCTTTGTTTCATTGAGAAGTTCGGAATATTCTTGCTCTTGCATATTGGCTCCTTTAAATTCCTAAATTTTCTATACTGTTAAGGTGATCGCCATACCACTGCATCAGCTTGGCTCTCACATCGTCTTTTGCCATCTTGCGCTGGTAGTGTTCTTTTATTTGATTTTTTTCTTTGTGCGCTAGACTAGCCTCGATCGCCTCTTCCGTTACGCCATGCTTCAGCAAATCCGCCTTGTTTAAAGTGCAAATCGTCCTAAACGTCGATCTAAAGCCATGCGCCGTTGCTAGCCCTTTGTATTTATTTTTGTGCCCCATATTCTTTATCGCTTTATTTATAGTTCCGCTTGCAATATGACCCGTTTCCGCTTGTATACTAGGAAAAACATATATACTATTCTGACTATACCTAAACTGCTCTTCTAAAATTTTAAGGGCATAAGTGTTCAAAAATACATGGTGGGTTTCTCTCATTTTCATTTCAATAGGTCGTATGGTCCAAATCCCGTTTTCCATATCAATATCTTCCCATTTGGCCTCCGCCGTATTCCCGGCTCTATTGCCTGTAAGTATTTGCAGGTAGATAGCCCGCTTTGTATTAAGCTCAACGGTGTTATTGTTTTTTAAATCTTGGATAAACTCTTTTATTAAATCGTCATCTATTGGCGCAGGATGCCTCGTGTCAATTCCATTTTTCTTATTAAACAATCTAGCCGTTGGAAAATCTTCACTCAAATACTGCGTCGGATCAAGAGAAATATAACCGTCTCTACAAGGCGTTTTAAAAATATCTTTCAAATATCCTATTATTCTATGGATCGTCTCGAGTCTTGATTTGTTGGGGTTGTTGGGATTAAAGATCGGCGTTAATAAAGATTTTAAGTCCGACGCCTTTATATCTTTTACGTCTTTGGTAGATAGCGAGGGTAGTATATACGTATCTAAGCGGCTTTTGATTTTTACATAGTAACTTTCAAGGGTTATAGCTTTTTTTTGATTTAGCCACTCATTGGCTAAATTGCCAAAAATATACTTACTGCTTTTGCGATCAAGACTTTCTAAGCTCTTGCCCTGCTCTAGGTTATTCAATATACCTAATGCGTCTTTTCTTGCCTCTTCTACGCTATAAATGCCAGGTCTAAAGTCTTTTAGTTTTTTTCGTTTCTTATCTTTTAGCCTAATGAAAAAACTTTTAAGACCGCTTGGGTTAATGGAGACGTATAGTTCTTTCGGAGCTCCTACGGCCTTAATATACTCTTTGTCTTTTGGGTCAAGTTTTCTTATATCCCGATCTGTTAAATAGTTTCTTGAAACATTAGCCATTTTATCGACTTCTTACCTAATAAATATTTCTTACCTAATTTCTTACCTTTTAAAACTACAACGAATTATATTTGAGTAAAATTAAAAAACACCTAAATGCGTATAAAAGTGCCTTTTATAGGGTATTTATCGGGGAAAACTAAAACGAAATAAATATTAAGAATAGGTGAAAATAGGGATAAATGGTGGCCCCGAATGGACTCGAACCATCGACCACTACCATGTCAAGGTAGTGCTCTACCAACTGAGCTACGGGACCGAAAAATAGAAATTTACCCAAAATAATATTGAAATTAGCTTAAATTTTGCGATTTTTCGTAAAAAGCAAAATTTGAACGCGATCCTATTTCGCCAAATTTGACCCTGCTCGGCGATCCCAAAATAAAAACATATAAAGATTAGATTTTAATAGAAAAGTCTTGATAAATCTTAAAAATAAAATCTCATAAAACCGTCTATCCGCAGTCAAATTTACACTAAATCCCCTAAATTTAGGGATAACTTTGGTAGAGTAAATTTTTAATAAAACTCATAGCAAACTCATGATAATATAATTATAATGCCATCATGATATTTCATTCAAAGGAGAATGTATGCAAGAGCAAATGTCAAGACGCGACTTGTTAAAGCTAGGTATGGCTGGTGCGGGCGCGCTCGCGCTAGGCGCGGTAAATGCGCAAGCAAGCGCGTTAAACGCAAAAGACGTCAAATTTGACGAAGAGTGGGACGTGATCATCATCGGCTCGGGCTTTGCGGGACTTGCGGCAGGCTTAAAAGCGGCACAAAAAGGCAGCAAGGTGCTAATCCTTGAAAAAATGGGTCGCATCGGCGGCAACTCCGTAATCAACGGCGGCGGCATGGCGGTCGCAAACAACCCAGTGCAAGCAAAAACCAACATCAAAGATAGCAAAGAGCTATTCATTGCCGACTGTCTAAAAGCCGGTCTTGGCATCAACCACACCGAGCTTTTGGAGACATTAGTCGATCGCGGTATGGACGCGTATAACTTCCTTGTTGAAAACGGCGTTCAGTTTAAAGAGCACTGCGCGCACTTTGGCGGTCACACGGTCGCTCGCTCGCTACTAACTACAAACGACTCGGGTTCAGGCTATATCCAGCCGATGCTTGAAAAATTCGAAGCGCTAAAAGACAAAGGCTGCGAGCTTCGCCGCCGCGCCAAATTTGACGACTTCGTGCTAGACGACAGCGGCCGCGTCGTGGGCGTAACGATCAGAGAAGAGTATAGATTCGACGATAAGCTTTACAGCGACGACCTAGAAAACACGAGCGGCACGAAAAAAACGTTAAAGGCAAACAAAGGCATAGTTTTGGCAGCCGGCGGATTTTGCCGCGATAAGGCGTTTAGAAAGCTTCAAGATCCTAGGATTCCGGACGACGTGGATAGCACGAACCACCCGGGAGCGACCGCGGGCGCGCTACTAAAAGCATTTGAAATCGGCGCGTATCCGGTGCAAGTAGACTGGATCCAGTTTGGTCCGTGGGCGAGCCCGGACGAAAAGGGCTTTGGCACCGCTCCGATTTTGACGCAGCAAGGCACCTTCAAATACGGCATCGCGGTCGATATTCGCACCGGCAAGCGCTTTATGAACGAGCTAGCCGACCGCAAAACCCGCGCGGACGCCGAGTTTAAAATTTTACGTGAAAAACCGGGCGCGTACCCGATAACTTTCGCCGACACTAAAATGGCGTTTAAAGACCTAAGCGAAGAGATCATCCAAAAAGGCATGGGTAGCGGCAAGATAGTTGGCGAGTGCGCTACGCTCGATGATATCGCTAAAAAATACGGCGTACCTGCCGACGCGCTAAAAGAAACCGTCAAAAAATATAACGAAGGCGTCAAGGCTAAAAAAGACGAATTTGGCAAACAAGAAAGCGCGCTTAGCGAGATCAACGAAGCTGGACCGTTCTACGTCATCCGCCTATCGCCGAAGCCTCATCACACCATGGGCGGCCTAAAGATCAATGCCAAAGCCGAGGTCATCTCAAGTAAGACAAACAAACCGATCCCCGGCCTCTTTGCTGCGGGCGAGATCACAGGCGGTACGCACGGCGCGAGCAGGCTTGGCACGGTTGCGATAACCGATTGTATAGTTTTCGGAATGATAGCCGGAGAAAAAATCTAGCCTAAATTTGGTAAAACGAAGTTCTCGCGAGCGCTTTTAAATGATTTCGTAAATTTCGCCCTGCGACAGACTATATGTCTAGTCTTGGGACGAAATTTACTTCAAAACATTTAAAATCATCTCGCGATAATCCGTTTTAATTTTGTATCACAGGCCAAATTCGGCTTGCGATATTTCGTTAAATTTGATGGCAAATTTGATGTGTGGTAGCGCCAAATTTAAACCTGCACGCAGTGCAGCAACAGCTCACGTGCAGTGGGGTTAGAGAGGGCTTGGGAGAGGAAGGGGCGACGCTTCGTAAGTAGAACCCCCTTCCTCTCCCAAAGAAAGAATAAAGTAAGCTGCAAAGTAAAGCTGAAATGTAATTCAAGCCCCTTACCCCTTAACAAGAAAAGACAAATTTAAAGTTGCCGTGTATAACGTGCTATGAAAATTAAATACCAAATTTGCCCCTCAAATTTAACCGCCGAATTTGAGTTAAAAAGAGTTTTAACGATGAAGAAATTTAAAAAAGAAAAAGCTAAAGAGACCGCATCTCTTTAGCCGACACCTCACAGAAAGGAATTCGCATGAAACATAAAGCGTTTCTCGCCTTGTGCGCGTCTATGCTACTATGCTCTTTTGCATTTAGCGCAGAAGCCTTAGGTGCAAAGATAACGTCTTTAACTGATCTTAACGTCACCGACGAGCTGCGAGCCAAACACCCTTTAAAGCCTCACCACGAAAAGCTAAGCTTCACCTGTCTTGATTGTCACGAAGGACAAGGAAACGACGCTAGTAAATTTAAATCTATTGGCGATAAAGGCTGTATATCCTGTCACGGCGACAAGAAAAAGATAGCTAAAAGACTAGAATACATGGATCTGCTAAAAGCAAATCCCCACAACTCGGTTCACGACGGCCCTACGCTATACTGCGACGAGTGCCACAACGAGCATAAAAAATCAACCAATATGTGCACGGAGTGCCACGAACACGAAGTTCCGCAATGGATGGGGGTAACGCCATGAAAATTTCAAAGAAAGTACTAGCGCTTATTATATTAGTAAGCGGCATTATAGGATTTTTAGTCGTACTTCCCGTGCATTACGCCCTAGAAGAAACTAGCGGAGAGAAGTTTTGCGTAGTGTGCCACGAGATGGATCCTATGGTTATAGCTTATAGTAACGACGTTCACAGCGGCAAAGGCAAAAGCGGAGTAAGGGCTAAATGCGTAGACTGCCACATACCTCATGATAACCTAGCTAAATACGTCTTAGTTAAAGCCAGAAACGGACTAATGGAGGGATATATTCATTTCTTTAAAGATCCGGAGGCTATAGACTGGCATAAAAACAGAGAGAAAAGAGAGCACTTCGTATTTGATAACGGTTGCGTTAGCTGCCATACGAATTTGGTGGATAATAAGCTAACCTCAGCCCAAGCCCAAAAGATGCACGCTCACTATCAAAGCTTGCTAAATACGGATAAGCAACTAACCTGCGCTAGCTGTCACGCCGAGGTAGGCCACAGCGGGCTAAACAATATGCTAAACTACTGGAAGCCTGAATACAAAATCTACGAAAAGAAAGCCGCAATCAAAAAAGAAGAGATAAAGAAGGCATATTTTGGGGAGGATTATGTAGGGGCGAAGGTGGGAAACAAAGAAGACAATGCCACCAAAAAGTAGGCTAAAATGAAGAAAATTTTGCTCGTTAGCGACGACGCCCAGATGCAAATAAATCTCAACGCCGCGCTTTACCGCTTTAACATCCGCATAGTTCGCTTTGAAAATTTAAGCGAGCTAAAAGAGGATTACTACAACGGCAACCGCTACATCTTTTACGTTATCGACGTAAAGACGAAGGATCTGGCGAATTTCGAGTCAGTCAAATTTCTGCGAGATAACGGGAGCCTAACTCCCGTTATGATCCTTGTAGACAAGGCAATACCAGCGCTTTATAAGAAAATTTACTACGCCAAATACGACGATTTTATGGTTAAGCCGTTTTTGCCGGAGGAGTTTTTGTTTCGGGTATTTAGAAACTGCCGAATTTTGCTCGGAAGCAAATTTGAGCTAAAAAACGGCGCTATCTACGACAAAAACAGTCTCACGCTGCACATAAACGGCACAAATATAATGCTCGGCAAAAAAGAGGGATTGTTTTTAGAAATTTTAGCTAAAAACGCCCCGCACGTAGTAACGATCCAAGAGCTTGAGTGGAGTATCTATAAGGACGAAGAGGTCTCGTCCGATCGCCTGCGCTCGCTCGTGCGCCAACTACGTGCGAAACTACCCTTTGAGCTAATCAAAACCGTGCGCAGTATCGGGTATAGTTTGGAGGAGTAGCTAAAGCTTAGGCAGGATCACCTCTTTTTGCGCGAGCCTTTCAAAGGTGCAGACGTCGCCGTAAATTTTAGCCAGCAGTTCGTCGTTTAAGACCTGCGCGACGCTACCTTTTGAGACGATCCGCCCATCGCGGAAGACTATCACTTCGTCGCAAAACCAAAGGATGTGGTTTGGCTCGTGCGTGCAGATGACGATCGTCTTGCCGCCCGCAGCGATCTTTTTTAAAATTTTCCAAAGCGTGATTTGGTTTTTAAAATCAAGCGCGGACGTGGGCTCGTCAAGCAGTATGAGCGGCGTATCCTGCGCAAGCGCCCTAGCGATAAAAACTAGCTGCCGCTGCCCGCCGCTAAGCTCGTTCATCTTTTTATCCGCTAGATGCGAGATACCGATAAACTCCATCGCTTCGCTCACCGCCCTTTTGTCCTCTTTGCTAAAGCCAAACAGGCTCTTTACGTGCGTGGAGCGCCCCATCAGGACGATGTCTCGTACGAAAAACGGAAAATGCAGCTCGGTATGCTGCGCGACGTACGCGATGTTTTTAGCCATCCACGCGGGGCTTTTGTGCTTCGTGTTTTGCGAATCAACGTAAATTTCACCGCCTTTGATACTTAGAAATTTCATACAGCAGTTAAAAAACGTGCTCTTGCCGCTGCCGTTAGTGCCCAAAAGCCCGCATATACTGCCTCTTTTGATCTCGATGCTTACGTCTTCGAGCCCAAATCCGCCGTAGCTAAAGGATAAATTTTTCGTTTGCAGTATCATTTTAGCAGCTCCTTTGCCTTGCTTCTTAAAAGCGCGATGAGAAAGGGTGCGCCCACCAAAGAGGTTATGATGCCCACGGGAATCTCGGCCATCGCTACCGTGCGCGCGAGCGTGTCACATACGAGCAGATAGAGCGCTCCTATGAGCCCCGATAGCGGCAGCACCCATCTGTTATCAGGTCCGCTTATGAGGCGCGCTACGTGAGGCATTATAAGCCCGATCCACGCGATGATGCCCACATTTGCCACGCACACGGCGGTCATCAAGGTAGCGATCGTTATAAAGATAAGCTTGTATTTTTCGGGGTTTATGCCGAGGCTTCTTGCCTGATCGTCGCCTAGGCTTAGTAAATTTAACTTCCACGCAAGCGTGCAAAGCGCCAAAAAGCAAACTCCCGTGACCGAGGCGATCTCGCCTAGGCTTTGCCATTTGGAGTAGTACAGCCCGCCCATCATCCAAAATGTAATCTCTCTTAGCTGCGCGTCCTCGCTGACATATTTTACGATCGATACGCACGCCGAAAATATCGAGCTTACGATGACGCCCGACAGGATAAGTCCCACCACAGGCACTATGCCGCCGTTTTTTGCGAGCGTATAGGATAAAAACACCGCAAAAAACGAAAAAGCAAACGCGCTTAAAGCGATATTAAAAAATATGCCGGAAAACAGTATCGCTAGCGCCGCACCCAGGGCCGCTCCCGAGCTAGCTCCCAGTATAAAAGGCTCCACAAGCGGGTTTTTAAAGCAGGCCTGATATATCGCGCCCGCGTTTGAAAGCGCGAAGCCCACTATCACGGCGGTTAAAATTCTAGGCATTCTGATTTCAAAGATGACGGTTTGATCCATCTTAGAGATGCCTGCGGCGGGGATGTCAAAAATTTTCAAATTTAAAACGTCTAAAATTTTAGCGATCGAAATTTTATAATCCCCGAGCATGAGCGCGGCGATCATGCAGAGCAAAAGCGCGCCCAAAAGAACGAATAAAAATAGTAAATTTGACTTAAAAGCGCCGGGCTTAAAAGTCATACTCTACCGTCCAGTCTAAAATTTGCTCGCTTCTAAGCGCCTTTGCCTGCTCCTCGCTCACGCCGTAAACGTCTTTGTAAAAGTCGATGACGAATTTATGAACCTTGATATCCGAAAAGAGCTGCGGATAGGCCGCTTTTGCGATTATGAGGATATCTATCGGATACTCCACGCGGCGCGCGCAGTTCATCGGCGACCACGGCATGGCGTAAACGCGCTTGTTTTTGATCGCTTTTAACTCCTCTAGCTTTTCAAAATCTGCTGAATTTAAAAGCTCGCTTGCAGGGTGGTAGCCGTTTGAGGTCGGTAGCACGATGACGTCGGGATCTATCGCGTAAAGCTGCTCGGTGCTTAGAATCACGTTTGAGCCGTCGCCTCTAAAGGCGTTTTTAGCGCCCGCGATCTTTTCGATGATGAAGGATTCGGGGGTATTTACGCCGTAAGCGCTCGCCACGCCGCCGTTTTTGCGGATATTTGGATTAAGCCCCATGTAGAGCATGCTGACCTTCTCGTCGTCTTTTAAATTTGCCGTGCGCTCCTGCACGAGTTTTTGCGTTTTGTCGAGGTATTCAAAGAGCTTTAGGGCCTTGTCCTTCTGCCCAAATATCTCTCCTAGCACCCGCATCTCCTCTTGCATAGTTGCGATTTCAGCACCTCTTGGAGCATAGATCACCACAAGCGGAATTCCTAGCGCCTCGATAGTCGCGATCGTTTTTTCCACGGCGTCTTTATTTGAGCCGCGTAGCGTGCAGTCTCCGATACGAAGGATCACTAGCTGCGGGTTTTCGTTCGCCAAGGCTTCAAAATTTATGACGTTTCCTTGCGGAGAATTTACGCATGGCAGGTCATTTAGCCACGGGTGCAGATACTTCATGACGTTCCACCCGCGAAGTGTGTAGTTTTCGCCCGCTTTTGTGGTGAAGTCGTATTTGTAATCTCGCTTCATAGACCACGAGCCGATGAGCTTGACCTTATCGATCACGCCAAGATGCGTCATGACGCTCTCGACGAACCCGTCGTCGATCGTAGCGACTCTTTCAAGCGGGGAGGCGATCTTGATCTCCGCGCCGCGCATATCTTTGACGCTAAACTCGCCGCCAAACGCTAGGCTAAGCGCTAGTAAAAAGCCGAGTAGAAATTTCATAAAAGCTCCTTTTTGAGAAGGTAAATTTAACCTCGTCATTATAGCCTAGTATGATGAAATTTAAATTAATATTACTGTAGGGCTACAAAAACATAAAATTTAAAATAAGCCGTTTTGGGTATAATTTTCAAAAATTTCGGAGCGGTAAAATGGACAGAAAAGAGCTTCTAGGCGGCGTAAAACGCATCGTCGTAAAGGTCGGCACCTCGACGCTAGCAAACGCGGACGGTTCGCTAAACGAGGATAAAATCAAACAAATCGTGGCAAATTTAAGCGAACTAAACGAAAACGCAGAAGTGGTCTTCGTAACCTCGGGCGCCGTGGGTGCGGGCATGGGGCAGATGAAACTCGCGCACAAGCCAAAATCCATCGTCGAAAAGCAAGCTCTGGCGGCCATCGGGCAGGTTTCGCTCATACATCTTTATCAAATTTTATTTTGGGCGCACGGCAAGACGATCGCGCAGCTACTGCTGACCAAAGACGACTTTAGCGACCGCCGCCGCTACCTAAATATGCGCAGCGTCCTACGCTCCTTGCTCGCTAAAAAAATCATCCCCGTCATCAATGAAAACGACCCCGTCGTGGGCGAGGGCATCAAGGGCGTAAAAGTCGGCGACAACGACACGCTAAGCGCGCTGGTTGCGGGGCTAATCGAGGCTGATTTGCTCGTGATTTTGACCGATATCGACGGGCTATACGACAAAAATCCAAGCGTTTTTGCGGACGCTAAATTTATAAATTTGGTCGAAAATTTAGATGACGGCATCAGAGCGGCTGCGGGCGCGGAGGGTAGTAAATTTGGCACCGGCGGCATGCGCACTAAAATCACCGCAGCCGAGAT